>NZ_JAXCIL010000002.1:928399-1237866 GCF_034387475.1 Pseudomonas sp. Teo4
TGACGGTCTGGGTTGTTTCCCTTTTCACGACGGACGTTAGCACCCGCCGTGTGTCTCCCATGCTCGGCACTTGTAGGTATTCGGAGTTTGCATCGGTTTGGTAAGTCGGGATGACCCCCTAGCCGAAACAGTGCTCTACCCCCTACAGTGATACATGAGGCGCTACCTAAATAGCTTTCGAGGAGAACCAGCTATCTCCGAGCTTGATTAGCCTTTCACTCCGATCCACAGGTCATCCGCTAACTTTTCAACGGTAGTCGGTTCGGTCCTCCAGTCAGTGTTACCTAACCTTCAACCTGCCCATGGATAGATCGCCCGGTTTCGGGTCTATACCCAGCGACTAAACGCCCTATTAAGACTCGCTTTCGCTACGCCTCCCCTATTCGGTTAAGCTCGCCACTGAATATAAGTCGCTGACCCATTATACAAAAGGTACGCAGTCACCTAACAAAGTAGGCTCCCACTGCTTGTACGCATACGGTTTCAGGTTCTATTTCACTCCCCTCTCCGGGGTTCTTTTCGCCTTTCCCTCACGGTACTGGTTCACTATCGGTCAGTCAGTAGTATTTAGCCTTGGAGGATGGTCCCCCCATGTTCAGACAAAGTTTCTCGTGCTCCGTCCTACTCGATTTCATTGATAAGAGATTTTCGTGTACGGGGCTATCACCCACTATGGCCACACTTTCCAGAGTGTTCCACTAATCTCAAACCAACTTAAGGGCTGGTCCCCGTTCGCTCGCCACTACTAAGGGAATCTCGGTTGATTTCTTTTCCTCAGGGTACTTAGATGTTTCAGTTCCCCTGGTTCGCCTCTTGTACCTATGTATTCAGTACAAGATAACCAGCTTATGCTGGCTGGGTTCCCCCATTCAGAGATCTCTGGATCACAGTCTGTTTGCCGACTCCCCAAAGCTTATCGCAGGCTACCACGTCTTTCATCGCCTCTGACTGCCAAGGCATCCACCGTATGCGCTTCTTCACTTGACCATATAACCCCAAGCAATCTGGTTATACTGTGAAGACGACATTCGCCGAAAATTCGCATGTTGCTCAATTAAGAGCAAAACTCACAAATTTTACCTTAGCCTGATATCCACCAGTGAAAGTGGCTATCAGTCTATCTATCACATATCCGAATTTTTAAAGAACGATCTGACAAAAGTCAGAAATCAACATTCGAACTGAATGTTCATTTCTAAGTTCTGACAAGTTACTGCGTAAGTGGTGGAGCCAAGCGGGATCGAACCGCTGACCTCCTGCGTGCAAGGCAGGCGCTCTCCCAGCTGAGCTATGGCCCCGTATTCTACGGCTGAACCATGTAATGGTAGGTCTGGGCAGATTTGAACTGCCGACCTCACCCTTATCAGGGGTGCGCTCTAACCAACTGAGCTACAGACCTATAACAGGTTCGCGTTACAGCATCGTCTTTATACAAAGAATCAAGCAATTCGTGTGGGAGCTCATCAGTAGGCTGATGTCGTCGATTAAGGAGGTGATCCAGCCGCAGGTTCCCCTACGGCTACCTTGTTACGACTTCACCCCAGTCATGAATCACACCGTGGTAACCGTCCTCCCGAAGGTTAGACTAGCTACTTCTGGTGCAACCCACTCCCATGGTGTGACGGGCGGTGTGTACAAGGCCCGGGAACGTATTCACCGCGACATTCTGATTCGCGATTACTAGCGATTCCGACTTCACGCAGTCGAGTTGCAGACTGCGATCCGGACTACGATCGGTTTTGTGAGATTAGCTCCACCTCGCGGCTTGGCAACCCTCTGTACCGACCATTGTAGCACGTGTGTAGCCCAGGCCGTAAGGGCCATGATGACTTGACGTCATCCCCACCTTCCTCCGGTTTGTCACCGGCAGTCTCCTTAGAGTGCCCACCATAACGTGCTGGTAACTAAGGACAAGGGTTGCGCTCGTTACGGGACTTAACCCAACATCTCACGACACGAGCTGACGACAGCCATGCAGCACCTGTGTCAGAGTTCCCGAAGGCACCAATCCATCTCTGGAAAGTTCTCTGCATGTCAAGGCCTGGTAAGGTTCTTCGCGTTGCTTCGAATTAAACCACATGCTCCACCGCTTGTGCGGGCCCCCGTCAATTCATTTGAGTTTTAACCTTGCGGCCGTACTCCCCAGGCGGTCAACTTAATGCGTTAGCTGCGCCACTAAAATCTCAAGGATTCCAACGGCTAGTTGACATCGTTTACGGCGTGGACTACCAGGGTATCTAATCCTGTTTGCTCCCCACGCTTTCGCACCTCAGTGTCAGTATCAGTCCAGGTGGTCGCCTTCGCCACTGGTGTTCCTTCCTATATCTACGCATTTCACCGCTACACAGGAAATTCCACCACCCTCTACCGTACTCTAGCTCGCCAGTTTTGGATGCAGTTCCCAGGTTGAGCCCGGGGCTTTCACATCCAACTTAACGAACCACCTACGCGCGCTTTACGCCCAGTAATTCCGATTAACGCTTGCACCCTCTGTATTACCGCGGCTGCTGGCACAGAGTTAGCCGGTGCTTATTCTGTCGGTAACGTCAAAACAGCAAGGTATTAACTTACTGCCCTTCCTCCCAACTTAAAGTGCTTTACAATCCGAAGACCTTCTTCACACACGCGGCATGGCTGGATCAGGCTTTCGCCCATTGTCCAATATTCCCCACTGCTGCCTCCCGTAGGAGTCTGGACCGTGTCTCAGTTCCAGTGTGACTGATCATCCTCTCAGACCAGTTACGGATCGTCGCCTTGGTGAGCCATTACCTCACCAACTAGCTAATCCGACCTAGGCTCATCTGATAGCGCAAGGCCCGAAGGTCCCCTGCTTTCTCCCGTAGGACGTATGCGGTATTAGCGTTCCTTTCGAAACGTTGTCCCCCACTACCAGGCAGATTCCTAGGCATTACTCACCCGTCCGCCGCTGAATCAAGGAGCAAGCTCCCGTCATCCGCTCGACTTGCATGTGTTAGGCCTGCCGCCAGCGTTCAATCTGAGCCATGATCAAACTCTTCAGTTCAATACTGCTTGGGTTTTTAAGAAACCCTAAACTTGGCTCAGCAATCTCAAATGACTATGTGATTTCTCGCATGGCCACTTGTGATGCTGATAATCTTTGTGACTATCAGTCCGTACTCACAAGCACCCACACGAATTGCTTGATTCGATTTGTTAAAGAGCGTTTGGTTAAGAGCTTTTCGTCTCAACCGAGGCGCGAATTCTACGCTTTCCTCATGGCCTGTCAAGCGTTTATTTTGAAGTTTTTGCGAGAAACTCGTTTAGCTTCAAACACTTAACTCGCTTCGATCTCTCGTCGCGGGAGGTGAATGATACAGCATTCAAAAACGCTGTCAACCACCTTTTTACCACCACCGGTTGGCCATTCAGCCGACCAGGAGAAGCGATAGCTTCTACTTAAAGACAAAACCCCTACCTGCATATGCAGATAGGGGTTTTGCGAAATAAATCTTGACGATGACCTACTCTCACATGGGGAAACCCCACACTACCATCGGCGATGCATCGTTTCACTACTGAGTTCGGGATGGGATCAGGTGGTTCCAATGCTCTATGGTCGTCAAGAAATTCTGTAGCCAGAATGTCTTAGGAACACTCTTGGCGAATTCGGATATGTGAATTTGTGATGTTACGAATTTTCGGTTCTTTCGTCTTCACCACCGCAATCTGCGTCAGCAAATTGCTTGGGTGTTATATGGTCAAGCCTCACGGGCAATTAGTATTGGTTAGCTCAACGCCTCACAGCGCTTACACACCCAACCTATCAACGTCGTAGTCTTCGACGGCCCTTTAGGGGATTCAAGATCCCAGTGAGATCTCATCTTGAGGCAAGTTTCCCGCTTAGATGCTTTCAGCGGTTATCTCTTCCGAACATAGCTACCCGGCAATGCCACTGGCGTGACAACCGGAACACCAGAGGTTCGTCCACTCCGGTCCTCTCGTACTAGGAGCAGCCCCTCTCAAATCTCAAACGTCCACGGCAGATAGGGACCGAACTGTCTCACGACGTTCTAAACCCAGCTCGCGTACCACTTTAAATGGCGAACAGCCATACCCTTGGGACCGGCTTCAGCCCCAGGATGTGATGAGCCGACATCGAGGTGCCAAACACCGCCGTCGATATGAACTCTTGGGCGGTATCAGCCTGTTATCCCCGGAGTACCTTTTATCCGTTGAGCGATGGCCCTTCCATACAGAACCACCGGATCACTAAGACCTACTTTCGTACCTGCTCGACGTGTTTGTCTCGCAGTCAAGCGCGCTTTTGCCTTTATACTCTACGACCGATTTCCGACCGGTCTGAGCGCACCTTCGTACTCCTCCGTTACTCTTTGGGAGGAGACCGCCCCAGTCAAACTACCCACCATACACTGTCCTCGATCCGGATAACGGACCTGAGTTAGAACCTCAAAGTTGCCAGGGTGGTATTTCAAGAATGGCTCCATGAGAACTGGCGTCCCCACTTCAAAGCCTCCCACCTATCCTACACAAGCAAATTCAAAGTCCAGTGCAAAGCTATAGTAAAGGTTCACGGGGTCTTTCCGTCTAGCCGCGGATACACTGCATCTTCACAGCGATTTCAATTTCACTGAGTCTCGGGTGGAGACAGCGCCGCCATCGTTACGCCATTCGTGCAGGTCGGAACTTACCCGACAAGGAATTTCGCTACCTTAGGACCGTTATAGTTACGGCCGCCGTTTACCGGGGCTTCGATCAAGAGCTTCGCTTGCGCTAACCCCATCAATTAACCTTCCGGCACCGGGCAGGCGTCACACCCTATACGTCCACTTTCGTGTTTGCAGAGTGCTGTGTTTTTAATAAACAGTCGCAGCGGCCTGGTATCTTCGACCGGCATGGGCTTACGGAGCAAGTCCTTAACCCTCGCCGGCGCACCTTCTCCCGAAGTTACGGTGCCATTTTGCCTAGTTCCTTCACCCGAGTTCTCTCAAGCGCCTTGGTATTCTCTACCCGACCACCTGTGTCGGTTTGGGGTACGGTTCCCAGTTATCTGAAGCTTAGGAGCTTTTCTTGGAAGCATGGCATCAACCACTTCGTCGCCTAAAGGCAACTCGTCATCAGCTCTCGGCCTTGAGATCCCGGATTTGCCTAAGATCTCAGCCTACCACCTTAAACTTGGACAACCAACGCCAAGCTGGCCTAGCCTTCTCCGTCCCTCCATCGCAATAACTGGAAGTACAGGAATATTAACCTGTTTTCCATCGACTACGCTTTTCAGCCTCGCCTTAGGGACCGACTAACCCTGCGTCGATTAACGTTGCGCAGGAAACCTTGGTCTTTCGGCGTGGGAGTTTTTCACTCCCATTGTCGTTACTCATGTCAGCATTCGCACTTCTGATACCTCCAGCAAGCTTCTCAACTCACCTTCACAGGCTTACAGAACGCTCCTCTACCGCATCACCAGAGGTGATACCCGTAGCTTCGGTGCATGGTTTGAGCCCCGTTACATCTTCCGCGCAGGCCGACTCGACTAGTGAGCTATTACGCTTTCTTTAAAGGATGGCTGCTTCTAAGCCAACCTCCTAGCTGTCTAAGCCTTCCCACATCGTTTCCCACTTAACCATGACTTTGGGACCTTAGCTGACGGTCTGGGTTGTTTCCCTTTTCACGACGGACGTTAGCACCCGCCGTGTGTCTCCCATGCTCGGCACTTGTAGGTATTCGGAGTTTGCATCGGTTTGGTAAGTCGGGATGACCCCCTAGCCGAAACAGTGCTCTACCCCCTACAGTGATACATGAGGCGCTACCTAAATAGCTTTCGAGGAGAACCAGCTATCTCCGAGCTTGATTAGCCTTTCACTCCGATCCACAGGTCATCCGCTAACTTTTCAACGGTAGTCGGTTCGGTCCTCCAGTCAGTGTTACCTAACCTTCAACCTGCCCATGGATAGATCGCCCGGTTTCGGGTCTATACCCAGCGACTAAACGCCCTATTAAGACTCGCTTTCGCTACGCCTCCCCTATTCGGTTAAGCTCGCCACTGAATATAAGTCGCTGACCCATTATACAAAAGGTACGCAGTCACCTAACAAAGTAGGCTCCCACTGCTTGTACGCATACGGTTTCAGGTTCTATTTCACTCCCCTCTCCGGGGTTCTTTTCGCCTTTCCCTCACGGTACTGGTTCACTATCGGTCAGTCAGTAGTATTTAGCCTTGGAGGATGGTCCCCCCATGTTCAGACAAAGTTTCTCGTGCTCCGTCCTACTCGATTTCATTGATAAGAGATTTTCGTGTACGGGGCTATCACCCACTATGGCCACACTTTCCAGAGTGTTCCACTAATCTCAAACCAACTTAAGGGCTGGTCCCCGTTCGCTCGCCACTACTAAGGGAATCTCGGTTGATTTCTTTTCCTCAGGGTACTTAGATGTTTCAGTTCCCCTGGTTCGCCTCTTGTACCTATGTATTCAGTACAAGATAACCAGCTTATGCTGGCTGGGTTCCCCCATTCAGAGATCTCTGGATCACAGTCTGTTTGCCGACTCCCCAAAGCTTATCGCAGGCTACCACGTCTTTCATCGCCTCTGACTGCCAAGGCATCCACCGTATGCGCTTCTTCACTTGACCATATAACCCCAAGCAATCTGGTTATACTGTGAAGACGACATTCGCCGAAAATTCGCATGTTGCTCAATTAAGAGCAGAACTCACAAATTTTACCTTAGCCTGATATCCACCAGTGAAAGTGGTTATCAGTCTATATCTATCACATATCCGAATTTTTAAAGAACGATCTGACAAAAGTCAGAAATCAACATTCGATGCGAATGCTCATTTCCGAGTTCTGATCAGGAACAACATTAGATCCCTATGGGATCTTGATCGTCTTCTACAATGAATCAAGCAATTCGTGTGGGAGCTCATCAGTAGGCTGATGTCGTCGATTAAGGAGGTGATCCAGCCGCAGGTTCCCCTACGGCTACCTTGTTACGACTTCACCCCAGTCATGAATCACACCGTGGTAACCGTCCTCCCGAAGGTTAGACTAGCTACTTCTGGTGCAACCCACTCCCATGGTGTGACGGGCGGTGTGTACAAGGCCCGGGAACGTATTCACCGCGACATTCTGATTCGCGATTACTAGCGATTCCGACTTCACGCAGTCGAGTTGCAGACTGCGATCCGGACTACGATCGGTTTTGTGAGATTAGCTCCACCTCGCGGCTTGGCAACCCTCTGTACCGACCATTGTAGCACGTGTGTAGCCCAGGCCGTAAGGGCCATGATGACTTGACGTCATCCCCACCTTCCTCCGGTTTGTCACCGGCAGTCTCCTTAGAGTGCCCACCATAACGTGCTGGTAACTAAGGACAAGGGTTGCGCTCGTTACGGGACTTAACCCAACATCTCACGACACGAGCTGACGACAGCCATGCAGCACCTGTGTCAGAGTTCCCGAAGGCACCAATCCATCTCTGGAAAGTTCTCTGCATGTCAAGGCCTGGTAAGGTTCTTCGCGTTGCTTCGAATTAAACCACATGCTCCACCGCTTGTGCGGGCCCCCGTCAATTCATTTGAGTTTTAACCTTGCGGCCGTACTCCCCAGGCGGTCAACTTAATGCGTTAGCTGCGCCACTAAAATCTCAAGGATTCCAACGGCTAGTTGACATCGTTTACGGCGTGGACTACCAGGGTATCTAATCCTGTTTGCTCCCCACGCTTTCGCACCTCAGTGTCAGTATCAGTCCAGGTGGTCGCCTTCGCCACTGGTGTTCCTTCCTATATCTACGCATTTCACCGCTACACAGGAAATTCCACCACCCTCTACCGTACTCTAGCTCGCCAGTTTTGGATGCAGTTCCCAGGTTGAGCCCGGGGCTTTCACATCCAACTTAACGAACCACCTACGCGCGCTTTACGCCCAGTAATTCCGATTAACGCTTGCACCCTCTGTATTACCGCGGCTGCTGGCACAGAGTTAGCCGGTGCTTATTCTGTCGGTAACGTCAAAACAGCAAGGTATTAACTTACTGCCCTTCCTCCCAACTTAAAGTGCTTTACAATCCGAAGACCTTCTTCACACACGCGGCATGGCTGGATCAGGCTTTCGCCCATTGTCCAATATTCCCCACTGCTGCCTCCCGTAGGAGTCTGGACCGTGTCTCAGTTCCAGTGTGACTGATCATCCTCTCAGACCAGTTACGGATCGTCGCCTTGGTGAGCCATTACCTCACCAACTAGCTAATCCGACCTAGGCTCATCTGATAGCGCAAGGCCCGAAGGTCCCCTGCTTTCTCCCGTAGGACGTATGCGGTATTAGCGTTCCTTTCGAAACGTTGTCCCCCACTACCAGGCAGATTCCTAGGCATTACTCACCCGTCCGCCGCTGAATCAAGGAGCAAGCTCCCGTCATCCGCTCGACTTGCATGTGTTAGGCCTGCCGCCAGCGTTCAATCTGAGCCATGATCAAACTCTTCAGTTCAATACTGCTTGGGTTTTTAAGAAACCCTAAACTTGGCTCAGCAATCTCAAATGACTATGTGATTTCTCGCATGGCCACTTGTGATGCTGATAATCTTTGTGACTATCAGTCCGTACTCACAAGCACCCACACGAATTGCTTGATTCGATTTGTTAAAGAGCGTTTGGTTAAGAGTGTTTCGTCTCAACCGAGGCGCGCATTCTACGCTTTCCTCATTTGCTGTCAAGTGTTTATTTTGAAGTTTTTTGCGAGAAACTCGTTTAGCTTCAAACACTTGGCTCGCTGCGATCTCTCGTAGCGGGAGGCGAATAATACAGCGTTTAAAAACGTTGTCAACCACCTCTTTCAGCGCTTCTTTCTGCTTTCGAAACGCTCAACCTGTTGATTAACAAGGAGTTTTTCGTTTCGACTGCGTCGGAAGTGGGGCGCATTATAAGGGGATTCGAAAGCCCGTCAACCCTTAATTTCAAGAAACCTTAACATCGCTGAAAAGCGAAGCGGGGAGGCCTGACGGCCTCCCCGCTTTTCAGTCTAAGCAGACGGCTCTAGAGCACACCTGCACGGCGCAACCGCTGCACCTCTGCGCCATCCAGGCCCAGTACATCCTCCAACACCATCTCGGTATGCTCACCCAGCAGCGGTGGCGCCCGACGATACTCCACCGGCGTCTGCGACAACCGTATTGGGCTGGCCACCTGCGGAACGCTGCCCGCCAAAGGGTGAGCAAGACTCACCGCCAGCCCACGCGCAAGCACCTGTGGGTCCTGGAACATCTGCGCCAAATCGTTGATCGGCCCGCACGGCACGCCAGCCGCTTCCAGCTGACTGACCCACTCGGCCGTGGTCTTGAACACAGTAGCCTGCCGGATCAACGGGATCAGTTCAGCGCGGTTGGCCACTCGCTGCTTATTAGTGGTGAAACGCGGATCATCCGCCCACTGAGGCTGCCCGGCCACTTCGGCAAACTTGCGAAACTGCCCATCATTTCCCACGGTAAGAATGAAATCCCCATCCGCCGTCGGGAAGTCCTGATAAGGCACGATGTTGGGATGAGCATTGCCCAGCCGTTTAGGTGGAGCACCTGTTGTCAGGTAGTTCATGGCTTGGTTGGCCAGACAGGCCACCTGCACATCCAGCAATGCCATATCGATGTACTGCCCGATGCCCGCCTGGTCACGGTGGGCGAGGGCGGCCAGTATCGCCACGGTGGAATACAGCCCAGTCAGAATGTCGGTAAGCGCCACCCCCACCTTGACTGGCCCGGCGCCTTCTTCACCCTCGGAGCGCCCGGTCAGACTCATCAGCCCACCCAGCCCCTGGATCATGAAATCGTAGCCAGCTCGTTTGGCGTATGGCCCGGTCTGGCCGAAACCGGTGATCGAGCAATAGATCAGATTCGGGTTCACCGCTTTGAGGCTTTGGTAATCCAACCCATAGGAGGCCAAACCGCCGACCTTGAAATTTTCGATGACAATGTCCGACTTCGCAGCCAACTCACGCACCAGGCGCTGGCCTTCAGGCTGAGTGAAGTCAATGGTCACCGAGCGCTTGTTACGGTTGGCCGAGAGATAATAAGCAGCCTCACTGGTGCTCTCGCCTCGGGCATCCTTAAGGAAGGGCGGACCCCAAGCCCGAGTATCGTCACCACTACCTGGTCGCTCGACCTTGATCACATCAGCACCAAGGTCTGCCAGGATCTGGCCGGCCCAGGGCCCGGCCAACACACGCGAAAGGTCTAGTACCCGCAGATGTGAAAGCGCGCCCATGGGCTGGCTCCTTATCAGTAGAAGGCCTGAATGCCGGTCTGTGCACGACCAAGGATCAGCGCATGCACGTCATGGGTACCCTCATAGGTATTGACGACCTCCAGGTTCACCAGATGACGGGCAACGCCGAATTCGTCGGAGATGCCATTGCCACCCAACATGTCACGTGCCATGCGCGCGATGTCCAGCGCCTTGCCACATGAGTTGCGCTTCATGATCGAGGTGATTTCGACGGCAGCCGTGCCTTCATCCTTCATGCGCCCCAGGCGCAGGCATCCCTGCAGTGCCAGCGTGATCTCTGTCTGCATGTCAGCCAGCTTCTTCTGGATCAATTGGTTGGCCGCCAGTGGGCGCCCGAATTGCTGCCGATCCAGGGTGTACTGGCGCGCAGTGTGCCAGCAGGCCTCTGCAGCACCGAGGGCGCCCCAGGAGATGCCGTAGCGGGCAGAGTTCAGGCAGGTGAACGGGCCCTTCAGGCCGCGGACATCCGGGAAGATGTTCTCCTCGGGCACAAAGACGTTATCCATCACGATCTCGCCGGTGATCGATGCACGCAGGCCAACCTTGCCGTGAATCGCCGGAGCACTGAGGCCTGCCCAGCCTTTCTCCAGGACGAAACCACGGATGTCGCCCGCATCATCCTTGGCCCAGACCACGAATACATCGGCAATCGGGCTGTTGGTGATCCACATCTTGCTGCCGCTCAGCCGGTAGCCTCCTTCGACCTTCCTAGCACGGGTAATCATCGAACCTGGGTCGGAGCCATGGTTAGGCTCGGTCAGACCGAAGCAACCAATCCACTCGCCGCTGGCAAGCTTTGGCAGGTACTTCTGTTTTTGTGCCTCGGTGCCGAACTCGTTGATCGGCACCATCACCAGGGATGACTGAACGCTCATCATTGAACGGTAACCCGAGTCGATACGCTCAACCTCACGGGCGATCAGCCCATAGCACACGTAGTTCAGGCCACTGCCGCCGTACTGCTCGGGGATGGTCGCACCCAGCAGACCGACTTCGCCCATTTCACGGAAGATCGCCGGATCGGTTTGCTCATGCCGGAATGCCTCGAGTACGCGAGGCGCCAGCTTGTCCTGGGCGAACTGATAAGCGCTGTCACGCACCATGCGCTCTTCTTCAGTGAGCTGCTGATCGAGCAGCAGTGGGTCGATCCAGTTGAAGCTTGCTTTACCGGCCATGAGCGAAATCCTCGTAATGGGGGAGGTGATTCTTGTGCCTTTGATCCTAGGCCTGATCCGCCACCTCGACAAACGAGGATTGCGCACGATTAAGTGATATTTTGTCACTCCGTAATCAGAAAAAACGCCATATTGTCTGCCGAACAAGTGAGGTTGACGTACATGCGCCGCAAGATCCCCAGCACCACCGCCCTGGTCTGCTTTGAAGCCGCCGCCCGCCACGAGAGCTTTACCAAGGCCGCCCATGAGCTGGCCCTGACCCAAGGCGCCGTCTGTCGGCAGATAGGCGGCCTTGAGGCGTTTCTCAATGTGGAGCTGTTCCGTCGTTCGCGACGCGGCGTGAAGCTGACCGAAGCGGGCCTGTCCTATAGCCGCCAGGTTGCCGCGCAGCTGGATGCGGTGGAGCGTGACACGCTGTCGGTCATGCGCCAGCAGGGCGCCAATGTGATCGAACTGGCGGTGGTGCCAACCTTCGGTACCCGATGGCTGCTGCCTCGGCTCAAAGACTTCCAGCACCGCAACCCGGACGTCACCGTCAACCTCACCAACCGTACCCGGCCATTTCTGTTCGCCGACACTACTTTCGACGCAGCCATCTATTTCGGCGATGCCGACTGGTCCGGCACTCACGCCCACCGCCTGATGGGCGAAAACCCAGTTCCCGTGTGCAGCCCGCGACTGCTGGACGGCAAGGACGAGCTGGACGCACGACGCATCAGCGAACTGCCACTGTTGCAACAAACCACCCGGCCTTACGCCTGGCGGCAATGGTTCGGCAGCCTGGGGATGAATGTCGAAGGCGACATGACAGGCCCGCGCTATGAACTATTCTCCATGCTGGCCCAAGCGGCCATGCACGAAATGGGCATCGCGCTGATTCCGCCGTTCCTGATCCAACGCGAGCTGGAGGAGGGCAGATTGGTGCAGGCCAACCAGCACGCACTGACCAGCGACAAGGCCTATTACCTGATGATTCCCGAGCGAAAGGTCGAATCAGCCTCGCTGCGCGCCTTCCGTGACTGGCTGATCGAGCAGGCACAGCACTTCACTGCATCGCACAAAGGGCAAGCGCCTTTCCGACATTTGTAGTCAATTATTTTAAACACCTACAGATATAAGTATTTGTCGCATAACAGCAAACTGTTCAGGTGAATCGAAAAACCCCCTCAAAGCTGCCAAGCACGCGGCCTGTAGCTAAATTTGCGACATTTACAGGCCCTTCCGCGAAATCACTGCAAAAAATTTCAAAATTTCCCCTAATCTGCCAATAGCCCGTATTTGACGGGCTGCAGCCCAACCGCTGCGACATGCGGTCACAGGGTGACTTGTAGTTTTAACTTCGTATCGCTCCAGAACTGGTTGAAGGCCCCTGGGTTCGTCTGCAAAATGCTTCGCCCGCCCGGATTCAGGCGGCTTGGCGCTGAACGGCCACACCAACGCACCACCCGAAGTGCGCTGGCTTCACAAAGACAAAAGGTCACCGCAGGAGACAAAGTCGTGCACATTGGTGTTCCTCTCGAGACGCAGACCGGTGAGACAAGGGTCGCTGCGACCCCGGAAACCATCAAGAAACTGATTGGCCAGGGCCATCAGGTCACCGTCCAACGGGGGGCAGGGCTCAACGCCAGCATTCCGGACAGTGCCTATGAGGCTGTGGGAGCTTCCTTGGGAAGCGCTGCCGATGCCTACGGCGCCCAGCTGGTCCTCAAGGTCGTTGCCCCCAACGATCAGGAGCTGACCCTGATCAACAGTGGCAGCCTTCTGGTGGGCATGCTCAACCCCTTCAACAGCGAGCTCATCAGCAAGATGGCCGAGCGCGGCATCACCGCCTTCGCCCTTGAGGCCGCGCCGCGTACCTCACGGGCACAAAGCCTTGATGTGCTGTCGTCGCAAGCCAACATCGCCGGTTACAAGGCGGTGTTGCTGGCTGCCCATCACTACCCACGCTTCATGCCCATGCTGATGACCGCCGCCGGTACCGTTAAGGCCGCACGTGTGCTGATTCTGGGCGCAGGGGTTGCCGGCCTGCAGGCCATCGCCACGGCCAAACGCCTGGGCGCGGTGATCGAGGCCTCGGACGTACGCCCTGCGGTGAAAGAGCAGATCGAGTCGCTCGGTGCCAAGTTCATCGACGTGCCCTACGAGACCGATGAAGAGCGCGAGTGCGCCGAAGGTGTGGGTGGTTATGCCCGCCCGATGCCGCCCAGCTGGATGCAGCGTCAGGCCCAGGCCGTGCACGAACGCGCCAAGCAGGCGGATATCGTCATCACCACGGCACTGATCCCAGGCCGCAAGGCGCCGACCCTGCTCAGCGCCGAAACCGTGGCGCAGATGAAGCCTGGCTCGGTGGTCATCGACCTCGCTGCCGCCCAAGGCGGCAACTGCCCGCTGACCGTTGCCGACCAGGTGGTGATGGAAAACGGTGTCACCATCGTTGGCCCGACCAACCTGCCCGCCCAAGTCGGTGCCGATGCCTCGGCGCTGTACGCACGTAACCTGCTGGACTTCATGAAGCTGCTGTTCGACAAGGACGGCGCGCTGGTCATCAACCTCGAAGACGACATCGTCGCGGCCTGCCTCATGTGCCGCGACGGCCAGGTCGTCCGCAAGAACGGCTAAGGAGCACGACAATGGAAGACATGCTGATTTCCCATGGCATCTACAACCTGATCATCTTCGTGCTGGCCATCTATGTGGGCTACCACGTGGTCTGGAACGTCACCCCGGCACTGCACACACCGCTGATGGCGGTCACCAACGCCATCTCCGCCATTGTCATCGTCGGCGCCATGCTGGCCGCCGCGCTGACCGTGACCCCGGCAGGCAAACTGATGGGCACGCTGGCCGTGGCGCTGGCTGCGGTCAATGTGTTCGGTGGCTTCCTGGTCACCCGACGCATGCTTGAGATGTTCAAGAAGAAAACCAAGACCGAGGGGCAGAAGTAAGCATGAGCATGAATCTGGTAACGCTTCTCTACCTCGTCGCGTCGGTGTGCTTCATTCAGGCGCTTAAGGGGCTGTCGCACCCGACCACATCACGCCGCGGCAACGTGTTCGGCATGATCGGCATGGGCATCGCGATGCTCACCACGGTCGGCCTGATCTACAAGCTTGGCGCCGAGCTGGCTACGGCTGGCATCGGCTATGTGATCGTCGGCTTGCTGGTCGGTGGTACCGCCGGGTCGATCATGGCCAAGCGCGTCGAGATGACCAAGATGCCCGAGCTGGTTGCCTTCATGCACAGCATGATCGGTCTGGCTGCTGTGTTCATCGCCATCGCCGCCGTGCTAGAGCCGCAGTCTATGGGCATCGTCGCCAGCATCAGCGACCCGATCCCTACCGGCAACCGCCTGGAGCTGTTCCTTGGCGCGGCGATCGGTGCAATCACCTTCTCCGGTTCGGTGATCGCCTTCGGCAAGCTCTCGGGCAAGTACAAGTTCCGTCTCTTCCAAGGGGCACCGGTACAGTTCGCCGGTCAGCACAAGCTGAACCTGATCCTGGGCCTGACCACCATCGCTCTGGGCCTGCTGTTCACCTTCACCGGCCATTACAGCGCCTTCACCCTGATGCTGGCCCTGGCCTTCATCATGGGTGTGCTGATCATTATTCCGATCGGTGGCGCCGACATGCCGGTGGTGGTGTCGATGCTCAACAGCTACTCGGGCTGGGCTGCGGCCGGTATCGGCTTCTCGCTGAACAACTCGATGCTGATCATTGCCGGCTCGCTGGTAGGTTCGTCCGGTGCGATCCTCTCGTACATCATGTGCAAGGCGATGAACCGCTCGTTCTTCAACGTCATCCTCGGCGGCTTTGGCGGTGATGCCGATGCGGGCGCAGCGGCGGGTTCGAAAGAGCAACGGCCAGTGAAGTCCGGTTCGGCCGACGACGCCACCTTCCTGCTGAGCAACGCCGACAGTGTGATCATCGTCCCGGGCTACGGCTTGGCGGTGGCTCGTGCCCAGCACGCACTGAAGGAGCTGACCGAAAAGCTCAGCCACAACGGCGTGACCGTGAAGTACGCGATCCACCCGGTGGCGGGGCGCATGCCCGGGCACATGAACGTATTGCTGGCCGAGGCCGAGGTGCCGTACGACCAGGTGTTCGAGATGGAGGACATCAACGCCGAATTCGGCCAGGCCGACGTTGTGCTGGTGCTGGGCGCCAACGACGTGGTCAACCCTGCGGCGAAGAATGATCCGAAGTCGCCGATTGCTGGCATGCCGATCCTCGAAGCGTTCAAGGCCAAGACCATCATCGTCAACAAGCGCTCCATGGCCAGCGGCTATGCGGGCCTGGACAACGAACTGTTCTACCTGGACAAGACCATGATGGTGTTCGGTGACGCCAAGAAAGTCATCGAGGACATGGTCAAGGCCGTGGAGTAACAGAGCCAGCTTCAAACCCTGCGCTATAAAGGAAGCCCCGGTCAGAATCGACCGGGGCTTTTCATTTATTGCTCCAGATCAACGGCTCTATTTCCAGGGTTCTCATACGACCATGGTCGTGGGACGGCGACGGGCGAAATCTCTAGACTGCGCTGCAGTAGCTTCAGTAGCCCGAGATAACAATCCATGTACCGTGATCGTATCCGCTTGTCCTCCCTGCACAGCAAGGTAATGAGTGCGGCTGATGCCGCTGGTCTGATCGAGGACGGCATGACCGTCGGCATGAGCGGTTTCACCCGCGCCGGCGAAGCCAAGGCCGTACCGCATGCGTTGGCCGAACGTGCCAAGCAGTCGCCGCTGAAAATCAGCCTGATGACCGGCGCAAGCCTGGGCAACGACCTGGACAAACAACTGACCGAGGCCGGTGTACTGGCCCGCCGCATGCCTTTCCAGGTAGACAGCACCCTGCGCAAGGCCATCAACGACGGCCAGGTGATGTTCATCGACCAGCACCTTTCCGAAACGGTCGAACAGCTGCGCAACAAGCAGCTGAAACTGCCTGACATCGCCGTCATTGAAGCCGTGGCAATCACTGAAGAAGGCCACATCGTGCCAACCACGTCGGTAGGCAACTCGGCTAGCTTTGCGATCTTCGCCAAGCAAGTCATCGTCGAGATCAACCTGTCGCACAACGCCAACCTCGAAGGCCTGCACGACATCTATATTCCGACCTACCGCCCGACCCGCACGCCTATCCCGCTGGTCAAGGTCGACGACCGTATCGGCAGCACCGCCATCCCGATCGACCCGGCCAAGATCGTCGGCATCGTCATCAGCGACCAGCCGGATTCGCCGTCCACTGTCCTGCCGCCGGACGACGAGACCCAAGGCATCGCCGACCACCTGATCAATTTCCTCAAGGGTGAAGTCGAAGCCGGTCGCATGACCAACAAGCTCGGCCCGCTGCAAGCTGGTATCGGCAGCATCGCCAACGCGGTGATGTGCGGCCTGATCGAGTCGCCGTTCGAAGACCTGACCATGTACTCAGAAGTACTGCAGGACTCGACCTTCGACCTGATCGACGCCGGCAAGCTGAGCTTTGCCTCGGGCAGCTCGATCACCCTGTCTACCCGTCGTAACGCCGACGTGTTCGGTAACCTGGAGCGCTACAAGGACAAGCTGGTCCTGCGCCCGCAGGAAATCTCCAACCACCCGGAAGTCGTGCGCCGCTTGGGCATCATCGGCATCAACACCGCGCTGGAGTTCGACATCTACGGCAACGTCAACTCCACCCACGTGTGCGGCACCAAGATGATGAACGGCATCGGCGGCTCGGGCGACTTTGCCCGCAACGCCCACCTGGCCGTGTTCGTGACCAAGTCGATTGCCAAAGGCGGTGCCATTTCCAGCGTGGTGCCGATGGTCAGCCACGTTGACCACACCGAGCACGATGTGGACATCCTGGTCACCGAGCAAGGCCTGGCTGACCTGCGCGGCCTGGCGCCACGCGAGCGTGCCCGTGCAATCATCGACAACTGTGTCCACCCGGACTACCGCGCAGCGCTGAACGATTACTTCGAACGCGCCTGCCAACGTGGCGGCCACACTCCGCACATCCTGCGTGAGGCGCTGAGCTGGCACGAAAACCTGGAAGAATCTGGCCGCATGCTCGCCAGCTGATTCCTGTTAGCCCCCAATCGCCGGCAAGCCGGCTCCTACAGTGACCACGATAAATCTGTAGGGGCCGGCTTGCCGGCGATTGTCTATCTGCCTCCAAATACAGTTCCAGAACACTTCCGCACCTAAACCACATAAAACTGTACTACTGTACTGCTAAACTCCCCCTCAAAAGTCTTCGTGATTCCAGCCAAACGACAAAAATGCACCAGATAAGTGCGGACCAGTACAGTTGCGCCTATTTCGAGTGCAACAGTGGGGTTAAACAGTTAACTGGCCCATCGCATTACTGTTGAACTGTATCTACTGTTATGGACGACAGGAGAGGATCATTGGCATCAGTTAAATCACTACCTAATGCCGCCATAAGCGGAAGGATGTCACATCATGGAACGTACCCTCAGTTCCGGTCTGGTTTTCGAAAACAACGCCCAGCAATCCAACGCTTCGCTGCCGCTGCGCGCTCTCTCCACCCTGCTGCTCTGGCAGCGTCGCATGGCCAGCCGCCGTCAACTGGCTCGCCTGGACGCCCGCCTGCTGGCCGACGCCGGTATCAGCGAGTCGCAGCGTTACGAAGAGCTGAGCAAGCCGTTCTGGCGCTAAGCACCGGTTCGCCGGCTTCTAGCCGGCACCGCGAATTCCCAAACCCGTTGCAGGAGACTGCAGCGGGTTTTTTATTTGAGGCCCCGAGCTAGAGCCTCTCAAAGCAACACATGTACAGTTTTGAAAATACCAAAACTGACCATAACAGTTGCGCGGCATGCTGTTCATTAACATCCAGAAACATCGGCGCGTGATACGCTTGCTCCAACACTCTGGTAGAACATCTTGTTGAACGTACCGCGACGAGCCGTGCAAGCGTCCGATATGCAGTACCACTGCCCCTAGTCCAGGAGTCCTCGATCATGTCCCGTAACCACCTGATTGGTGCCGCCCTGCTGCTGAGCCTCGTCGGCACCGCCAACGCCACCAGCTTTGTCGTCACCACCGATGCCGTCGTTGGCGCAGTTGCCGCCTCCACCGACGCCACGTCCGACGTTTCCTCATCCTTCAAGGATGACAAGATCGTCCAGGCCGCCCGTGACGACGCCGCCAGCTTCGTCGGCAGCCAGGGCGCCATTCGCGGCGCCAAGCTGGAAAGCGCCTTCGTGCACATCCGCTCGCAGATGCCAGCCCTGCAGGCCAGCGACGCACAACTTGCCCAGGCTATCCTGGCGCTCTGACCCGCTACGGCACAACGGATGCGCTGGCTCTGGCCGGCCCATCCGGGGTAGCCTTCGCCGTCCACGTTCCAAACCGTTAGAAAGCCGATGCGTTATCTGTTGCCCTTGCTGTTCGCCGCTGTTGGCATGGCGCAAGCCCATGCCATGGACACCACCACGCAGAGCCTGGTCATCACAGGCTATGTCACCAGTCAGGTCACCACCGCGCCGTTCGACCGCAAGCTGGTCCGCCAAGCCCGCGACGATGCTGCGGCCTTCGTCGCCAGCGATGGCCTGATCCGCGGCGCACGCCTGGAGGCAGCCCTCGGCGCCTTGCGGCACAACGGGGTCCGGCACTCTGTCGGCGACCTTGAACTGGCAGAAGCAATTCTCGTCCAATAACTACATATGACTCCCTGTATGTTCCGGAGATGTTCCATGCGTAAATCGCTGATCGCCGCCACCCTCGGCATGCTCGTGCTGGCCGACCTGGCTCAGGCGCAAACCCTGGTGGCCACCAGCAACATCATCGTGCGTGCCTTTGGCCGTTCGATCGATTTCACCTCTGACACCACCACTTCGATCCGCGACTCCAAGGTCGTGCGCGAAGCCCACGACGATGCCGCCAGCTTTGTCGCCAGCAACGGGGATATCCGTGGCGCCCAGCTCGAGGCTGCCTTCAACACCCTGCGCGAGCGCGTTCCTGAAGCACGTGGCGCCAGCGACCAGGTACTGGCCGAATCTATCCTCGCGCTGTGAACCCTGTGCGTGCCTGGCTGCTCGGCTGCGTCCTGACACTGCTCGGCACGCCCGCCCTGGCCGGCCTGCAGCTTGAGCTGCAGGCTTCCGGCCTGACTTCCCCTGAACAACACGCCACCCAGGCCCTGCTCGACGAGGCACTGGGCAAGCTGCCGCCACGCTTCAAGCAGCAGCTGGACCGCCGCATCCTGGTCAGCTGGAGCGACACAATGCCCGCTGACGCTTATGGCCAAGCGTCTTTGGTTTCCACCCTTGAGCTGAACAGCCGTCTGCTACCGGGGCTGGTCGACGGTAGTGCCGCACGCGAGCGCACCAACCGACCGCACGGTACGGTTCGCCAGGAACTGCTGGCCACTGTTCTGCATGAGCTGACTCATATCTACGACCGGGCACGTCTCTGGTCCAGCGCCGACCGCTCGTTGATTGCCCAATGCAGGCGCCAGCAAGGCACCCTGGGCAAAGTCGGCCTGCCCGAACAGTGCCGTGGCCAGGCCGAACGCCGCTTCACCCTGAGCGACGACCCACGCCTGCTGGACCTGGCCGGCTGGCCGCAGTACGTCGGGCGCCGTGGCGAGCGCGAACAGCACAATGGCCAGGGCGTTCGCAGCCCTGACACCTATGAGCTGAGCAGCCCGAAGGAATTCATCGCGGTCAACATGGAGTACTTCCTGCTTGACCCCAGTTACGGTTGCCGTCGCCCGGCGCTAAACCAGTACCTGCGCGACCACTTCGGCTGGGCGCCGCAGCAAGACGCTTGCGCCAAAGGCCTGCCGTTCCTCAACGCAGGCAGCGACTTCGCCCGCCAACCGCTGGGCGAAATCGACCCGGAGCGGGTCTACGAAGTCGACTACCTGCTGGCCGAAGCCAATCAGAACTGGGTCAGCCGCTGGGGCCACAGCATGCTGCGCCTGGTGATCTGCGCACCAGGGCGCCCACGCGGCCCGGACTGCCGCCTGGACCTCGACCAGCACCTGGTGCTGTCGTACCGCGCCTTCGTCAACGACGTGCAGCTATCCAGCTGGGATGGCCTGGTCGGGGCCTACCCATCTCGGCTGTTCGTGCTGCCGCTGGGCCAGGTGATCGACGAGTACACCAAGACCGAACTGCGCAGCCTGGCCTCCGTCCCCCTCAAGCTCAGCCGGCCAGAAATCGAGAACCTGGTGCGCCAGGCCGCGGAAATGCACTGGAGTTATGACGGCAACTACTACTTCCTGTCCAACAACTGCGCAGTGGAGTCGCTGAAACTGCTGCGCAGCGGCACGGCCAATCCACGCCTGAACGACCTGGACAACATCATGCCCAACGGCCTGCTCGAAGTGCTCAAAGGGCGCGGGCTGGCCGACACCAGCGTGCTTGACGACCCGCGCGAAGCGTTGCGCCTGGGTTACCGCTTCGACTCCTACCGCGACCGCTACCAGGCCATGTTCGAGGTGTTGAAGAAACAGCTGCCAATCAAGCAGGACAAGGTCGAGGATTGGCTTGCCCTGGATGCCGAGCAGCGTCGTGGCTGGTTCCAGCAGGCCGACTTGCGAACCAGTGCTGCGTTGCTGCTGCTCGAACAGGCCAGCCTGCGTCGGCAGCTGCTGTTGGCCCAGGATGAGGTGAAGCAGCGCTACCTCAATGCCGCTGCGCTCAAGGATGGCAGCATCGACAAGGCCAACAAGGCGTTACAGCAGATGCTGGCCAACAGTGGCTTCCTCAGCCGGCCGGCCGAGCTGCTCGATGCCAAGGGCTATGGCTTGCCACAGCCGGACGAGCGCCAGCACCTGGAGAAGGTCAGCAGTGAGCGACAGGCACAGTTGCTGCGCCTGAGTACCGACCTGGACAAAGAGGTGAGGGCACTGCTGGAGCCGTCGCGAGCCAAGGAGATTGCGGCGGTCGAAGCCAATGTGAAGCAGGTGGGGGAGCACCTGCGGGCGCTGCACAAGGCAGCGGGCGGGCTGCAGTTGCCGTAGTGACTGCACTGGCCTCATCGCCGGCAAGCCGGCTCCCACAAAAGCCGCGATGCACCTGTGGGAGCCAGATTGCCGGAGATGGGGCCAACAAATGCCTCAAAGGCTCTCTTCAACCTCCCCAGGCAAATCCTCATCCAGATGCAACCAGGGCAAGCGGCTCCCGGTCCAGATATGCCGATTGGCCCGCACCCGCTCCGGATGGTCCAGCGTCGCTACCGTCACATCGATGCTCTGCGGGCTGAGAGAGGTCTCCAACGCCACATGCGCACCACAGCTGCCGCAGAAGTACCGGCTGCAACTGGCGGGCGCGACATAGCGGTGCGGTGTGCCTGCCAACCAGGTGAACCCGTCGCGGGGCAGGGTGAGCCAGGTCACCACCAGCCCGCCGCTGACCTTTCGGCAGATCGAGCAATGGCAATGAGCGACGTCCGTCAAATCCCCCTCCAGCCGGTAGCGCAAGGCGCCGCAATGGCAGCCTCCTTCAAGCACATCCACCATCACCTACCTCCTGTCGCCTTGATCGAAGCGAAAGCTGGCTGAAAGCTTGCGCCAATAGGATAGCCCCACCACCGGCAGCAGACCGGTCAGCCAGGGCACCCGGAAATTTCCGCGCCCGGCCCACTCAACAACAACAATGGTGATTCTGATGTTTTCCTGTGCCCGCCCGTCCGTAGTCCCACTTCGCCTACTCCCCGCGCAGCGCATCACGCGCTGATCCGCTCGAATCGACTTTCCTTTCGCCGCGCCACGCCTGGAGTACCGCCATGCTGACCTTCCTCGGCTTTGCCATGGTCATCACCTTCATGTACCTGATCATGACCAAGCGCCTGTCGGCCTTGATCGCACTGATTTTGGTACCGATCCTGTTCGCCCTGTTCGGCGGTTTTTCCGCCAAGATCGGCCCCATGATGCTCGAGGGCATCAGCAAGCTCGCGCCAACTGGCGTGATGCTGATGTTCGCCATCCTCTACTTCGCCCTGATGATCGACTCCGGCCTGTTCGACCCGGCCGTGCGCAAGATCCTCAAACTGGTCAAGGGCGACCCGCTGAAAGTGTCTGTCGGCACAGCCGTCCTGGCCCTGGTGGTCTCGCTCGACGGTGACGGCGCCACCACCTACATGATCTGCTGCGCCGCCATGCTGCCGCTGTACAGCCGCCTGGGGATGAGCCCACGGATCATGGCCGGCCTGATCATCCTGGCCGGCGGGGTGATGAACATGACCCCATGGGGCGGCCCGACCGCACGTGCCGCCAGCGCCTTGCATGTGGACCCATCCGACATCTTCGTGCCGATGATCCCGGCCATGGTCTTCGGCGTGCTGGCGATCCTCGCCATCGCCTACATGTACGGCAAGCGTGAGCGTGCCCGCCTGGGCGAGCTGCACCTGCCGACCGACGACATCGACCACAGCGAAATCAGCGTCTCGCAGTTCCCTGAAGCACGTCGTCCGAAGCTGATCTGGTTCAACGGCGCCCTGACCGCCGCGCTGATGGTGGCCCTGATCGCGGGCGTGTTGCCGCTGCCGGTGCTGTTCATGATCGCTTTCAGTATCGCAATGATCGTCAACTACCCGTGCCTGCAGCAGCAGAAGGACCGCATCGCCGCCCATGCCGGCAGCGTACTGGCTGTCACCGGTCTGATCTTCGCCGCAGGTATCTTCACTGGCATCTTGTCGGGTACCGGCATGGTCGAGGCGATGTCCAAGAGCCTGCTGGCGGTCATCCCCGAAGCCCTGGGGCCTTACCTGGCGGTGATCACCGCGATCGTGAGCATGCCTTTCACCTTCTTCATGTCCAACGACGCCTTCTACTACGGCGTGTTGCCAGTGCTTTCGGAAGCCGCCAGCCACTATGGCATCAGCCCGGTGGAAATGGCCCGCGCGTCGATCGTCGGACAGCCGGTACACCTGCTGAGCCCCTTGGTACCCTCTACCTACCTGCTGGTAGCCCTGGCCGGTATCGAATTTGGCGACCATCAACGCTTCACCCTCAAGTGGGCAGTGCTGGTGTGCATGTGCATAATGCTCGCCGCGCTGTTGATGGGCATTTTCCCGCTGTTCAGCAGTCTGTAATCGCATCACCCAACCGCGCTGCGTGCTTCACTGTGCGCAGCGCCTTTATCGTTTGAAGGAATACACATGGAATGGCTGACCAGCCCGGAAATCTGGGTTGCCTTTTTCACCCTCACCGCGCTTGAGATCGTTCTCGGTATCGACAACATCATCATGATCTCGATCCTGGTCAGCCGCATGCCCAAGCACATGCAGCCGCGTACCCGGATCTTCGGCCTGGCCCTGGCCATGGTCACGCGCATCATGCTGCTGCTGTCGATCACCTGGGTCATGCGCCTGACCGCCGACCTGTTCGTGGTCTTCGGCCAAGGTATTTCCGGTCGTGACCTGATCCTGTTCTTCGGTGGCCTGTTCCTGCTGTGGAAAAGCTCTCAGGAGATCTACCACGGCCTGGAAGGCGAAGATGAAAGCCCGGAAGAGCCCAAAGGCGCAGGCGGCAAGTTCTTCTACACCATCATCCAGATCGCCATCATCGACATCGTGTTCTCCCTGGACTCGGTCATTACTGCCGTGGGCATGGTTTCCCATGTACCGGTCATGATCGCAGCCATCGTCGTTGCCGTGCTGGTGATGATGCTGTGCGCTGGCGCCATCAGCAATTTCATCGACAAGCACCCGTCGCTGAAGATGCTCGCGCTGTCGTTCCTGATCGTGGTGGGCACCGTGCTGATCGCCGAATCGTTCGATGTGCATGTACCGAAAGGCTACGTCTACTTCGCCATGGCCTTCTCCCTGGCAGTGGAAGCCATCAACATCAAAATGCGCACCGCCATGGCTCGCAAGCAGGGCAAGGAACATGACCCCGTGAAGCTGCGCAAGGACATTCCGGGTCAATAAGACCGGAGCGTGCGACAGAAAAAGCCCTTCGGGGCTTTTTTTGTGAACGTTGTCCGGTGCTTTCGCCAGCGCAAGCATCAAATGTTTCAAATATGTTCCAGCCATGCCAAGCTGGCGCCAGCTCTGCAAAACAACTAAAGCTTGAGTGAGCACTGAAAAAAACGCCCACCCCCGGGCCAGGCTCACGGCTTCACCCATTGGCCCTGACACTGGGGCGTTGAAAGAAGGGGGGCTAGAACATGCTGACCCTGCTCAACCTGCTCTCCGCCGTGGCATTGCTGGTGTGGGGCACACATATCGTGCGTACCGGCATCCTGCGGGTGTTCGGTTCCAACCTGCGCCGTGTACTGAGCCAGAACATGACCCGGCAGCCGATGGCCTTCATCGCCGGCATCCTGGTGACCGCCATGGTGCAAAGCAGCAACGCCACCGCCATGCTGGTGACGTCTTTCGTCAGCCAGGGCTTGATGGCGATGACCCCGGCCCTGGCGATCATGCTCGGGGCCGATGTCGGGACCGCGCTGATGGCCCGGGTACTGACCTTCGACCTGTCATGGCTGTCGCCGCTGCTGGTGTTCATCGGCGTGATCTTCTTCCTGTCACGCAAACAGACGCGTCTTGGCCAGTTGGGCAGGGTGGCGATCGGCCTGGGCCTGATCATCCTGGCACTTGAACTGATCGTCCAGGCCGCCGCGCCCATTACCCATGCTCAGGGCGTGAAAGTGCTGTTTGCCTCACTCACTGGCGACATTCTGCTCGACGCCCTGGTTGGCGCGCTGTTCGCCATGATCACCTATTCCAGCCTGGCCGCCGTGCTGCTCACCGCCACCTTGGCCGGCGCCGAAGTGATCAGCCTGCCGGTGGCCATCGGTTTGGTGGTGGGCGCCAACATCGGCAGCGGTCTGCTGGCCTTCATCAGCACCAGCATGCAGAACGCCTCAGGGCGACGAGTGGCGTTGGGCAGCCTGCTGTACAAAATGATTGGCCTGCTGCTGATCATCCCGGTGTTGCATCCCCTGGTGGAGTGGATGGATAGCCTCAGTTTCAGCCCTCAGGAACTGGTGATCGGCTTCCACCTGCTCTACAACACGCTGCGCTGCCTGCTCATGCTGCCCACCGTCAAGCTCATGGGCCGGCTGTGCAACAGCCTGCTACCCGAGCGTGAAAACGGCAACGGCCAGATCCGCCCACGTCATCTCGACACCACAGCCCTGGGCACGCCCAGCCTGGCCCTGGCCAACGCCGCCCGGGAAACCCTGCGCCTGGGCGATATCGTCGACAGCCTGCTCGAAGCGATGCTTGGCGCGCTGCGTGGCACCCAAACCGCCGTGCCGCAGCAGGTCCGGGCCCTGGGTGAAGATGCCGAGGCCCTGTACAGCGCGATCAAGCTGTACCTGGCGCAAATGACCCGCGAGGACTTGAGCGACCAGGACAACCGCCGCTGGGCCGAGATCATCGAACTGGCAATCAACCTGAAGCTGGCCTGCGACCTGATAGAACGCATGCTGCGCAAAGTCCAGCAACAGAAAACCAGTCAACGCCGGGAGTTTTCCCAAGTCGGCCTGGAGGAGCTGACAGGCTTGCAGGAACAGTTGCTGGCCAACTTGCGCCTTGGCCTTTCGGTGTTTCTCAGCGCCGACCCCGAGAGTGCCCACCTGCTGTTACGCGAGAAACGCCGCTTCCGAGCCCAGGAACGACGCCTGGCCCATGCCCATGTCAGCCGACTGCAACGCAAGGTGCTACAAAGTATCGAAACCAGTTCGCTACACTTGGAGCTGATCGCTGACATGAAGCGGTTGAACTCTTTGTTCTGCAGCAGTGCCTATGTGGTACTGGGCGGTTCGGACACCGGCGGGCTGATGCTCGACAGTGTGCCGGACGAAGCCCGCTTGCCCTGATCTCGCTGACCGGAGACCCAAGCTCGCCCATGCGTTGCCTGATGTTCCTTTGCCTGCTGATCTGCAGTCTGCCCACGCTAGCCCTCGATCGGTCGCGGGTTGAGGGTTATCTGTTACCCAATGGCCTGCAGGTGATCCTGAAATCTGGCTACGAACGCGATCATGTGGCCATTCGCCTGGTGGTGGGCGTCGGCCTGGACGACTTCGACTGCGAGCAGAAGGAATTGCCGCACCTGCTCGAACATCTGCTGTTCAGCGGTATCGACGAAACCGGCGAGGGTGGACTCGAAGAGCGCCTGCAGGCACTGGGCGGGGAGTGGAATGCATACACCAGCAGCGCCGACACCACCTTCGTCATCGAAACGCCAGCACGCAACCAGCGCAAGGTTCTCGACCTGCTGCTGGCCGTCATCCGTGACACCCGGATCGACGCCAAGGCGCTGGCCACGGCCAAGCGCATCATCGAGCGCGAAGATGGCGGCCATTATGGCCACCTGCAGCGTTGGCTCGACCGTCAGGACATCGGCCACCCCGCCAGTGACCAGCTGGCCGTCGAGCTGGGCCTGAAATGCCCAGAGCGCTCCAATCTCGACGACATGACCCTGGAGCAGGTCCAGGCCCTGCGCGAGCGCTGGTACGCGGCCAACAACATGACACTGATCATGGTCGGTGGACTGGACCGATTGCTGCCGGCCTACCTCGAGCGCACCTATGGCGAGTTGCCGGCCACCGAACCCGAGGAGCGCCGCAACCTCGACAGCATCAGCCAGCCAGCGGAGCAACGTCGCGATCTCATCAATGGCTGGCTTGGCGACAGCGTCAAACTGCACTGGTTGTTCATCGAGCCGGTTCTGGACAACGACCACCAGGCTACCCTCGACCTGCTCTCGCGCTACCTGGACTGGGCCGTGTACGACCAGATGCGCCTGCGCCACGGCCTGTCCTACGGCCCCACGGTTCAACGTGAGAGCTTCGGTGACAGCGGCATGCTCAGCCTCAATGCCGACCTTGAGCGCGAAGACATCGACAAGGCGACCAAGGTGATGCAACAACTGCTGGATCACCTGCGCAAGGAAGGCCTGGACCCCGACACCTTCGCGCGCATCAAGGACGCAGCCGTCGCCAAGGAAAGCTGGAGCACTCAGGGCAACAGTGCCTTGGCCGACTACTACTGGGGGGCGCTCAACGACTACAACAACGGGCGCTTCGCCGACCCGACACGCAAACTGCGCCAGGTGACGCTGGAGCAGGCCAATGAAGCCTTGAAGGCTTTGCTCAAGGATCAAGGCTATCTGCGTATCGAGAAGCCGTTGCTGGGGTATGACGAACTGTATGGCCTGATTGCCTTGCTATTGGGGCTGATACTGGCGTTGGGGTTGCTGCGTCGACGCCGTCACGCAGCGAAGCGACCAAGCGGTGCTACACGGCAGCAGTGAATCGGCGGTATCCTTTCGCCATCAGTGGCCCTTTCGCGGGTAAACCCGCTCCCACCGGTACACCACCGTCTTCATGGGCACTGGTTATCTGTGGGAGCGGGGTTACCGGCGAAGAGGCCGGCAATGCCTCTCAATATTCCTTGTTGTAAACCCATGCCCCCAATACCCCACTTCGTGCAGCGCGTCATCGAACTGCTCAAACGCTACCCTGGCATCATCGCGCTCGGCGGTTTTCTCTCCGGTATCGGCAGCTTCATCCTGGTGGACCGGCAGGCCGGCCTGGCCAGCTGGGTCGCCATTCTCATGCTGGTCAGCTGGGTCTGGCTGATGCTCGAGAACACCCTCACCGGCCTTTTCGCCCGCACTTTCAACCGCGAAATCCCTCAGCCTCTGCTGCGCTACGCGACGCAGATGATCCACCAGGAAAGCCTGTTCTTCGTCCTGCCGTTCTTTTTCATCACCACCACCTGGAACAGCGGACAACTGGTCTTCACCGGCCTGCTGGGCGCCGCCGGGCTGATTTCGATCATCGACCCGCTGTACTACAAGTGGTTAGCCCCGCGCCGCTGGCTGTTCCTCGCGCTGCACACACTGACGCTGTTCGCCGCACTGCTCACCGCATTGCCGATCATCCTTCACCTGACCACCGCGCAAAGCTTCAAGCTGGCATTGATTGCAGCCATGGTGCTGTCGTTCCCGAGCCTGGCCAGCAGTTTCCCGATCAAAACCTGGAGGCGAGGCGTGGCACTGGTACTGGTGACCCTGGCCGTGGGCGGCGGTGGATGGCTGATGCGCTCCTGGGTGCCGCCAGCGACATTGTGGATGACCGAAGTGGCCGTGAGCACTGAAGTGCTGAACCGCCAGCCTGGCGACTCTCTGGATGAGATTGCCGCCAGCCGTATCCGCAGCAGCGGCTTGTACGCCTATACCGCGATCAACGCACCGCGGGGTCTGAACGAGCGGATCTACCATGTGTGGCAAAAAGATGGCAAAGAGGTCGACCGAATCGCCCTGGACATCCACGGGGGACGCAAGGAAGGCTATCGGGCCTGGACCCACAAGCAGAACTTCCCACCTAATCCGGTCGGCAAATGGCAGGTGAGGGTGCTGACTGAGGACGGCCAAGTAATTGGCGTGCTGCGCTTCAAGGTGGTGGACGACGCAGCTCCGTAATTGGCGCTGCATGGACTGCGCTGACCTTCAGATCACTGCAGTACCTGTGGGAGCCGGCTTGCCGGCGATCAGCGGCAAAGCCGGTGCCATCCACCGCATTGCCTGCAAGAGCCGCACACAGCACATTCTCAACAAACCACGCCATGCCTGCTGCGCTATGATCAGGCTCTACGCCTAGCGGACCGTCAGATGCATGGAGCCTATGACCACCCCCAGCGCCACCCTGGACACCAGTTGCCAACCGGCTTGCCTACGCATCGCCGGTGACTGGACCCTGGCCCACTACGCCAGCCTCAAGCGCGAGAGCGAGCGCCTGCGTACGGAATATGGTGCCGACACCATTGCCGATCTCAGCCAGTTGGGGCGTCTGGACACCGCCGGAGCCTCCCTGCTGGCCGAGCTGCTCGGCTCAGAGCGGCTATCACACTGTACCGACAACCTGCCCGAAGCCAGCCGCGCCTTGCTCAAGAACGTCTATTGCTCGGTGCAGGACTACTGCATTCCGGTCAAAGAGCCGGAACGCCCGGTCTTGCTGCAACTGCTGGAGCGTATCGGGCGAGCCGTGGACACCCTCTGGCAGGACACCCGGCAGTTACTCGGCTTTGTTGGGCTGATCCTGGAAACCCTGCTGCTGCGCTTCTTCCAGCCTCACCGCTGGCGCGTCACCCCCGTGGTCGCACATATCGAGCAAACCGGCCTGGACGCAGCACCCATCGTGGCCTTGCTGACGTTCCTGGTAGGGGCGGTGGTGGCGTTCCTCGGCGCCACGGTGCTGGCGGACTTCGGCGCAACTGTGTTCACCGTGGACCTGGTGGCGTTTTCCTTCCTGCGTGAATTTGGCGTGCTGCTGACTGCCATCCTCATGGCTGGGCGAACAGCCAGTGCGTTCACTGCGCAAATCGGCTCGATGAAGGCCAACGAGGAAATCGACGCCATCCGCACCCTTGGGCTGAACCCGATCGAACTGCTGGTGGTACCGCGAGTACTAGCCTTGCTGATAGCTCTGCCGTTGCTGACCTTCCTCGCGATGATCTGCGGCATCGTCGGCGGCGCCGTGGTCTGCGCCCTGACGCTGGATATCTCACCCGCGATGTTCCTGTCGTTGCTGCAAAGCGATATCGGTGTGCAGCACTTCCTCGTCGGGCTGGCCAAAGCGCCGTTCTTCGCCTTCCTGATCGCCGCCATCGGTTGCCTGGAAGGCTTCAAGGTCAGCGGCAGCGCCGAGTCGGTCGGCGCACACACCACCTCCAGCGTGGTTCAGTCGATCTTCGTGGTCATCGTGCTGGATGCGGTGGCGGCCTTGTTCTGCATGGAGATGGGCTGGTGAGTGGCCGGGATGCAGTGATCGAAGCGCGGGGCATCTGCAACCGCTTTGGCAGCCAGAGCGTGCACGAAAACCTCGACCTCGACCTCTACCGTGGCGAGATCCTTGCGGTAGTCGGCGGCTCGGGTAGCGGCAAGTCGGTGCTGTTACGCAGCATCATCGGCCTGCGCAGGCCCAACGAAGGGCAGGTCAAGGTGTTTGGCCAGGACCTGGCCAGCCTCAATGACAGCCAGCGCTCACAGGTTGAGCGGCGCTTCGGCGTTCTGTTCCAGAAGGGCGCCTTGTTCTCTTCGCTGACCGTGACTGAGAACGTCGCCCTGCCATTGATCGAGCACGCGGGCCTTTCCCGCGCCGATGCCGAGCACTTGGCCGGGGTCAAACTGGCGCTGGCAGGGCTGCCGATTTCAGCCGCCGACAAATACCCGTCGTCGCTGTCCGGCGGCATGATCAAGCGCGCCGCATTGGCCCGTGCCTTGGCGCTGGACCCGGACATCCTGTTCCTCGACGAGCCCACCGCTGGCCTCGACCCCATTGGCGCCGCGGCCTTCGACCAGCTGATCCTGACATTGCGCGATGCCTTGGGCTTGTCGGTGTTTCTCATCACCCACGACCTGGACACCCTGTACACCATCACCGACCGTGTAGCGGTGCTGTCGCAAAAGAAGGTGCTGGTGGCAGGGCCGCTGGCCGAGGTCGAGCAGACCGACGACCCCTGGATTCACGAATACTTTCACGGCCCGCGCGGGCGAGCGGCCGAGCACGCCGCCGCCAGCGCGGTGCAGGAGCGCTGAACAATGGAAACTCGAGCTCATCATGTCCTGATCGGCCTGGTCACCGTCATCGTGGTGGCCGGTGCCATGCTGTTTGGCCTATGGCTGACCAAGTCCAGCGTCGACGACGCGTTCAAGGACTACGAAGTGGTCTTCAAGGAAGCCGTATCCGGCCTGTCCCGGGGCAGCCCGGTGCAGTACAACGGCATCAAGGTCGGTGATGTCACCAGCCTGCGCCTGGACCCCAAGGACCCGCGCCGCGTCCTGGCCCGCGTGCGCCTGAGCGGCGACACCCCGGTCAAGGAAGACACCCAGGCCAAGCTGACCCTGGCCGGGGTGACCGGCAACTCGTTCATCCAGCTCAGCGGCGGCACCCCGAAAAGCCCCGAGCTCAAAGGCAAGGACGGCAAGCTGCCGGTCATCATCGCCTCGCCGTCGCCCATTTCACGCCTGCTCAACGACAGCAGTGATCTGGTCACCAACATCAACATGCTGCTGCACAATGCCAACCAGATGTTCTCGGAAAGCAACATCGACCGACTGAGCAACACCCTGGCCAACCTGGAGCAGACCACCGGTGCCTTTGCCAGCCATAAAGGCGGCATTGCCCAGGCCATCGAGCAGTTGGCCGAGGTCGGCAAGCAGGCCAGCGCCACCTTGGCCGAGACCCAGGCCCTGATGCGCAACGCCAACGGCCTGCTGGGCAATGAAGGCAAACAGGCCATCGGCAGCGCCGAGCAGGCCATGCAATCGCTGGCCGATAGCACTGCCACCATCAACAACCTGCTCAAGGACAACCGCGAAGCCCTCGACGGCGGTGCCCAGGGGCTCAACCAGCTGGCCCCCGCCATTCGCGAGCTGCGTGAAACGCTCAACGCGCTCAAGGGCATTTCCCGGCGCCTGGAGGCAGACCCGAGCGGCTACCTGCTGGGCCGCGACAACAACAAGGAGTTCCAGCCATGAAACCGTCGCTGCGCCTGATGGCCTTGGCCGCCACGCTGAGCCTGGCCACGGCCTGCTCGGTCCTGCCGAAAACCGAACCTGTGGATACATACCGCCTGCCCGTGAACCAGGCCAGCCGCAGCACTACGCCGGTGGACTGGTCTTTGCGACTGAACAAGCCGCTGGCCAGTGAAGTGTTGGCCGGGCCTCGCATCGCAGTAATCCCCCAAGGTGATGTGATCAGCAGCTACAAGGGTGCTCGCTGGAGCGATCCGACGCCGCTGCTGGTACGCAACCGTCTGCTCGATGGATTCCAGCGTGATGGCCGGGTCCAGCGCTTGAGTGCCGACGACAGCAACCTGCAAGCCGATTACGAGCTGGCCGGCGAGCTGCTGGCCTATCAAAGCGAATACCGCCCAGGCGGTGGAGTGGAGGTGGTGATCCGTTATGACGCACGGCTGGTCCAGGGTCGCAGCCAGCGCATCCTCGCCAGCAAGCGCTTCGAGATCCGCCAGCCACTGACCGGCACCCAGGTTTCAACCGTGGTCACAGGCTTTGGTGTGGCCAGCGACCAACTGGCCCAGCAAGTGGTCGACTGGACAGTGGCTCAGGCGAAGAACCAGTAGCAAACGAAGATCGCCGCGATCACGCCAGACAGTTCAGCCAGCAGTGCGCAGCCAACCGCGTGGCGCACCCGCTGGATGCCGACCGCGCCGAAATACACCGCCAGTACGTAGAAGGTCGTTTCGGTACTGCCCTGAATAGTCGCAGCAACCAATGCCGGGAAACTGTCCACACCTTGGGTCTGCATGGTCTCGATCAACATGGCGCGAGCCGCACTGCCAGAAAACGGCTTGACCAACGCGGTGGGCAGGCCCTCAACGAAGCGGGTGTCCAACCCCATCCAGTTCACGGCATGACGAATGCCGTCCAGCGCCAATTCCAGGGCCCCAGAGGCGCGCAGCACGCCGACCGCCACCAGCATCGCCACCAAGTACGGCAGCAAGCTTTTGGCGACGTCGAAGCCCTCTTTGGCGCCCTCGACGAAGGCTTCGTACACCTTCACCCGCTTCAGCGCACCGACCACCAGAAACAGAATGATCACACCAAACAGCGTGAGGTTGCCCAAGATCGAGGAGAGGCTTGCCAAGGCCGCGGCTGACAGGGTGCCGAGAAATGCCATGAACGCCCCCAGCAGCAACGCACCTGGGACCAGGTAAGCGAGCACCACCGGGTCCCAGAGGCGCAGACGTTGCATCACCGCGACCGACAGCAGGCCGACCAGGGTAGAAACGCTGGTCGCCAACAGAATGGGCAGGAACACCATCGTAGGGTCGGGGGCGCCTTGCTGGGCGCGGTACATGAAAATGGTCACCGGCAACAACGTCAGCGAAGACGCGTTGAGCACCAGGAACAGGATTTGCGCATTGGTCGCCGTGGTGCTGCTGGGGTTCAGCTCCTGCAGGGCACGCATGGCCTTCAGGCCGATTGGCGTGGCCGCGTTGTCCAGGCCCAGGCCATTGGCGGCGAAGTTCATGGTAATCAGGCCCAGAGCAGGGTGCCCGGGCGGTACTTCCGGCATCAGCCGTGCGAACAGCGGGCCGAGGACCTTGGCCAGCCACTCGACGATACCGGCCTTTTCGGCGATCTTCAGGAAGCCCAGCCAGAGCGTCAGGGTGCCGAACAGCAGGACCATGACTTCGACCGACAGCTTGGCCATGGCAAAGATGCTCTCGACCATCGCGGCGAAGATGCCAGCGTTGCCACCCACCAGCCATTGGGCCAGGGCGGAAACCGCCGCCACCAGGAAAAAGCCGAGCCAAAGGCCGTTGAGCATCCGTGTGTTCCCCCTGAAAAATGCCCGAATGATAGCGTATCGAAGGCTGTTTTAGCCTCCACTGGCCTTATCGCCGGCAAGCCGGCTCCCACAAGGAGCGCGACCGATGCAGTACCTGTGGGAGCCGGCTTGCCGGCGATAGGGGCCTACAGACAACAAAAAGCCCCGACAAGTCGGGGCTCTTCGTTCAGCGTGGGAAGCTTAATGCTTGGCGGTTTCGCCAACGACCACGGCTTCCTTCTTGCCTGCAGCCTGCACCAGCGACTGGTAGTACGCCTCGCCTTTCTGGGCGTCGTACATACCCTGCCAGCGGGCGATGACCACTGCGGCCAGCGCGTTACCGACCACGTTCAGCGCGGTACGGGCCATGTCCATGATGCGGTCGACACCAGCGATGAAGGCCAGGCCTTCCAGCGGAATGCCCACGCTGCCCAGGGTGGCCAGCAGTACCACGAAGGATACGCCCGGCACGCCAGCGATACCCTTGGAGGTGACCATCAGGGTCAGCACCAGCATCAGCTGCTGGCCGATCGACAGGTCGATACCGTACAGCTGGGCGATGAAGATCGCTGCGATGCTCTGGTACAGGGTCGAACCGTCGAGGTTGAAGGAGTAACCGGTCGGTACCACGAACGAGCAGATCGACTTCGGCGCACCGTATTTTTCCATCTTCTCGATCACGCGCGGCAGCACGGTTTCCGAGCTGGAGGTCGAGTAGGCGAGGATCAGCTCGTCCTTCATGATGCGCATGATCTTGATGACCGAGAAGCCGAACACGCGCGCCACCAGGCCCAACACCATGAAGGCGAAGAAGGCGATGGCGAAGTACACCAGCAACACCAGCTTGGCCAGCGGCAGCAGCGAAGCGAAACCGAAGTTGGCAACGGTGACGGCGATCAGGGCGAACACGCCGATCGGGGCGTAGTTCATGATCATGTGGGTGACCTTGAACATGGTCTCCGACACGCCCTGGAAGGTACGCACCAGCGGCTCGCGCAGGTCGGCGTTGAGGCTCGACAAGCCCATACCGAACATGACCGAGAAGAAGATGATCGGCAGCATTTCGCCACGCATCAGCGCTGCGAAGATGTTCGATGGGATCAGGTTGAGCAGGGTCTCGATGAACGCGTGCTCATGCTGCACTTCGGCTGCGGTGGCCTGGTACTTGGAGATGTCGACGGTACCCAGGGTGCTCATATCGATACCAGCGCCTGGGTGGAACAGGTTGGCCAACACCAGACCGACAACGATGGCGATGGTGGTTACCACCTCGAAGTAGATGATGGTCTTCAGGCCGATGCTGCCCAGTTTCTTCGCGTCGCCTACCCCGGCGATGCCCACGATCAGCGACGAAATCACGATCGGGACGACGATCATCTTGATCAGGCGAATGAAGATGTCGCCGGCGGGCTGGAGAACGTTGCTGATCCACCATGCCTTTTCCGCACTGAAATGGTTCAGTAGCGCGCCGACTGCAACGCCCAGCAGCAGACCGATCACGATCTGCCAGGCGAGGCTCAGTTTTGCCTTCTTCATGTCATTACCCTTTGTTGTAGTGGTCATGGGAGCCGGCCTGAGAGGCGCATAACAGAGCCGTTCTCAACGACTTTGGCAGCGCTTTGTCCCATCCGGAGACCGCATGTAAAGACACCGCAGGCGAGCAATCGGGTGCTCGGCCAGCGAAAAAAGGCCGCAACTATTGCGATGGGGCAGGGGGAAATCTAATGCCGGAAACGAATACCCCATGCCGAACATGCATAATGTTTTCGCTTACATCCGGCTGCTTCCAAGCCCTTGATTTACAACGTTCGGATTCCCGAACATGACCAAACCGCCATTTTCCGGCAGATTTAGCTGTATCGATTAAGGGTTGGAAATGGCTTGTTCGACAATCCGAATGGCCGAAATGGCACCTGTCGTGCCCTTGCCACCCGCGAAAAAAAATTGATGTACGGTCGAGACAAAATGTGTCTTGAAGGAAAAAACCAGAAAGGGAATGGAAGAAGTCGACATGGCGTCTCGGAAGCCCGGCCGGGTCGAGCCTTCTACAAGCTCGAAACGCGACCGGCCGTGAACTTCCGAATCTGCCTTTCCTGACCCGGCCCATTGCTGGAGGCACTCCCTGTGCCCCTAGGCCACTCCGATCCTGCAACAATCAGAACAGCCCGACCCCTTGGTCATGCGCCACCCCTCCTCGAGGCGGCGCATCATAGAAGCCAGAAATATAGAAAGGTTCAGCTTCTATTACGTGACAGCGCGCGAATCTTTTTCAGTTCCACTTCAGATCGCGCTTCAGTTGCCCTGGCATGCTCATCCTCGACCACGTCCAAAGAAGAAGGAGGCTACGAACAACACCAGGAAGACAATGAACAGGATCTTCGCGATACCTGTGGCCGCTCCAGCAATGCCACCAAAGCCCAGTACAGCGGCAACGATGGCGATGATGAGGAAAGTGATAGCCCAACTCAGCATGGTGATTCTCCTTTCTTTTTTGAAATCAGCCCGGCCGTTAGCTTCAGAACACCCAACGGTCCTGAGGCACGACATTTTCGAGGGAGGCGCTGGAGACACTGGCCGATGGCAGTGGATTTGCCGCCTTGACCAAAGTGTTGGCACGGGTCGCCTGGGTCTTCATGAGCATTGCAGTCTGAGCCGCCACCTGCTCGGACAGCCGCGCGGTCTGCCAGCTGTAATAGAAGAGGCCAACTGCTAGCGTCAGCAGTAATCCCAGCCCAAGAACCAGAAGCTGGCGGAGGGGCAGTGCGGCAGCCTGTAAACGGTCAACGGGTGGGCGGTTCATGCCGGCTTCTCCTGCTGTAATTCTTGTTCAAACCTGAACAGGTATCTGCAGCCTGCATGCCAGACCTTTTGCGGCAAATAAATCCTTTAAAATCAATAATTTAATAAAATAATCCAGTTGCACTTGGGACGTATCCTGCACGATGCCCCCGCTGACATCGTGCGAATTGCACGATCCAATCACCCACTTTGATCACCAGGTCACCTCACTTCACCTGGTCCTGTGGCCAAAAGCTGAAAAACTTCGCAACCAATGTGCCACTGCACACCTCTAAGCAAATCATCGAGATAGCTCGGCTTTAACGTGACAACCGGCCACTGGCTAGCATGCATGGGAAAGATTCCTTCAGAATCGACCATGCAACTTGCCCGATTTTTTCCACACTAATTGATGATCTACCCAAAGGAGCGCAGGAAATGGAGCCAGCCCAGGACAACCAAGGCCGCATTCTGTTGGTGGATGATGAGTCCGCTATCCTGCGCACCTTCCGCTATTGCCTTGAGGACGAAGGCTACAGCGTGGCCACTGCCAACAGCGCAGCTCAAGCCGAGGCGTTGCTGCAGCGGCAAGTATTCGACCTGTGCTTCCTGGATTTGCGTCTTGGCGATGACAACGGCCTCGATGTGCTGGCCCAAATGCGCATCCAGGCCCCCTGGATGCGCGTGGTGATCGTTACCGCCCACTCGGCCATCGATACCGCAGTGGATGCCATTCAAGCAGGTGCGGCCGACTACCTGGTCAAACCGTGCAGCCCTGACCAGCTGCGCCTGGCCACCGCCAAGCAACTGGAAGTGCGCCAGCTGTCGGCGCGACTGGAAGCCTTGGAAGGCGAGGTTCGCAAACCCAAGGACGGCTTGGACTCGCACTGTCCTGCCATGATGGCGGTGCTGGAAACCGCACGCCAGGTCGCCACCACCGACGCCAACATTCTCATTCTGGGTGAATCGGGCACCGGCAAGGGCGAACTTGCCCGCGCCATCCATGGTTGGAGCAAGCGCTCGCGCAAGGCCTGCGTCACCATCAACTGCCCTTCACTCAATGCCGAACTGATGGAGAGCGAACTGTTCGGGCACACCCGCGGTGCCTTCACCGGGGCTAGCGAAAGTACCTTGGGGCGAGTCAACCAGGCCGACGGTGGCACCCTCTTTCTCGACGAGATCGGCGATTTCCCCCTGACATTGCAACCCAAGCTGCTGCGCTTCATCCAGGACAAGGAGTACGAGCGGGTAGGTGACCCGGTGACCCGACGAGCCGATGTACGCATCCTTGCGGCCACCAACCTCAACCTTGAAGAGATGGTGCGCGAGAGCCGCTTTCGGGAAGACCTGCTGTACCGCCTCAATGTCATTACCTTGCACTTGCCGCCCTTGCGCGAACGCAGCGAGGATATTCTGACCTTAGCCGAGCGCTTCCTGGCTCGCTTCGTGAAGGAGTACTCGCGCCCGGCCCGCGGATTCAGCGAAGAAGCCCGCAGTGCCCTGCTCAATTACCGTTGGCCAGGCAACATCCGCGAGTTACGCAATGTCGTTGAGCGCGCTAGCATCATCTGCCCGCAGGAGTGGGTCGAAATGAGCCATCTGGGCATGGGCGAGCAGCCTACCGGCAACACGCCCCGGATCGGTGCCGCCCTCAGCCTGGACGAACTGGAGCGCGCCCACATCGGCGCGGTGCTGGCCACCAGCGATACGCTGGACCAAGCCGCCAAGACCTTGGGTATCGACGCCTCGACGCTCTATCGCAAGCGCAAGCAGTACAACCTATGAAATGGCCGATGAAGCTGCGCACGCGGCTTTTCCTCAGCATTTCGACACTCGTCATTGTCGCCCTGCTTGGCCTGACACTAGGCCTGGTCAGCATGCTGCAGATGGCCACGGTGCAACAGCAACTGGTGCGCGAAACCACCCATGCCCTGGAGTTGGGCTTGAAGCTGCGGCAGAACCTGGGCGAACAGCTGACCCTTATTCTCGATGAGGGCACCGCACCCGAAAACCTGCAAGCACTCCAGAACAACTTCCAGACCCTGCTCAATCAGGGCCTGGAGCAAGGCGGCGAGCGGACCGGTTTCAGCAAAGCCAGCAGCCACTACCAAAGCTTCCTCCAGGCGTACCGAGAAAGCCCTGCCCCAGCGCGGAGCATGGCTGCGGACCAGCCACTGGGCGCCGCGTTCAGCCAAGTGCGCGCCGACCTGATCGATGCCCACAAGCAGGCACTGGAGCTCATCTCCCGAAGTGAGGCACAGACGCGTAACCACGCCCTGCTGGTCAGCGGCCTGCTAGGCCTGATCGGACTGGTCGTGCTGGTGTTGGGGTTCGTCACCGCACACAAGATTGCCCAGCGCCTGGGCCAACCGATCGAGGCCTTGGCCCAGGCGGCGGACCAGCTGGGCCAAGGCAACTTCAACGTTACCCTGCCGGTCACCCAGGCGGCCGAGCTGAGCCAGCTGACCCGCCGCTTCGGGCTGATGGCCGATGCTTTGCGTAAACATCAGGAAACCAACGTCGATGAGCTGCTGGCCGGCCAGCAACGTCTTCAGGCCGTGCTCGACAGCATTGACGACGGTTTACTGATCATCGACCGCCAAGGCCATCTCGAGCACCTCAACCCAGTGGCACAACGTCAGCTCGGGTGGAATGACAGCCGCGTTGGCAGCAACCTCGCCGAAGCGCTGCAGCGCCCAGAGTTGGAACAACAGCTGCGCCAAGTACTGCGCGGCGGCAACCTGGACCGGCCACCTGACGACCTGCAAATCGAGGTCGACGAAGAATCCAGGCTCCTGACCTACAGCCTGACTCCAGTGAGCCACCCGCAGGGGCCGATTCTGGGCGCGGTCATGGTGCTGCACGATGTAACCGAACAACGCGCCTTCGAACGTGTGCGCAGCGAGTTCGTGCTGCGTGCCTCCCATGAACTGCGCACTCCGATCACCGGCATGCACATGGCATTCGGCTTGCTGCGCGAGCGTCTGACGTTCCCCCCTGATGCACGCGAACACGACCTGATCGAGACCATCAGCGAAGAAATGCAGCGCCTGACCCAGCTGATCAACGACCTGCTCAATTTCTCGCGTTACCAGAGCGGACTGCAAAAGCTTGAACTGGCGCCTTGCCCCATCGACTCACTGCTCGAGCGCGCCCAGGCACGCTTCGCCGAGCAGGCCACGCAAAAGCAGATCGAGCTGGTCAACGCCCTCGAGCCGCCACTGCCGCGCATTCAGGCCGATGTCGCCCAGCTCGACCGGGTTCTGGACAATCTGCTGCACAATGCCATTCGCCATACTCCCAACGGCGGCCGGATACGCCTGCACGCACGACGGCATGCGGAGCGAGTGATCGTCAGTGTCGAGGACAATGGCGAAGGTATCGCCTATGGGCAACAAGGGCGAATTTTCGAACCTTTCGTGCAGGTGGGCCGCAAAAAGGGTGGGGCGGGACTGGGGCTGGCGTTGTGCAAGGAAATCGTGCAACTGCATGGTGGGCGTATGGGGGTGTTTTCCCGACCCGGGCAAGGCACCCAGTTCTACATGGCATTGCCAGTCTGAAGTGCAGGGGTTGTCGCTTCACCCTTCACAGCTCGTCGTCGACCCGCCGAGCTTCAATTTGCCTCCCTCGGGTCACCAGCTCGGCGAACTGCCGTGCATTGAGTGGATGGGCAAATAACCAACCCTGGCCATAGTTGACCCCTTCGCTATTGAGCAACTCGGCCTGGTCCTCACATTCGATACCTTCGGCAATCACCCGCAGGTGCAGGTCATGAGCCATTCGAATGATGTGCGGTGCCACACCGCTGCTGGCGGCATCGTGCCCCAAAGCATCGATGAACGCCTTGTCGATCTTCAGGCAGTCCACAGGCAGGGTCTGCAGATAGGCCAGGCTGCAATACCCCGTGCCGAAATCGTCGATCAATACCTGATGGCCGGAAGCGCGCAATGCCTGCAGGTTGTCGCGGGCCACCACCACGTCGATCAGCCCACGCTCGGTGACCTCGAAGGCGATCTGGCTGGCCGACACCCGATGCAAGGCCAGTAACCGTGCAGCGACTCTACCGATACGGGGCACCATCACATCGCATGCCGCAAGATTCACCGAGATGTACAGGTTGCGGTGCGAGCGCAGCAGCTGCCCAAGCTGCTCGAGCACACGCTGCAGGACGAAATCGGTGATCTGACGTATTTGCCCGGTGTTCTCGGCAAGCGGGATGAACAGGTCCGGGCTGGTCAGCGTCCCGTCCGGGCGGCGCCAGCGCACCAGCGCCTCGGCCCCAACGCAGCGGCGGCTGTCGAGTTCGAAAATCGGCTGGTAGAGCACCTGGAGTTCACCCCGCCGCAGTGCATTCTGCAGCTCGGAACTCATCGAACGCCGCTGCTGCACCAGTTGCAGCACCAGCCAGCCGATGCAGCAGGCCGCCAGCAGGCTGCCTGGAATCAGCAACCAGAGCATGCCGTTCATTTTCAACGGCAGGCTGGCCCGTGGCGCAATCAGCACCAACTGGTAGTCCGGCGACTTGGTCGGCATGCGGTAGATAAGGCGGTCGCTCAGTTCAAGCAGCGTGTTCTCGCTGGAAGGCCAGGCCGCTGCAGGCGGCCAGACTTGCGGCGGGCCCAGCACCGGAATGGCCCGAGAGCCATTGTCCAGAACCACCAGCAAACTCCCGCCTGGTGGCAGATCGACCACGTCGGTCAGATGCCCACGGGATGTGGAAACCACGAACTTGCCGCGTCCCAGCATCAATGCCGCCAGGTTTTCGTCGGGTTCGGTGGTAGTGTTCAACCAGTAGCTATAAGTTGGGCCGCGAATATCTGGCGCCCGCAACGCTTCGATGAGCCGTTCGCCACCCCGGTTGGAGCAGGCAATGTTGCCGTCGATGTAGGCCGCCTCATAAATGAAGCGTGAACCGAGGCCAACAGCTTGCAAGGCTTGCAGCATGGCCGCATCACAACCACGCAAAGGCTGCGCCTGCAGCGCGTCGACCCCTTCTCGCAACTGGCCGAACACCTGCTCAAGCCGTTCAAGAAAACGGTCGCCCTGCGCATTCATTTGCGCACTTTCACTTTGCTTCATCTGCTGCAAGGCAATGCCGAAGCTGGCGGTCAGCAGCACCGCGCCACTGGCCAAAGCTGCCAAGGTGGCCAGCATCCAGGGACGGTAAAAAATTTGGCGCAATACAGTTAGCAAGGCTGACATCGCTAGCATCCAGTTGATTACCAAGGTATAGCAACTGGTTTGGCAGTCAGCCTGCCCGTTGAGCGGTGATTGAGGCGTCTAGCGCCACTCGCTCAACGCATGCGGTTGAGCACTTGCAGAATAGCTGCCGTTTGAGCGTCTGGTGTGCCATCGAAACGCGCTGGACGGAAGCGCATCTGGAAGGCTGCGATGACATGGCGGGTAGCGACATCCAGCTCGCCTGACTGCTCGATTGCGTAGCCAAAACGCGCCAACTCCTGCTGATACCAGCCGATCGAGGGGGGATTTGCGCTGAAATACGCTTGCTGACGGGCCACGGCCGTGGCGTCTGGCCAGATACCAATGCCTGCATCGGCCAGGCGCTTCCACGGGAACAATGGCCCCGGGTCCAGTTTGCGTAATGGTGCGATATCACTGTGGCCAATAATGTGGCGCGGCTCGATATGGTTGCGTTTGACGATGTCCTTGAGCAGGGCGATCAGCGATTGAATCTGTGCCTCGCTGTAAGGGTGCCAGACACGACCATTGGGCGTATCGGTGAAACCAGGGTTGACGATTTCGATGCCGATGGAGCTGGAGTTGAGCCAGGTCCGCCCCTGCCATTGGCTATCGCCTGCATGCCAGGCTCGACGGCTCTCGTCCACCAGCTGGTAGACCGTTGCCGGACCATCGCCGATCAGGTAATGACTGCTGACCTCACCATGGGTCAGCAACGCGAGCGAACGTTCGAGGGACGCGTTGGTGTAATGCAGAACCACGAACTGGATTCGTTCGTCCTGGTTGGCGGAAACATGACTGCGGTCGATTCGCAGGCCGGTAGAACAGCCCGTCAGGATCAACAGCAGGAAAACGGTGATTAAGGTTTTCATCGGAAGAAAGCACGTCTGAAGAGTCTACATCGTGGCTACAGTATAACGTGCTCTCTTCCAACGATTGGGGTGAGAGTGCTTCAACGTGTGCACATCACCAGAAACTCCATCGAGTTGTCACCACTGGGGCCTTTGACGTCCAACAGTTGAGTCATGACTGTCGCCTTTTCGACCACAGGCTTGCCAATGACTTTGGCATACCCATGAACAAGTCTGTTTTCGCTGCTGGTATCGATCGGCGACACCGAGCAGAAACCAGGGTCCTGGTGGACGATACGTTTGTTGAAGAACAATGAGTACTGGGCGAAGTAGTTGTCTTTAGCCTGATGCTCAACCCTTTCAATCCACTTCGGCCATTGCCGCAGTACTTTGCCATCGGCACCAACATGCGCGGTCCAGAATTGCTCTTTGGCTATGGCAGAGGCCTGGCACGCCAGACCTATCATCAATACAGCTATCGCACGGGATGCTTTCATCGCTTGGCTCCATCTGAGGCATCGTTCTGTAAAGGCATGCGCGCAAGTGCGCACGCCGGCATACAGTCTCGATTCAGAAACCCTGCGAATGTGGTACTTATTTATGCTATCTCGACTCGATTGCGCCCCAGATCCTTCGCCCTGTACAGCGCATCGTCGGCACGTTTGAGCACCTGGTCAGCACGCTCGCCCGAGCGGAAAGCACTCAAACCGATGGAAGCGGTGATTACCACGCGCTCGCCCTTGAAATGGAACGGGCACGCCTCGATGGCCGCACGCAGTGCTTCGGCGACTTGTTGCCCCGCAGCCGGTGAGGTCTGTGGCAACAGCAGGACAAACTCCTCACCCCCAAAGCGGGCAATGAAGTCTTGGCCACGCAGGCGTTTGCGCAGCTGGCCGGCCACGATCTTCAACACCTTGTCGCCCGCCAGATGTCCGTAGCCGTCGTTGATACGTTTGAAGTGGTCCAGGTCAAGGATGGCCATCAGCAGATGCCCGCCGCTCTCCTGCCAGTCCAGTACCTCTCGCTCCACCCGCTCGGCCCAGGCAGCGCGGTTGGGCAAGCCGGTAAGCGGGTCGATCAGCGCCTTCTGCCTTTGTTCCTCCAGGTGCTCGCGATAGCCGAGGGCTTCCTGCTCCATGTTTGCCACGCGTTCGGCCAGGCCCTGCAGGCGGCCTGCCAGTTCCTGTTCGCGGCGGTCACGCTCACGTTGATGATCGTCGATGGTGACCGACAACCCCTCCAGACGGTTTTCCAGGATGTGCTTGAGGCTGTCCAGGTCCGCCGCACCTTGTACGCTGCTTTGCAGGCCATCGACCTGTTCACGCAGTTGGCTGTCCAGCTCACGGGCTGCGGTGCTGTTGTCGGCGTGTCCGGCACTGGCCTCCTGCAGGTGGCTCTGGAAATTCTCCAGGCGCTCGTTGAGCTGTTGCAGGTAAGCCTCGAATTCGTGCTGGCCGCTGTCGGTGATTGCCAGCATGAGCACCGCCAGGTCGTCGAGGACCGGAATCAGCTCGTACCAATTCAAGCCGCGGGCCACTCGCTCGCGCATTTCCAGGGCTTGTGCCTTGTGGCGCTCGGGCAGGCTCAGGTCGTCGAGCAGCCCGATCAGGGTCTGCTCGATATGTGCGGCGACCTGGCTATATGGTGGTTCGACAGCGTCAGGCAGGGCATAGGGGCCATCTTCGCCAGCGACTTCCTCAGCCTGCGCAGGCGCTTCGACCTGTACGGGTTCATCGCCTGAATCGCCCTCAGACACCAGCTCTGCCGAAGCGGGTGGGTCCGCTGGCGGTTCCTGGCTTTCGTTCTCGACCAGGGCGGGTTCGGAGAGTACGGTCGGCTGCGACTCTGCCACGGCTTGCGGCGTCTGGGGCTCCTCGCCCTCCATGGGCTCGGCAGGTTGTACCTGCGCCACGGGAAGGGGCTGCAGTTCATCCACATCGGAGGCTTGCGCATCCACTTCGACGGGCAACGAGGCTGCTGGCACCTCTTCAGTCAAGGGATGCGCTTCGGGCGTACTGACAGCAACCTGGCCAGCAGGGGCCGGTGCCTGCTCGCCCGGTTGTTCAACATCGCGGTTACCGAACAAGCGCTGCAGGAATCCTGGCCGGGCTTCTTCCTCGGGTTTGCCCAGCGCAGACAGTGCGAGCCCTTGCAGTCCACTGAGCTCACCCAGCAAAGGTGGCAGATCCCGGGACTGACTGACGCCACCGTCGAGCTTCTTCGCCAGTTTTTTCAACGGTCGGGAGACATCGCCCGGCAAAGGCAGCGTCTGCAACTGGCTGACCAGCGACGTCAGTGCATCGCTGACCTGGTTCATCCGGGTTTCACGGCGCTGTTCGGAGTCCAGCACCGCCTTCTCAAGACGCGGGATCAGGCCGGCGAGGCCAGCATCCATGTTGTCGCTGCGAATGACCTCGCGCATTTCCTTCATGCACTGGTCGACCACCTTGTCACTGCCTTCGGCAGCCAGGGTGCTACGCACCAGGCCTCGACGCAGCAGGTCAAGACGAGCATTCCAACGGCGCTCGAGTTTTTCCTGTTGTTCGATGCTTTTAAGGTATTTTTCTTTCCAGCGCTCGGCGTCGATGGTCATGCCTGGATCCGCAACAAGTGATGCATCTATGAGCTGTGATTACACGCTTTCGGCGAGCGCTTCGAACACTTGAGGGCTCGAAACACATCTGCTGATCTACCTCAAGACCGGCAGCGTATCCACAGTCAATGCTTCAGGCAATCGGATCTCGACAGCAACCGGAAGGTGGTCGGAAATCGGCTGCGCCAGCACCTCGACCCGCTCAAGGGTCAGGCTCGGGCTGAGCAGGATATGGTCCAGGCAGCGTTGCGGGCGCCAGCTGGGGAAGGTGGCCTCGGCCTGCGGGGCGATCAGGCCCAGATCGCGCAGGGGCGAGTGGTCGAGCAGGTCGGTGGCGTGGGTGTTCATGTCGCCCATCAACACCTGGTGACGATAGCCGCCGATCAGCTCGCGAATGTAGGCCAGCTGCCGGGCACGGGTCTTGGCACCTAGGGCCAGGTGCATCATCACCACGATCAGCGCGTCCGCGCCCTCGCCGAAACGCACCAGAATTGCACCACGACCAGCCGGGCCGGGAAGTGGATGGTCTTCCAGCAGCTGCGGCTTGAGGCGGCTGAGCACACCATTGCTGTGCTGGGCGAAACGCCCGAGGTTGCGATTGAGTTGCTGGTACCAATAGGGGAAGGCACCCAGTTGCGCCAAGTGCTCGACCTGATTGACGAAACCTGACCGCAGGCTGCCGCCATCGGCCTCCTGCAAGGCCACCAGGTCAAAGTCGTTGAGCAGCTCGCCAATTTTTTGCAGGTTGCCGGCACGCCCGGTGTGCGGCAGCAGGTGCTGCCAACTGCGGGTCACGTAGTGCCGATAACGCTCGGTGCTGATGCCGACCTGAATGTTGAAACTCAGCAGCCGCAGGCGACCATCCTCGGGCAGGCCAGGGGCCTGCAGGTGATGTTCGTTGACCTGCGGCTGATGCAGGCCAATGCCACGCGTGGATCTGAAGCGGGGCATGGGGTTCGCCGCTTACTTAGCGGCGCGTTCCTTGGCGATCAGCTGGTCGGCGACGTTCAGCACGCCTTCCGGACCGCCTGCGGTACCCAGGTCGAAGCGATACTTGCCGTTGACCACCATGCTCGGTACGCCGGTGATTTCGTACTTCTTCGCCAGCTCTTTGGCCTGATTGACCTGGCCTTTGATGGCGAAGGAGTTGAAGGTGGCCAGGAACTTGTCCTTGTCGACGCCTTGGGTGGCAAGGAAGTCGGCCATGTCGTTAGGGTCGGTCAGACGCTTGCGCTGGTTCTGGATGGCATCGAACACGGCGGCGTGCACCTTGTGCTCCACGCCCATGGCTTCGAGGGTCAGGAACATCTGGCCGTGGGCATCCCACGGGCCGCCGAACATCGCGGGAACGCGTTTGAAATTGACGTCCTTGGGCAGCTTGTCTACCCATGGGTTGATGGTCGGCTCGAAGTGGTAGCAGTGTGGGCAGCCATACCAGAACAGCTCGACCACTTCGATCTTGCCAGGCACGGATACCGGAACAGGGTTGCTCAGCTCGATATATTCCTTGCCAGCCACAGGTTCCGCGGCCTGAACGGCAGTCATACCGAATACGCTGGCGGCGACCAGCGCAGCGCTGAGAATCAGTTTACGCATGCTTTACTCCTGAGCAGTCATTGGTCGCCTCGACGCGACCTGAATTCAGACAGGTCGGGAAGGGCCCGAGTTCTGTAGTGTAACGGCAGCGGACCGAAAAAAGGGCGGTCCGGCCGCCCTTTCATCTTTGCCGTACAGCATTAACCGAATGTTAATGCAGACCCTGGATGTAGCTGGCCAAGGCTTCGATGTCCTTGTTGCTGAGCTTGCCGGCAATCGAGCGCATGGTCATGGCATCGCCATCGTTGGTGCGGTTGCCTTCGCGGAAGTCCGTGAGCTGCTTGGTCACGTACTGCGAATGCTGGCCACCCAGGTGCGGGAAGCCGGCGAGGGCGATGCCAGCGCCATTGGGCGAGTGGCAGCCGGTGCAAGCCGGCATGCCTTTCTCCAGGTCACCACCATTGAACAGGGCACGCCCCCGCTCGACCAGTTTGGGATCGGCCGCCCCCACGCTGCCCTTCTGACTGGAGAAGTAGGCAGCGATATCGGCCAGATCCTGATCACTGAAGTTGGTGAGCATGCCCGTCATTTCCAGCACCGTACGCTTACCGGACTTGATGTCATGCAATTGTTTTTCGAGGTAGCGCTGGCCCTGGCCAGCCAGTTTCGGGAAGTTCGGCGCCAGACTGTTGCCGTCGGGGTTGTGGCAGGCACCACAAACGGCCGTCTTGGCCTGGCCGGCGGCGGCATCGCCTTTGATGGGTTCCGCAGCAGTGGCCGCACCTGCGACACCCATGGTCAACAGCAGACTCACGACTAGTTTGTTCATCAGCTAATCCAACACGGCTAAGGGTGAAATGTTATGTATCGGGACTGCCACTCATCCAAAGGATGACCAAACGGTAGTCCTCGGCACTGCAGTCCATGCACAATCCACGCGGCGGCATAGCCTTGAAACCCTGAGTAACATGCGCCACCAGTGTGCCCACACCTTGCGCCAGCCTTGGCTCCCAGGCTGCCCGGTCACCCCGCTTGGGTGCCTGTGGCAACTGGCCGGCGTGACAGGCCGCACACGTGCGGTTGTACAACGCCTCGGGATCCTGTGTAGCCTGTGCGCTGAAAAATGGTAGGAACATACCGACAGCAAGCAGCCATTTCGCCATGCGGAACGACCTGACAGGGTTGGGGGCCGCGCTGCGTTCTGATGCGCGAGCTATTGTTCGACACCCCATGCTCCGTCTCCTTCGCTGGGAGAATGAGCACACAAAAACTGGGGCATTATATACTTCCGCCATCCAAACGGAAACGACACCGCTTGCCGGGCTCGGCCTTGGCAACACCCACATCGGATATCCCATGCAAGTCAAGAACCCCATCCTCGGCCTCTGCCAGAAAGCCAAATTCGCCCTCAGCGCTGCCAAGGTCGAACAATGCCCGGACGACCAGGGTTACGAGGTGGCTTTCGCCGGCCGTTCCAACGCCGGCAAATCCAGCGCCCTCAACACCCTGACTCATGCCAGCCTGGCGCGTACCTCGAAGACTCCAGGGCGCACCCAGCTGTTGAATTTCTTCAGTCTGGACGATGAACGGCGTTTGGTCGACCTGCCGGGTTACGGATATGCAAAAGTCCCTATCCCGCTCAAGCAGCACTGGCAGCGCCACCTGGAAGCCTACCTGGGCAGCCGTGAGTGCCTGCGCGGGGTCATCCTGATGATGGACGTGCGTCACCCGATGACCGACTTCGACAAGATGATGCTCGACTGGGCCAAGGCCAGCAGCATGCCGATGCACATTTTGCTGACCAAGGCCGACAAGCTGACCCACGGGGCTGGCAAGAACACCTTGCTCAAGGTGCAGTCGGAAATTCGCAAGGGCTGGGGCGACGGCGTGACCATCCAGCTGTTCTCGGCCCCCAAGCGCCTGGGGGTTGAAGATGCCTACCGCGTACTGGCGGACTGGATGGAGCTGGAAGACAAGCCTGCTGTCTGAAGCTAGTACACCCACCCTGTGGGAGCAGGTTCACCCCCTAATGCGATGCCGGGTCTACCGCCGCATTCGCGGGTGAACCCGCTCCCACAGGGGCTTTGCCTACCTTTTGGTCAAATTCCGGGCAAAAAAAACCCCGGACTTCATATGGGGAGGGGGAAGTCTGGGGTTCAAGTCCGGACCGCTAGGGCGGGGTCCGGGTATCTGCCAACACTTAACACAACATAGGAGCATCGAAAGGCTTCACCAGCCATTCAGTTACTCTGAGTTCCGGTTCACCGATTTAGTTCCGAAGCCCTCAAAACTATTTGCGATAGTTTCATGAAACTTCAGAACCAATGGCCTGAGCCATGCTCGGATCCGCGACACCACATCGCCGATCCTACACAGCTTTCCCGGCTCAATCAGTGAGCTTCGTCCCAATTCGAACCAACACCTGCCTCGACCAGCAGCGGCACATCCAGCTGCGCGGCGCTGCTCATCTGCGTGCGAATTTCATCTTTCACCTGCTCGACCAGGTCCTCTTTCACCTCGAGCACCAATTCGTCGTGAACCTGCAGGATCACCCGGGCGTCCAGCCCACTCTGGGTCAGCCAGTTATCCACATTCACCATCGCGCGCTTGATGATGTCGGCTGCAGTGCCCTGCATCGGCGCGTTGATCGCCGTACGCTCGGCGCCCTTGCGCAGTGCAGGGTTCTTGGCGTTGATGTCTGGCAGGTACAGGCGGCGTCCGAACAGGGTTTCGACAAAGCCTTGCTCGGCGGCCTGGGCGCGAGTGCGCTCCATGTACGCCAGGACACCCGGGTAGCGGGCGAAGTAGCGATCGATGTAGTCCTGCGACTGCTTGCGGTCAACGCCGATTTGCTTGGCCAGGCCGAAAGCGCTCATGCCGTAGATCAGCCCGAAGTTGATGGCCTTGGCGCTGCGACGCTGGTCAGTGGTGACCGCCTCGAGTGCCACGCCGAACACCTCGGCAGCGGTAGCGCGGTGCACATCGAGGTTGTTGCGGAAGGCATGCAGCAGGCCTTCGTCCTTGGCCAGGTGGGCCATGATGCGCAGCTCGATCTGCGAATAGTCCGCCGCCAGCAGTTTGTAGCCTGGGCTGGCGATGAAAGCCTGGCGAATGCGCCGGCCTTCGGCAGTGCGGATCGGAATGTTCTGCAGGTTCGGGTCGCTGGACGACAGGCGCCCAGTGGCGGCCACGGCCTGCTGGTAAGAGGTGTGGATTCGCCCGGTGCGCGGGTTGATCTGCCCCGGCAACTTGTCGGTGTAGGTACTTTTGAGCTTGCTCAGGGTGCGGTACTGCATCAGCACTTCCGGCAGCGGGTAACCTTGCTCGGCCAACTCGTCGAGCACGGCTTCAGCGGTGGACGGCTGCCCCTTGGCGGTCTTGCTCAGCACTGGCATGCCCAGCTTGTCGTACAGAATGGCGCCCAGCTGCTTGGGCGAACCCAGGTTGAACTCCTCACCAGCCAGCTCGAACGCGCGGCGCTCCAGCTCGGCCATTTTCACACCCAGCTCACCGCTTTGGACCTTGAGCAGTGCGGCATCGACCAACGCACCCTGGCGTTCGATCTTCGCCAACACCGGCACCAGCGGCATCTCGATGTCCATCAGCACCGGCTGCACGCTTGGCGTCTTGGCCAGACGAGCCTGCAGCGCATGGTGCAGACGCAGGGTGATGTCGGCGTCCTCGGCGGCGTAAGGGCCGGCCTTGTCCAGGGGAATCTGGTTGAAGGTCAGCTGCTTGGCACCTTTGCCCGCGATCTGTTCGAAGGTAATGGTGGTGTGGTCGAGGTACTTCTGCGCCAGGCTGTCCATGTCGTGACGGGTGGCGGTAGAGTCCAGCACGTAGGACTCGAGCATGGTGTCGTAGGCGACGCCACGCATCTGAATGGCCTGCTCGCAATTGGCGAGAATATTGATGTCGTACTTGGCGTTCTGACCGACCTTGGCCTTCGCCGGGTCTTCCAGCAATGGCTTGAGCGCCTGCAGCACTGCGTCGCGCTCCAGCTGCACGGGTGCGCCTTCGTAGTCATGAGCCAGCGGCACATAGGCCGCCTCATGGGGTTCGACTGCGAACGACAGACCGACCAATTGCGCTTGCTGAGCGTCCAGGCCAGTGGTTTCAGTGTCGAAGGCGAACAGTGGCGCCTGGCGCAGCTTCTCCAGCCAGGCCTCGAAACGGGCTTGGTCGAGGACGGTTTCATATTTCGGCTCGACCTTGGCCGCCGGTGCTTCGACCGGCTCCAGCGCTTCACCGGCCTTGGCGGCACCGCGCTGCACTTCGGCAATCCAGCTCTTGAACTCCATTTCGGTGTACAGCGCTATCAGCGCCTCGCGGTCAGGCTCGCCACAGACCAGGTCATCGACCTCGACATCCAGCGGCACGTCCACCTTGATGGTCGCCAGTTCGTACGACAGGAATGCGGCATCGCGGTGCTCTTCAAGCTTGGCCGGCAGGGTCTTGGCACCACGGATGGCCAGGGCCGGGACTTTGTCGAGGTTGGCGTACAGGTCGCTCAGACCTCCGCCGATACCGGTCAACAGGCCGACCGCGGTCTTTTCACCGACACCCGGGACGCCCGGGATGTTGTCGACCTTGTCGCCCATCAGGGCGAGGAAGTCGATGATGTGTTCAGGGCCGACACCAAATTTCTCGTGCACGCCAGCCACATCCAGCACGCTACCGGTCATGGTGTTCACCAAGGTAACGTGCCCGTCCACCAGCTGCGCCATGTCCTTGTCGCCGGTCGAAATGATGACCGGCCGACCAGCGGCGGCACTGCTGCGGGCCAGGGTGCCGATCACGTCGTCGGCCTCGACGCCTTCGACGCACAGCAGCGGATAGCCCAGGGCCCTCACACTGGCGTGCAGCGGCTCGACCTGCACCCGCAGATCGTCGGGCATGCTCGGCCGGTTGGCCTTGTATTCGGCGAACATCGCATCGCGGAACGTGCCGCCCTTGGCGTCGAACACCACGGCGAACAGGCTGTCGGGATATTGCTTGCGCAGGCTCTTGAGCATGTTCAGCACACCCTTGACCGCACCGGTCGGCATGCCCTTGGACGTGGTCAGCGGCGGCAGTGCGTGAAAGGCGCGGTAGAGATAGGAGGAACCGTCCACCAGGACGAGGGGCGCTTGGCTCATGAGGAGAATCAACCTTTTCGGCGGGTCCGGCGCTAGAATAGCCAGATCAATGACGACAAAGGGACAAGGTTATCATGCGTACACCCATTCGCCTGTTACTGCTCGGCCTGTTGGCAACCACGCCGGTCGTCACCCTGGCGGCGGACGACGCCCCATCGGCAGATCCCGATGTGACCATTCGCACGGAAGGCGATAAAACCATCCAGGAATATCGGCAAAACGGCTTCCTGTATGCGATCAAGGTCACGCCGAAGAACGGCAAACCTTATTTTCTGGTACGCGCCGACGGCTCCGAAGGCAATTTCATTCGTTCCGACCAGCCGGACATGCTGATTCCGTCCTGGAAGATCTTCGAGTGGTAATCTGACGCGCACCGTTCACATCAACCTGGCACTTCCGGCGGAAGTGCCCGCATGGGCATCTCTTCATCATGTCAGTCTTCACCCCCGTGACCCGGCCTGAGCTGGAAAACTTTCTGGCGCCGTACGAGCTGGGCCGTCTGCTCGACTTCCAGGGCATTGCCGCCGGCACCGAGAACAGCAACTTCTTCGTCAGCCTCGAACAGGGGGAGTTCGTCCTGACATTGGTCGAACGGGGCCCGGTCGAGGACATGCCGTTCTTCATCGAGCTGCTCGATGTACTGCACGAAGCCGATATGCCAGTGCCCTATGCACTGCGTGATCGCGACGGTAACGCCCTGCGCGAGCTGTGCGGTAAGCCGGCACTGCTGCAGCCTCGGCTGTCGGGCAAGCACATCAAGGCGCCGAACAACCAGCACTGTGCCCAAGTGGGCGAGTTGCTGGCGCACATTCACCTGGCCACTCGCGAGCGCGTCATCGAGCGCCGCACCGACCGTGGCCTGGACTGGATGCTGCAATCGGGTGCCGAGCTAATGCCTCGCCTGACCGCCGAACAGGCGGCGCTGCTGCAGCCCGCGCTGGACGAGATCACCGCGCACAAGGCGCAGATCCTGGCCTTGCCCCGGGCCAACCTGCATGCCGACCTGTTCCGCGACAACGTGATGTTCGAAGGCACTCACCTGACCGGTGTGATCGACTTCTACAACGCCTGCTCGGGGCCGATGCTGTATGACATTGCTATCACCGTGAACGACTGGTGCCTGGATGAGCAGGGCGCGATCGATGTGCCGCGTGCCCAGGCGCTGTTGGCGGCCTATGCGGCGTTGCGGCCGTTCACTGCGGCGGAGGCCGAGCTGTGGCCAGAGATGTTGCGAGTTGGCTGCGTGCGTTTCTGGCTGTCGCGGCTGATTGCGGCCGAGTCGTTCGCCGGGATGGACGTGATGATCCATGACCCGAGCGAGTTCGAGGTGCGCCTGGCGCAGCGCCAGCAGGTGGCGTTGCACCTGCCGTTCGCGCTTTAAAGCCAGGGGCTGCTTTGCAGCCCATCGCAGGCTGGCGCCAGCTCCCACGGATTACTGCGGTGCCTCAGGTGGGAGCTGGCGCCAGCCTGCGATGGCCGCAAAGCGGCCACAGCTTCAAAGCTGCTCCAGGCACCCCGCCAAGTCGCCACCCAGCTTCTCCAGCAAGCGCTCATAGCCCTTGGCATCCACCGGGTCGGTGCCCCCCAGGGCATCCAGCTCGGCCAGCCGCACCGGCAACCCCGCCGTCAGGGTCTCGGCCAACCGCGGCCGCAGCGGTGGCTCGCTGAACACGCAGGTCTTGCCAACTTCCTGCAAGCGCTTGCGCATGGCGGCCACGTGCTGCGCCCCCGGCTGCACTTCGGAAGCGACGCTGAACACACCGGTGTGCTTGAGCCCATAGGCGGCCTCGAAGTAGTCGAAGGCTTCGTGGAACACGAAGTAGGGCCTGTCGGCGATGCCTGCCACACGAGCTTTGATACGTGCATCCAGAGCGTCAAGGCGTTCGTTGAATGCTTTCAGGTTGCTCTGGTAACGGGTGGCATTGGCCGGGTCGACCGCCACCAGGTCCGCAGCCATCTTCGTCGCAATCACCCGGGCATTGACCGATGACAGCCACAGGTGCGCGTCCAGGCTACCCGGGCGATGATCATGGTCATGGTCGTCGTGGTCCTCTTCCTCATGGGAATGGCTGTCCTCACCGAAGTGACGCAGGCTCATGCCCGGCAGCGACTGCACGGCCACCGTGGGCTTGCCACGGCTGCCGAGCACGCGTGGCAGGAAGTTCTCCATGTCCGGCCCGATCCAGTACAGCAGGTCGGCATCCCCCACCCGACGCACATCGGAAGGGCGCAAGGCATAGTGGTGCGGCGAAGCACCCGGTGGCAGCAGTACATCAGGGCTGCCTACGCCGTCCTGAACGGCGGCGGCAATCTGTTGCAGGGGTTTGATGCTGGTGAGCACACGCACGTCGGCTTGCGCCGAACAGGCGATGAAAGCGACAAAAAGCACAAGGAATCGGGACACGATGAATACTCGACTCGTCAGAAACAGGTAACATAATAACGTCTCCATCCAGAACCGTCGCTGCCCATGTCCATTACGCCGCTGGCTCACCGTCCCCACGATCACTCCCATTGCGTGCATAGCGCACTGGCCGAGGCCGATGCCCTGTGCACGCGTCAGGGCCTGCGCCTGACCGCTCTGCGCCGCCGTGTGCTGGAGCTGGTCTGGCAGAGCCACAAGCCGCTGGGTGCCTACGACATCCTTGCCGTGCTCAGCGAACAGGATGGCCGCCGCGCCGCTCCACCAACGGTGTATCGCGCCCTGGACTTCCTGCTGGAAAACGGCCTGGTGCATCGCATCGCATCGCTCAACGCCTTCATCGGCTGCAGCCACCCGGAGCATGCGCACCAAGGCCAGTTCCTGATCTGCCGCGAATGCCACGTCGCCATCGAGCTTGAGCAGGACAGCATCAGCAACGCCATCATCGACAGCGCCAACCATGTGGGTTTCAGTGTCGAAACCCAAACCGTTGAAATTGTCGGCCTGTGTGGCAACTGCCGGAGCGCGGCATGAGTGATGCACTGATCCGCCTTGAGCAGGTCGGCGTCACTTTCGGTGGCGAGGCCGTGCTCGACAGCATTGACCTGTCGGTTTCCCCTGGACAGATCGTCACCCTGATCGGCCCCAACGGTGCCGGCAAGACCACGCTGGTGCGTGCCGTGCTTGGGCTGCTGAAACCGCACCGCGGCACGGTATGGCGCAAGCCGCGTCTGCGCATTGGCTACATGCCGCAGAAAATCCAGGTGGATGCCACGCTGCCGCTTTCGGTGCTGCGTTTCCTGCGCCTGGTGCCAGGTGTCGACCGTGCGGCGGCCTTGTCAGCCCTGCAGGAAGTGGGTGCCGAACAGGTCATCGACAGCCCGATCCAGACCATTTCCGGGGGCGAGATGCAGCGTGTGCTGCTGGCCCGTGCGCTGCTGCGCGAGCCTGAGCTGCTGGTGCTGGACGAGCCGGTACAGGGCGTCGACGTGGTTGGACAGACCGAGCTTTACAACCTGATCACCCGCCTGCGTGACCGCCACGGCTGTGGCGTACTGATGGTGTCGCACGACCTGCACCTGGTGATGAGCGCCACCGACCAGGTGGTCTGCCTGAACCGCCATGTCTGCTGCTCCGGCCACCCCGAACAGGTCAGCAACGACCCGGCGTTCGTCGAGTTGTTCGGCCTGAACGCGCCAAGCCTTGCGGTCTACCATCACCACCACGATCACAGCCACGACCTGCATGGCTCGGTGATCGCCCCTGGCACCCATGTTCACGGAGAGCACTGCAAGCATGGCTGATTTTCTTCTGTATGCCCTGCTTGCGGGTCTTTCACTGGCACTGGTAGCAGGCCCGCTGGGTTCGTTCGTGGTCTGGCGGCGCATGGCCTACTTTGGCGACACGTTGTCCCACGCGGCCCTGCTCGGTGTGGCGCTGGGCTTCGCCCTGGATGTCAGCCCAGCGCTTGCGGTCACTGCGGGCTGCCTACTGCTGGCAATCCTGCTGGTGACCTTGCAACAGCGCCAGCCGCTGGCCTCCGACACCCTGCTTGGCATCCTGGCCCCCAGCACCTTGTCGCTGGGCCTGGTGGCTCTCAGTTTCATGCACGACGTGCGCGTCGATCTGATGGCCTACCTGTTTGGTGATCTGCTGGCCATCAGCACCACCGACCTGGGCTGGATTCTCGGGGGCAGTGCGCTGGTCCTGCTGCTACTCGCCTTCCTCTGGCGCCCATTGCTGGCGGTCACCGTGCACGAAGAGCTGGCCATGGTCGAAGGCCTGCCTGTCGCGGGCCTGCGCATGGCACTTATGCTGCTGATTGCCGTGGTCATCGCCGTAGCCATGAAGATCGTCGGCGTATTGCTGATCACCTCGCTGCTGATCATTCCCGCCGCCGCGGCACAGCGTCACGCCCGCTCCCCCGAGCAGATGGCCCTGGGCGCTAGCTTGCTAGGTGTCTTGGCCGTGTGTGGCGGCCTGGCCTTGTCATGGTTCAAGGACACTCCGGCCGGCCCGTCGATCGTGGTCTGCGCTGCAGTGCTATTCTTGCTGAGCCTGGCGTTGCCCAAGCGCTGAAAACCGGGGTGTGCAAAGGCACACCCTGCAACCTTTTCACGGGTAAAGGGTCTGTAAGACCTGTTTTCGAGCGTACGCCCCTGGGTGTAGACTTGCTCGCTTTTTGCGCAAATTAGAGAGTCGCAGGAATGAAGCCGTTCGCCTCCCGTTATCTGCTTGTTGCCGTGTTTTCGCTGTTCCTGGCTGCCTGCTCCAGCGCGCCAGTCGAACAGACCGGTGCACCTGCCCAAGCCGATGCCTGGCAGCAGTTGCAGCAAAGTATCGCCAGCAATGAGCTGGCCACCGCCGAAGACCAGCTTGCAGCCCTGCAGGCCCAGTCACCGAACGATGAGCGCCTGGAACAGTACCAGCGCCAGCTGGCCGAGGCGTACCTGCAGCGCAGCCAGATCGTGCTGCAAAAAGGCGATGTGAACGCCGCGGCCACTGCGCTGGCCCGCGCCCGTGCGCTGATGCCGCAAGCCCCGGCCGTCACGGGGGGCGATGCTGTTGCCCAGGCCCGCAAGGCTGAGCTGGAAAAAGCCGAGGCGGCCCTGAAGGCAGCGGAAGCCAAGCCCAAGGCCAAGGTAATCGACCCCACGGCGCCCAGCACCGTAGTGGCGCTCAAGACCACTGACAGCCGCGCCATGCGCCGTCAGCTCGACGATATCGCCGCCGATGTGGTGAGTTATGACTGCGACGTGGTGTTTCAGGTACCACGGACAGAAGACGCGCCTTGGTTGAAAACGTTGCTGGAGAAGCGTGTGCGCAAGCTCGACAACGGTTTCAAGCTGAACCAGAAGCATGAGATTCAGCGCTCACTACCGGCCCAGGTGGTATTGATTCCGCATCAGCAGTGATCTCTTCGCGGGTAAACCCGCTGCCACAGGTGCTGCGCTGAACCTGAACTCAGCGGGTCTTTCTGTGGGAGCGGGTTTACCCGCGAAGAAGCCTGGCCTGTCAAAACAGCATCAACTGCTGCCCCACCCTGAATTGCCCCCCCACGTAATCGCCATTACCAGTTGTCGCCATATGCCCGCTGGATTGGTCCGTTACGAAATAAATGCTAAGAACAACTATGGGAAAAGGCTAAAATGCGCGACCCACGGCCAACCGCCGACCCAAATTCCATGCGCCCCACAAGGTTCGCTACGTGATCGAGTTCCAAAATGTGCATAAAACCTACCGCGTAGCCGGTAGGGAAATCCCCGCTCTCAACCCGACCAGCCTGACCATCGAAAACGGCCAGGTATTCGGCCTGATCGGCCATTCCGGTGCGGGCAAGAGCACCATGCTGCGCCTGATCAACCGCCTCGAGGAACCCTCGGGCGGCAAGATCATTGTCGACGGCGAAGATGTCACCGCCTTCAATGCCAGCCAGCTGCGCGGCTTCCGTCAGCAGGTCGGAATGATCTTCCAGCACTTCAACCTGCTGGCGTCCAAGACGGTGGCCGACAACGTGGCGCTACCGCTGACCTTGGCCGGCGAGCTGTCGCGCAGCGAAATCGACAAGCGTGTCACTGAACTGCTGGCCCGCGTTGGCCTGCAGGACCACGCCAAGAAGTACCCGGCACAGCTGTCGGGCGGCCAGAAGCAGCGCGTCGGTATCGCCCGCGCCTTGTCCACCAACCCGAAGATCCTGCTGTGCGACGAGGCCACCAGTGCCCTCGACCCGCAGACCACGGCCTCGGTGCTGCAACTGCTGGCCGAGATCAACCGCGAGCTGAAACTGACCATCGTGCTGATCACCCATGAAATGGACGTGATCCGCCGGGTCTGCGACCGCGTTGCGGTCATGGATGCCGGGCAGATCGTCGAGCAGGGTTCGGTGGCCGACGTGTTCCTGCACCCGCAGCACCCGACCACCAAGCGTTTCGTGCAGGAAGACGAGCAAGTCGACGAGGGCGAGCAGCGCGACGACTTCGCCCACGTGCCAGGCCGCATCGTGCGCCTGACGTTCCAGGGCGATGCGACTTACGCACCGCTGCTGGGCACCGTGGCCCGTGAGACCGGTGTCGACTACAGCATCCTCGCCGGGCGCATCGACCGCATCAAGGATGTCCCCTATGGGCAGCTGACCCTGGCCGTCACCGGCGGCGACATGGAAGCGGCATTCGACCGCTTCAAGGCAGCTGACGTACATATGGAGGTACTGCGTTGATGGACGCGCTCAATTTCTTCGCCAACGTCGACTGGGCCGAAATCTGGCTGGCCACCGTCGACACCATGATCATGCTGTTCGGTTCGTTGTTCTTCACCGTGCTGCTGGGCCTGCCGCTGGGCGTGCTGCTGTTCCTCTGCGGACCGCGGCAGATGTTTGAGCAGAAGGGCGTTTACGCGCTGCTGTCATTCGTCGTCAACGTATTGCGTTCGCTGCCCTTCATCATTTTGCTGATCGTGATGATTCCGGTCACCGTGATGATTACCGGCACCTCGCTGGGCGTCGCGGGCGCCATTCCGCCGTTGGTGGTAGGTTGCACGCCGTTCTTCGCACGTTTGGTCGAAACGGCCCTTCGCGAAGTGGACCGTGGCATCATCGAAGCCACCCAGTCGATGGGCGCCACCACCCGCCAGATCATCACCAACGCACTGCTGCCAGAGGCCCGGCCGGGCATCTTCGCGGCCATTACCGTCACCGCCATCACCCTGGTGTCCTACACCGCCATGGCGGGTGTGGTCGGTGCGGGCGGCCTCGGCGACCTGGCGATCCGCTTCGGTTACCAGCGTTTCCAGACCGACGTGATGATCGTCACCGTGGTGCTTCTGCTGATTCTGGTTCAAGTCCTGCAAAGCGTGGGCGACAAACTGGTCGTGCATTTTTCCCGTAAATAACCCCAATGGGGTCGGCCTGGCCGACCCGTTCGGGGGCCGTCGCGGCCCTCACAAGGAGTGATCAATGAAGAAGCTGCTTGCTGTTGCTGCCGCTGTCGCGGCCTTCTCGGCCCACGCCGATACCCTGACCGTCGCCGCCACCCCGGTGCCACATGCCGAAATCCTCAAGTTCGTGCAGCCGCAACTGGCGAAAGAAGGCGTGGAACTGAAGGTCAAGGAATTCACCGACTACATCCAGCCGAACGTACAGGTTGCCGAAAAGCGCCTGGACGCCAACTTCTTCCAGCACCAGCCGTACCTGGATGAATTCAACAAGTCCAAGGGCACTGCGCTGGTCAGCGTTACCGGCGTGCACCTGGAGCCGCTGGGCGCCTACTCGGCCAAGATCAAGAAGCTCGACGAGCTGTCCTCCGGCGCCACCGTGGTCATCCCGAACGACGCCACCAACGGCGGCCGTGCCCTGCTGTTGCTGGATAAAGCAGGCGTGATCAAGCTCAAGGACAACAAGAACATCCTGTCCACCGTGAAAGACATCACCGGTAACGACAAGGGCCTCAAGTTCCGTGAGCTGGAAGCAGCCACCATCCCGCGTGTGCTGACCCAGGTCGACCTGGCGCTGATCAACACCAACTATGCGCTGGAAGCCAAGCTGAACCCTGAGAAGGACGCACTGGTCATCGAAGGCAGCGATTCGCCTTACGTGAATATTCTGGTGGCCCGTCCAGACAACAAAGACTCGGACGACATGAAGAAACTGGCTGCTGCGCTGCACTCGCCAGAGGTGAAGAAATTCATCGAAGAGAAGTACAAAGGTGCAGTGATTCCGGCTTTCTAAGCTGAAACCTCTGCAGCCCTGATCGCCGGCAAGCCGGCTCTCACAAGTTTACCTGTGGGAGCCGGCTTGCCGGCGATGCTTTTGGGGCCTGCCTCAATCTCGCTTGACCAACCCCGGCAATTGCGCCACCAGCTTCTGGTTATTGAACGGCGCTCGAATGAACCCGCGCTGACGCCCATCCGGCCCGACGATGGCCAGGTTGCCACTGTGGTCCACGGTATACCCCGGCTTGCTGGTATCGGCCGGAATGAACGGAATGCTCAAGGCATTGGCCAGTTTCTGGGTATCCTCGATCGACCCCGCCACCCCCACGAAATCCTTGTCGAAATAGCCCAGGTACTGCTTGAGCTGGTTCGGCGTGTCGCGATTCGGGTCAACGCTCACCAGCACCACCTGCAACCGGTCCACAGCCTCCTTGGGCAGCTCGCTCTTCACCTGACGCAACTGGGCCAGGGTGGTGGGGCAGATGTCGGGGCAGTAGGTGTAGCCGAAGAACAGCAGTGACCACTTGCCCTTGAGGTCATCGAGCTTCACCGGCTGGCCATCCTGGTTGGTCATGGTCACATCCGCCACCGTGCGGCTCTGGGGCAGCAGGATGATGCCGGCATCGATCAGCTCGGTAGGGTTCGGCTGGTCGCGACCATTGAGCACTTTGTTGACGGTAAGGCCCAGGATCAACGCGACCAGGGCAACGAGGATGAATACGGTTTTCTGGATTCGGGTCATAGGTTCAGCAACAAGTAGTGGTCAACGAGCAACGCGATGAACAGCGCGAACAGGTAGCCAATAGAGTACTTGAACGTACCGATTGCCGCGTGCGGCCGGCTGCCACGGTACAACACCCACGCCCAATGGAGAAAGCGCAGGCCGAGCAACAGGGCGCAGGCCAGGTAAAGCGGGCCGCTCATGTGGATGGCATAGGGCAGCAGGGTCACCGCCAGCAGTACCAGGGTGTAGAGCAGGATATGCAGCTTGGTGTAACGCTCACCGTGGGTCACGGGCAGCATCGGGATATCGGCCTTGGCGTATTCCTCCTTGCGGTGGATGGCCAAGGCCCAGAAGTGCGGAGGCGTCCAGGCGAAGATGATCAGCACCAGCAGCAGCGGCTCGGCGCTGATATGGCCGCTTACCGCCACCCAGCCAAGCAGTGGCGGCGCCGCGCCGGCCAGGCCGCCGATGACGATGTTCTGTGGCGTGGCTCGCTTGAGAAAGCCGGTGTAGAGCACCGCATAACCCAATAATGAAGCCAGGGTCAGCCAGGCCGTGAGAGGGTTGGTGAATACCATCAGCAAGGCCATGCCCAGCGACGCCAGGACCAATGCGAACAGCAGCGCCGGCAGGGGAGCGACCCGGCCTTCGGCCAGCGGGCGTTTGTGAGTGCGCGCCATCAGCGCATCGATGCGCCTGTCCACCACGTGGTTGACCACCGCCGCGCCACCGGCGCACAGGGCGATACCCAGATTGCCGAACACCAATACGCTCCAGGCCACACCCGCACGGGTTGCGAGGAACATGCCCACCAGCGAGGTGATCAGCATCAACACGACCACCTTGGGCTTGGTCAGCTCCAGATAATCGCGCCAACCGGCTCGCTGATGGTGTGCACTCAGAAGCGTCGCCACGAATCGTTCCTCATGTGTTGGGAAAGCCCCACACCTGCCACAGGTGTAAGACGCCAGCCATGGCCGACGCGAACCTTGTCAGCCACCCGTATGCGGTAGTTCACCAGCACCATGCTCAGCAGCAGCAACGCACCACCTGCGTTATGCGCCACGGCAACGGCCAACGGCAGATGGAACAGCACATTGCTGATGCCCAACCCGACCTGCAGCGCCAAAGCCAGCAAAACCAACCGCGCCAACCCGCCCAGGCCGCAGCGGTGCAGTTTCCAACTGAGCATCAGCAAGACACAGGTCACGATCATCGCGCCCAACCGGTGGCTGATATGAATGGCCGTGCGTGCATCGCTGTCCAGCTGCCCGCCCAGGTAGTTGGGGCCGACATGTTGCGTCAGGTGGAAGCCGTTACTGAAATCCGCCGCTGGCCACCACTGCCCATGGCAGGTGGGCAGGTCGATACAGGCAACTGCGGCGTAGTTGGCGCTGACCCAACCTCCCAGGGCGATCTGCCCGATCACCACCAACAGCGCCAGAGCGGCTACCCTGCGCAGGCTTAGCGGCAGTTTGGGCAATGGCGCAAACGCCCGAGATAGACGCAGGGATAACAGGAATAGCAGGCTCAACGTGGTAAAGCCGCCCAGCAGGTGCGCGGTGACGACCTGAGGCCACAGCTTGAGGGTAACGGTCCACATCCCGAATGCCGCCTGGGCCAGCACCACCCCAAGCAGCAATACCGGCAAGCGATAGGGCTGGCCATCACGCGCATGCCGGCGCACGGCTTGCACTGCCAGGTAGGCGATCACCAGCGCCAGGGTACCGGCGAAGTAGCGGTGGACCATTTCGGCCCAGCCCTTGGCCTCTTCCACCGGGTGTTCGGGGAAGTGCTGCTCGGCATGGGCCAATTGTGCCTCGGTCTTGGGTACGCTGATGAAGCCATAGCAGCCCGGCCAGTCCGGGCAACCGAGGCCTGCGTGAGTGAGACGGGTATAGGCACCGAGCAGCACGACCAGCAGTGCCAGCAGGGTGGCGAACACAGCAAGGCGGAATCCAGGTCTGGCCATGGCAGGCTCCTAGCCGATGTTGGACAGCTTGAGCAGGTGACGCAGGTCGTCCAGCACATGCTTGCCATTGACCTTGGCGTCATAGCGCAGCACCAGGTTGCCGTGCGGGTCGACAATCCAGAGTTGCGGACCTGGTTCCCCGACCTTCTGCTGATAGCGTTGGCCGTCCAGTGGGTAACGTTGCAACTGTGGATACTCGCGTTCCAGCAGCACCTGATAATCCGCGCTCAATGCCTGGTCGACGGCCAAGGCATGGCTGGCGCGGCTGGCGTCGCGGCCAAGTCCGATCTGGATCTGCCGGGCGAGGTACACCAGTTGCTGACACTCGTCGGCGCAAGCCGCAGGCGCACTGACCAGCAGTTGCCAGCGATCATCCTGCGCGGTGATGCCAATGTCTGCGCGGCTTTCGCCATTGCCGATCATTACGCCGTGATAGCTGCGCCCCTCCGGTACCCAGAACTGCAACTTGTACATGAAGGTGGCGAGCAGCATCGGCCCGAGCACCACCAGCAGGATCAGAATCAGCTGCAAACGCCCACGGGCTCTGGGTTTGCGGCCTTCAGGCACTTCCAGTGGACTGGTGGCGGCGGCCATCGTCGTTCTCCTTCTTGTTGTGCCAGCCAAAGTAGAGGTAAAGCAGCACCAGGGCCGTGGCCAGGGCGAACCACTGCACGGCATAGCCCTGATGCTTTTCCGGGCCCATGGCGACTACCGGCCAATCCGCGCGGTAGCTGGCGGGGCCGGGTTGCAGGCGCAATTCATGGGTAAAACCTTCGCGATCCAGCTGTTGCCAGAGGTGGCCGGGGTCAATTGCTGTCAGCAGGTGTGGCCACTGACCGCCATCGGGGTCGGGGTGTAGCTGGAAGGTGCTGCCCGGCGCCACATACACCGAGGCTTCCAGCACCAGCGCTTGCGCGGGCGTTTCAAAGTGGACCGGCAGACGACGATCCGGCCAGGGCAGCCAGCCTCGGTTGACCAGAAGCCATGACCCACTGGCCTGGTCATGGAAGGGCTGCAGCAACTCGACCCCTGCCTGGCCATCGCGCATGCGGTTGTCCAGCAGCACGCTGTGTTCGCCATCGAAGCGCCCGAAGAGGTGCACGCGGCGGTACGCTGTGTCACCGGTCTGTTGCAACTGCGCCGCGCCCAGTGGGGCCTCCACCTGGCGCTCGGCGTAGGCGTCCAGCAGGGCGCGTTTTTCCTGGGCGCGGCCAAGTTGCCAGCAGCCGAGCGAGATCAGCACCGGCAGCAGCGCGAGCACCGCCAGCGTAGGTATCCAGCCTGGACGGAACGGCCTCACAACGGCCTCATACGGTCGAGCGCTATACTTATCCACATCACCGCATCCCCCCGGAGTATCGCCATGCTCAAGGCCGCGATTGTCCTGATGCTATTGGCCACGATTGCCAGCCTGTTCAGTGGCCTGGTGTTTCTGGTCAAGGACGATGAAAACTCGACCCGACTGCTCAAGGCCCTGACCGTTCGTGTCGCCCTGGCCGCCGTGACCGTTGGCCTGGTGGCTTGGGGCTTCATCAGTGGCCAGCTGGTTTCCCACGCCCCGTTCTGATCTGCGCCAGCTATACGGACCTCATCGCTGGCAAGCCAGCGATAGGGCCGGTTGACCTACAGCACATACACAAAGATGAATAGCCCCACCCACACCACATCGACAAAGTGCCAATACCAGCTGGCCGCCTCGAAACCGAAGTGTTTATCCGGGTTGAAGTGCCCACGCAGGATGCGTACGAGCATGACGATCAGAATGATCGTGCCAAGGGTCACGTGGGCACCGTGGAAGCCGGTGAGCATGAAGAAAGTCGCCCCGTAGATACCGGAACCCAGGGTCAGCCCCAGCTTGGTATATGCCTCGTGATACTCGTAGGCCTGCAGCGAGATGAAGCTGATACCCAGGATGATGGTCAGCGCCAGCCACAGCTTCAGTGCTCCCCGATGCTCACGGCGCAGGGCGTGGTGGGCGATGGTGACAGTCACACTGGAACTCACCAGCAGGATGGTGTTGATCAGTGGCAGGTGCCACGGGTCGATCACTTCCTTGGGCGGCGGGAACAACTTGGGGTCGGGTGTATGCAGCAATGGCCAGGCAAACTCGAAGCTCGGCCACAGCATGTGCGCCACACCTTTGGCGCCTTCGCCCCCCAGCCATGGCCCAGCCAATACGCGCACGTAGAACAGCGCGCCAAAGAAGGCGAGGAAGAACATCACCTCAGAAAAAATGAACCAGCTCATGCCCCAGCGGAACGAGCGGTCCATCTGTGGGCTGTAGAGCCCGGCGTGGCTTTCCTTGACCACCGCGCCAAACCAGCCGAACAGCATGTAGGCCAGAAACAACGCACCAACAAAGAAAATCAGCGGCCCATGGGACTCCGGGTGCCCAGCCTTGAGGTCATTGAACCAGGTGCCTAGCCCGAACATGGTGATGAACATCCCGATCGTCGCGATGATCGGCCATTTGCTCTGCGCCGGGACGTAGTAGTGCTCGTGACTTGCCATTGCTGTTCTCCTTCCCTTAACGGGCGCCCTGGACGTCCTGGGCCGCGACATGCGCGACCGGCGGGTGGCGAGCGGTGATGTCGAACAAGGTGTAGGCCAATGTCAGGTGCTTCACGCTTTCCGGCAGGTCGCGGTCGACGATGAAACGCACCGGCATCTCGATACGCTCGCCGGGTTGCAGCACCTGCTGGGTGAAGCAGAAACATTCGGTCTTGTGGAAGTATGCCGCCGCCTCGGCCGGGGTAATGCTGGGTATGGCCTGGGCACTCATGGGCCGGTCGGTCGGGTTGCGCGCGATGAAAATCATCTGGTTCACCGCCCCAGGATTGACGTCGATCTGGTCCGCCGTTGAGTAGAAGTCCCAGACCATGTCGCTGGCATTGGTCGACATGAACTGCACCCGCACACTGCGAGATGGGTCACTGACTTGGCTGCCTTCGTACTGCCCACCAGTCTTGCCATTGATACCAAAGGCCTTGCACATCACGTCGTAGATCGGCACCAGGGCGAAGCCGAAGGCGAACATCACCACCGTCAGCATCAGCAGGCGCAACACCAGGCGTTTGAGCGACAGGCCGTTCATGGGCACTTTCCTACTTCACTTCCGGTGGTGTCTGGAAGGTGTGGTAAGGCGCAGGCGAGGGGATCGACCACTCCAGCCCCTCGGCACCGTCCCATGGCTTGGCCGGCGCAGGTGCGCCACCACGAATGCACTTGATGACGATGAACAGGAAGAAGATCTGCGTCGCACCGAACATGAAGGCCCCGATCGACGACACCATGTTGAAGTCGGCGAACTGCAGGTTGTAGTCGGGAATCCGCCGTGGCATGCCGGCCAGGCCAACGAAGTGCATGGGGAAGAAGGCCAGGTTCATGCCGACGAACGACAACCAGAAATGCAGCTTGCCCAAGGTTTCGTCGTACATGTGCCCGGTCCACTTGGGCAGCCAGTAATAGGCAGAGGCAAAGATGCCGAAAATCGCCCCCGGCACCAGCACGTAGTGGAAGTGCGCCACCACGAAGTAGGTGTCGTGGTACTGGAAGTCGGCCGGGGCGATGGCCAGCATCAACCCGGAGAACCCGCCGATGGTGAACAGGATGACGAAGGCGATGGCGAACAGCATCGGCGTTTCGAAGCTCAGCGAGCCTTCCCACATGGTGCTGACCCAGTTGAACACCTTCACCCCGGTGGGCACGGCGATAAGCATGGTGGCGTACATGAAGAACAACTCGCCCACCACTGGGATACCGACCACGAACATGTGGTGGGCCCAGACGATGAATGACAGGAAGGCAATCGCACCGGTGGCGTACACCATCGACGTGTAGCCGAACAGCGGCTTGCGCGAGAACGCCGGAATGATCGAGCTGACCGCGCCGAACGCCGGCAGGATCATGATGTACACCTCGGGGTGGCCGAAGAACCAGAACACGTGCTGGAACAGCACCGGGTCACCGCCACCGGCTGCGCTGAAGAAGCTGGTGCCGAAGTGGATGTCCATCAGCATCATGGTCACCACACCGGCCAGTACCGGCATCACGGCAATCAGCAGGAATGCGGTGATCAACCAGGTCCAGACGAACAACGGCATTTTCATCAAGGTCATGCCGGGGGCGCGCAGGTTGAGGATGGTGGCGATCACGTTGATCGCCCCCATGATCGAGCTGATACCCATCATGTGGATGGCGAAGATGAAGAAGGTCACGCTGGCCGGCGCGTAGGTGGTCGACAGCGGGGCGTAGAAGGTCCAGCCGAAGTTCGGCCCGCCGCCAGGGGTGAACAAGGTCGAGACCAGCAGCAGGAACGCCGCCGGCAGCAGCCAGAAGCTGAAGTTGTTCATCCGCGGCAGGGCCATGTCCGGCGCCCCGACCATCAACGGGATCATCCAGTTGGCCAGGCCGACGAAGGCCGGCATCACAGCGCCGAACACCATGATCAGGCCATGCATGGTGGTCATCTGGTTGAAGAACGCCGGTTCCACGATCTGCAGCCCCGGCTGGAACAGCTCGGCGCGGATAACCATGGCAAACGAACCACCGAGCAGGAACATCATGAAGCTGAACCACAGGTACATCGTGCCGATGTCCTTATGGTTGGTGGTCAGCACCCAGCGCATCAGGCCCTTTGCCGGGCCGTGGGCATGCTCGTGGCCGTGGGCGTGGTCGTCGATCACTGCACTCATGTCCTGTCTCCTGCAATCCATTGATTGCCGCGAGTAACCCGGTTCATTGCGCTTCGGCCTGTTTCAGCGCCAGCACGTCCTTAGGCGTGACCATGTCGCCCTTGTTGTTGCCCCAGGCGTTGCGCTCGTAGGTGACCACTGCTGCGATGTCGACTTCCGACAGTTGCTTGCCGAAGGCGGCCATGGCCGTGCCGGGCTTGCCGTGGAAGACGATGCCCAGGTGGCCTTCCTTCGGCCCGGTGGCGATCTTCGAGCCTTTGAGCGCCGGGAACATCGGCGGCAGGCCTTGGCCTTCGGCCTGGTGACAGGCCACGCAGGTGGTGTGGTAGACCTTGTCGCCACGCTCGACCAGCTCCTCGAGCGTCCACTCCTTGCTCGTCAGCTCCTTGAGCTTGGCCGCTTCAGCCTTGCGCTCACCCAGCCAGGTGTCGTAGTCGGCCTTGGACTTGACCTCTACCACCACCGGCATGAAACCGTGGTCCTTGCCGCACAATTCGGTGCACTGACCACGGTAGATGCCGGGCTTCTCGATGCGGGTCCAGGCCTCGTTGACGAAACCGGGGATGGCATCGCGCTTGACGGCGAAGGCGGGCACCCACCAGGAATGGATGACATCGGCGGCAGTTACCAGGAAGCGCACTTTCGCGCCCACCGGCAGCACCAGCGGCTGGTCGACCTCAAGCAGGTAGTGCTCGTCCTTGGGCGCCTTGTTGTGAATCTGGTCGGCAGGGGTGGCCAGGTTGCTGAAGAACTCCACGTCCTGGCCCAGGTACTTGTAGTGCCACTTCCACTGGTAACCGGTGACCTGGATGTCGATGTCAGATTCACTGGCGTCGTAGATATCAATCAGGGTCTTGGTGGCCGGGATGGCCATGGCCACAAGAATGAGGAAGGGGACGATGGTCCAGAGGATTTCCACCCAGGTGTGCTCGTGGAAATGCGCCGGTTGCTGCCCGGTTGAGCGGCGATGGATGACCATCGACCAGAACATCGCACCGAACACGACGATGCCGATGATCACGCAGATCCAGAAGATGGTCATGTGCAGGTCGAACACGGCGTTGGAGACTTCCGTCGCCCCTGGCGCCATGTTCACGGTCCAGGCGGCGTGTGCCTGACCGAAAACTGACCACAACAGAAGGCCCATCCAGACATGTGGATGTCGCATCATTGCGGGTTCCCCTTCTAATTCTTGTTGTCCCGGAGGCGTGGCCTGCGGCAAGAGGGAACGGCGGTCAAGACTGCCTGGCTTCGACGACCGAGCCCCTGCGAAAGCAGTCGGGCCTCATCAACGAATCACGTTCAACGGGAGTATAGACAGCGACCAACGGTGCGCAATGAAGGCTGTGAAATGAACCTCACGAAATTGGATAATGCCTCGAAAGCCGCAGGCTAGAGCATTAGTGGCACAATAGTGGCATATTGATATAGCTTGCTCCGCACACGTTTGCGGCTTTTATAACAAACTTGTCTTAGGCATTCCGTATACCGAGCTACCTTAGTGTCTTCCGTTTGTAATGCCTTGTCCCTGGAGTTGTCATGAACATCGCTGCCGTGCGCGAGCAGATTAGCCAAGCCCACCAACATGAGAGCCGTACTGGCCAATTGAAACAGCGTCTCGAGGCGCAACTACCCCATCTGCACCCCTCGATCCAACTGCCTGAGCAGGACGCCCAGGGTACTTTGGCGCGCTTCGTCGGCGCTTACATCGACCAGGTTCCGGAATTGCTGGAGGCCGCACACGAGGTGGCCCGCGAGGCGGGTATCGAGTCGCAGGTCAAACCGGTGCTGAAGATCGCCGAGGCCTATTTCCTGCAGCCCCCCAGTGTGATGCAAGGCCATGTCGGCCTGGATTGCCTGCTGGACGAGGCTTATCTGGCGCACCGGCTGGTCGAAGAGGTCAACGACCTGTACATCCGCCACTTCCAGCAACCGCTGATTCCGCTCGACACCACCGTGGCCAACCTGATCGCTCACCAGCTGATTGGCGAAACTTTCGCCAACCAGCTGGATGAAGTGGTGCACCACTCGGTCGACGAAATGCTCAACGACGAGAGCTTCGCCGCGGAATCGGTGGAGGCTTACCGCGACACCCTGTGCAGCCCGGAAACCGGCGCCGCATGGAAACGCTGGCCATGCCTGTCACGCCAGCTTGGCGTGGAGCTGGGCCAGCCGGCCTGAAATCGACTGTGCCTGGCCCAGCCTCTTCGCGGGTAAACCCGCGAAGAGGCCTGACCAGGCAGTACAGCAATTCAGCCCTAGGCACCCACCCCTGCAGAAGTCCGCAACCGCCCCTCGATCCGCCGCTTCAACCGGCGCTGCTCGATCATCAACCGCGAACCATTGGCCGAATTGCTGCGGCTCCAGTCCTCGAGCAGCTCAAGGCACGAGTGGTCGATGTAGCTCAGGTTGCCCAGTGGCACATGCAACGTGGTGCCAGCCGGAACGGTATCGAGCACCTGGGTCAGAGCCGGCACCTTCAAAAACGTCGCAGCACCGCTGAGCCGCAGTTCCATGTGTCCTGGCTTGTCCAGCGTCACCAGGCTGATCTTCAAGCGCGCCGCCTTGAATGCCAGCTTGAGCAGGGTCAGGGCAAAGCCCAGCAGCACGCCGGTCAACAGGTCGGTGAAAATGATCGCCAGCGCGGTAGCCGCATAGGTGAACATCGGCATTCGGCCATAGCGCCCCAAACCACGGAAGGCTTTGAAATCCACCAGTTTGATACCGGTGTACACCAGCACGCCCGCCAGGCTGGCGACCGGAATCTGCTGCAGCACGCTACTCAACACCACGACGAACGCCAGCAGCCACAGGCCGTGAAAAATGGCAGAGGCACGGGTCTGCGCACCGGCCTGAACATTCGCCGAGCTGCGCACGATCACGCCTGTCATCGGCAAGGCGCCGAGCACGCCGCAAAGCATGTTGCCGATGCCTTGGGCGGACAGTTCACGGTCAAAGTCCGAACGTTGGCCACTGTGCATGCGGTCCACCGCAGCGGCGGATAACAAGGTCTCGGCACTGGCAATGAAGGCCAGGGCAAAAGCCGCCACCAACAGCGTAGGGTCAGCCAGCTTCAGCAGATCATCTGGGCGAATCCAGTCGATGGCCTCGGTCAGGTCAGCCGGCACCTGCACCCGATTCACCGAAAGCGCCAGCCACATGCTGACGGCTGTCATTGTCGCCACCCCCAGCAAGGCTCCGGGGACGAAGCGCAACCGTTGTGGCCGCAAACGCTCCCAGCCCCACATGATGGCGATGGCGCCCAAACCCAGCGCGCCGGCCTGCCAACCCGAGCCTGCGTTTTCCAGTGGCAGGGCAGCGGCTACCGTCGCAGGAAACTCCAGCAGATTCTGCATGCCGGAAGGTTGCGGAGCCGTGTCGAACATCACATGCACCTGTGACAGTACGATCAACACCCCGATACCAGCCAGCATGCCGTATACCACTGCCGGTGCCGTTACCCGAAACCAGCAACCCAGTCGCAGGCGCCCGGCCAGCAGCTGCAGCAAGCCAGCCAACAGCAGTATCGGCCCCAACATGTCCATGCCATGCTGGCGCACCAGTTCAAAAACCAGCACCGCCAAACCGGCGGCCGGGCCACTGACCTGAAGCGGCGAGCCGGCCAGGAAGCCGACCACGATACCGCCGATGATGCCTGTAATCAGGCCCTTGGCCGGCGGCATGCCTGAAGCGATCGCAATGCCCATGCACAAGGGCAGGGCCACCAGAAACACCACCACTGACGCCAGTAGTTCGCGCGGCAATGCCGCTGTGATCTGTGTCTTGTTCACCATTTCTTTCCTTCCTCTGTCACAGGCCATTCCTCTGGCCATAGGCACATTGGCCCCTGACAAGCGCGCAGGCGCGGGCCGCCAGCAGCGTTGCCGGCAAGGCAGTCAGGGGATTTCAAGGCGGCAGAAGGCCGTACCGCACCCCTTTGGGGTGCAGTCGGCAATCAAGGTATTGCGGGTGTCAGGGTCGCTTAGTAGCGGCCTCTCGGGGTCGCGCAGGGGATCGGCTCACCGGCGGTGAGCGGCAGGAAGCTGTCGCTTGCAGCGTCGTAGGCTTCGATCTGACTGGTCTCGATATCGTAGATCCAGCCATGGATGAACAGCTGGCCCGCCGCCAGGCGCGAAGCAACCGAAGGGTGCGTGCGCAGGTGGTGCAACTGGGCGATGACGTTTTCCTTGGTCACCACCTGCATGGTCTCGTGCTCACTGCCACAGGAGCAGTTGTCCTCGACCACCGTACGGGCGACTTCGGCGTGGCGCAGCCAGGCCTTGACGGTTGGCATCTTCTCCAGCGAACCCGGGTTGAGCACGGCACGCATGGCACCGCAGTCGGAGTGGCCGCAGACGATGATGTGATGCACGCCCAGGGCGAGCACCGCGTATTCGATCGCGGTAGAAACACCACCGTTCATCTGACCATAGGGTGGGACCACGTTGCCGACGTTACGGGTCACGAACAGGTCGCCCGGCGAACTCTGGGTGATCAGCTCGGGAACGATGCGCGAGTCGGCACAGGTGATGAACATGGCGCGGGGCTTTTGCGCGGTGGCGAGCTTCTTGAACAGCTCTTGCTGCTCGGGGAAGACGTCATGGTGAAAGCGCAGGAAGCCGTCGACAATGTGCTTCAGGGCGGCATCGGCGCTCTCGGCGGGGGCCTCCGGAGCGACCTTGGATGGGTCCTTGACGGGCATGATTCATCCTCTTGACGGTTTGTAGGTAAATCCATTTTACCGGTGAAAGATTCTGGCTATGCAGGGATTTAGATGACGCGCACGGGCCATTAATCACAGTCGCTGTTGACTGATTGCCTACGCTAGCGGGGAAAACTTAATTGAAACTGAATTCGAAGGCTCTAGAACAAGCGTTCCAGGCCATACAGGCGGGAACTGAATAATAGCAAAAAAGCATCAACCGCCAAGCCCCATGAGTGAAATTATTGGCTGCTATTAGCCAAATTGAATGCACCCGCACACCCTCGGTGGGTCAGAACAACGCCATCTGCCCACCCGGCGGGCAAAAAGCCGAACAGTCCAAGCCTTGTGCCTCGCGGCTTTCGAACGCCAGCCGTCGCATCGTTCTGGCGAAGCGCTGGGCCAGCAGCTCGGCGAACACCCCCTCTCCACGCATACGCGCCCCGAACCGGCTGTCGTAGAGTTCACCGCCACGGCTCTGGCGGATCAGGCTGAGCACATGTGTCGCACGTTGCGGGTAATGGTCGAGCAGCCACTGCTCGAACAGCGGCGCCACCTCCAATGGCAGGCGCAGCATCATGTAGGCTGCACTCTGGGCGCCAGCTTCCTTCGCGGCTTCCAGCAGGTGCTCCAGTTCACTGTCGTTGATCATCGGAATGATCGGGGAACACAGCACGCCTACCGGCACACCCGCTTCGCGCAGAACACGAATCGCCCTTAACCGTGCCTTGGGCGCCGCCGCACGCGGTTCAAGTACCCGTTTGAGCTCGTCATCCAGCGTGGTAAGGCTGATCATCACCTTCACCAGGCGCTGGCTGGCCATCTCCGCCAACAGATCAAGATCACGCAACACCAACGCCCCCTTGGTGACGATGGTGACCGGGTGGCGAAAGCGTAATAACACTTCAAGCAGGCGCCGAGTCAGCTGCTGTTCGCGCTCGATGGGCTGGTATGGGTCGGTGTTGGAACCCAAATTGATTGGAGCGCAGACATAACCCGGCTTGCTCAATTGCTGCTCAAGCACCTCGGCAGCGTTGGTCTTGGCGATCAGCTTGGTTTCGAAATCCAGGCCTGGGGACAAGTCCCAGTAAGCATGAGAGGGGCGGGCATAACAGTAGATGCAGCCGTGCTCACAGCCACGATAGGGGTTGATGGAACGATCGAAGGGCAGGTCGGGAGAGGTGTTGCGGCTGATGACCGACTTGGCCTTTTCGACTCTCACCTCGGTGCCTTGGGTAAGAGGTACCTCCTGATACCAACCGTCATCCTCCGCCACCGATTGGCTCGGGGCGAAGCGGTTGTGCGGATTGTGAACCGTGCCACGGCCCTTTTGCGGCGCTGGAGGAATCATCGCTCACCTCAATACTGTATTTACATACAGTGCACCAGTACCGATGAATCTTCCAGCCCCTTTGGTCAGTGCAGCGTCAATTCACGCCATGCCAGCGCAGGTAGGGCAAATGGCTCGGCGAACGCCCAAGGAACGCCTCGATACCTTCACGCAGCGAGCGTGAGGCACCTGGGGCGAACAACGTTTCCTGCAGGGCCCGTCCGGTGTCGCGGTCGAGCAAGCCTTGCGCCTCGAAACGGGTGAACAGGTCGAAGGCATGCACATCCGACCACAGATAAGCGTAATAACCTGCGTCATAGCCGCTTACCAAGTGCTGGAAGGCATGCACGGGATGTTCGAAATCAGCCAACGGCCAATACCCGCAACGCTCGCGGGCATCCGTGAGACGCTGCTCAAGGGTTCTGCCGTCCTTCGGTGTGGCATGCAAATCAAGGTCGAACAGTGCAAGGCTCAGATCGCGAGCTGCCTCCTCCAGGCCGTCCTGCCTTAAACGGCCCAGGCATTCCTTGACCCGCTCCTGAGTCAGCTTGCTGCCATTTCGGTGATGCGACGAAATCTCCACCAGATAACCTGCGTCCCACACCCAACGCTCGAACAATTTGCCAAACAGCTCGACACCATCGGTGCCGAGCTCGGTCACATTGGACAGCACATAGTTGCTCGTACGTACCAGCAAATGGTGCAAGGCGTGACCGAACTCATGGTAGAGCTTGCGCAGAGACAGGTGGTCAAGTAGCGGCTGCCCCCCATCGACTGCGGCTGGAATGTCGATGAACACTGCAACGGCGGCCTTTTGGTAGATACCTTCGGCATTGACTCGACGGTTGCGTATGTAAGTGGTGCTTACCATGTCCGGTTGCTTGCCTGGATGTTGCACCGCATCCAGGTACAAAAAGCCAATCAAGGCGTTGTCTTGCCATGCTTCAAAGGTCAGCACACTGCCATCCCAGGTGGCGAACGGCTTTGGCATGAGTACAAGACCAAACAGCTTCTCGGCCAGTCGAGTCAATGCCGATACCACGGCTGACAACGGGAAGAACTCGCGCAAGGACTCAGTGGAAAGCACTTTGGTCGACGCTCGGGATTGCTCCTGCAGGTAACTGATATCCCAGGGCTCAAGTCTGCTTAAACCCTGTGCCGTAGCCTGGCGCTCGATCAATGAACGACGCTGTGCCATGGCCGGCCGCAAGCTGTCGGCCAAGTCGTGAAGGAACGCATTCACCTCTACAGGTGCCCCCGCACTTTTGGCTTGCAGGCTCAGCTCAGGGTGGTTGGCAAAACCGAGCAAACGCGCTTTTTCATCCAGCAGTTCAGCCAGACGCTGCAGGAGCATGCCATTGTCCTGCTGGTGATCTTCGCTGACACCGCGAAGGTTATAGGCACGGTAGACGCTTTCACGTAGCGGGCGATGTTCCGCGTACATGAGCACTGAATCAGTGACTGCGTTCTCACAAGCGATCAGCCAACCTTGCTCTCCCGCCGCTTGCGCTCGAGATGCCAGCTCGTCACGTACTCGTTGTGGAACACCACGCAGTTCGGCTTCATCCTGGATGACCAGCCCGGGGCGATTGAGGTTCTGCAGATAGCTCCCACGCAAGGCGGTGATCTGCTTCTGCAACTCGGCCAGGCGGGCCTTTTTGTCAGCGTCGAGAGATGTCCCACTGGCGGCGAACTTGTCGAGGTACCAGCGCAGGGTAGCGCGCTTCTGTGCATCCAGATTCACGCCGTTGGCACTCATGGCCAAACGCTCATACAGTGCTTGCAGCCTGCTGTCGGTTAGCTTCTGGTCAAAGCGTTCGAGAACCTTGCCGTAGAAACCGATAATGGCGTTGCCCCAGTCCCCGTTTTTGCCTACCAGCGGCACAGTCGCGTTGAGCACCCCTAGCAACCGGGCATCCAGTTCATCGACCGCCAACACGAAGTCGTCCCAGGTAGGAAGCGCCTGTTGAGCGTCGATGATCCGCGCAATACCTTGCTCATGGGCTTGCAGCACGTAATCGAATGCAGCGCGCATGTTGTCGAGTGTCACCGCGCTGTAGTCCAGCGGTGTGTTGCTGTTTTGCAGAAATGGATTGTTGGTATCCATGGTGCGTTGCCTTGCTCGGATTAAAGAGCAAGCGAGCATGCGCACTTTGAGGGCAACCGATGGCGTGACTATGTACCACCCGGTTGAGCGGAGATGGAGCATGCCACCCGGGCTTGAGGCCCAGGTGGCATCACGGCCTCATTCAGCCGGTTTTTTCAGCTTCGGATTAGGGAAGAATTGCACCGTCTGCACCTTGGCAGGTGCTGCCTTGGGCGCCAGCTGGTTGACGCGGGTACCCAGCTCCTTCGGCACCGACAGGCCCTGTTCGTTCAGGGTGTCGGTGAAACCACAGGCCACGCACTCGCGATGCGGGACGTCGTCCTCGCTCCACATCATCAGCTTGTCCGGCTCGCTGCACGCCGGGCAGACGGCCCCGGCGATAAAGCGCTTCTTGGTCTTGTTCACGACTACCTCGCTCATGCCGCTGCGTCCTCGCTCAAGCCACTATGGCGCAGCAACGCATCGATGGAAGGTTCACGGCCACGGAAGTCGACGAACAGCACCATCGGCTCGCGCGAACCGCCACGAGCCAGGATCGCCTCACGGAATGCACGGCCTGTCTCGGCGTTGAGCACGCCTTCTTCCTCGAAGCGCGAGAACGCATCGGCCGACAGCACTTCAGCCCACTTGTAGCTGTAATAGCCTGCGGCATAACCACCGGCGAAGATGTGCGCGAAGCTGTTGGGGAAGCGGTTGTAGGCCGGCGGACGCATCACCGAGACTTCGTCGCGCACGCCTTCGAGCACTTCCAGCACACTGCGGCCGTCGCCATGGTTGGCGTGCAGCTCGAAGTCGAACAGCGAGAATTCCAGCTGACGCACCATCATCATGCCGGACTGGAAGTTCTTGGCCGCCAGCATCTTGTCCAGTAGGTCCTGGGGCAGGGCGGCACCAGACTCGTAATGGCCGGAGATCAGCGCCAGGCCTTCCGGCTCCCAGCACCAGTTTTCCATGAACTGGCTCGGCAGCTCGACTGCGTCCCAAGCTACGCCGTTGATACCGGATACACCGGCATGCTCGATGCGGGTCAGCAGATGGTGCAGGCCATGACCAAACTCGTGGAACAGCGTAGTGACTTCATCGTGGGTCAGCAGTGCGGGTTTACCAGGTGCTGCCGGGGTGAAGTTGCACACCAGGTTGGCCACAGGGCTCTGCAACTCGCCAGCGGCGGTGCGACGACGGTCGCGGGCGCCGTCCATCCAGGCGCCGCCACGCTTGTTGGCGCGGGCGTAAAGGTCGAAGAAGAAGCGGCCGACGTGCTGGCCGTTTTCCTTGATCTCGAACAGACGTACATCGGGGTGCCAGGTGTCGAAGCCCTTGAGCTCGGCAATCTCGATGCCGTAAAGGCGCTGGACGATGCTGAACAGGCCGGACAGCACCTTGTCGATCGGGAAGTAGGCACGCAGGGTTTCCTGAGACACGCTGTAGCGCTGTTCGCGCAGCTTCTCGCCGAAGTAGCCGGCGTCCCAGCTGGCCAGTTCCGGGCAGCCTTGTTCTGCCGCGTAGGCCTTGAGCTGCTGCAGGTCCTGGGCGGCGAACGGCTTGGAACGCTTGGCCAGGTCACGCAGGAAACTCAGCACCTGGTCACTGGACTCGGCCATCTTGGTGGCCAGGCTCAGGTCGGCGTAGTTCTTGTAGCCGAGCAGTTCGGCCAACTCCTGGCGCAGGTCGAGGATTTCGCCCATCACCGGGCCGTTGTCGAATTGGCCGGCGTTAGGGCCCTGGTCCGAAGCACGGGTGCAATAGGCGGCGTACAGCTCTTCACGCAGGGCGCGGTCGCTGGCGTAGGTCATGACGGCGTAATAGCTGGGGAATTCCAGCGTGATCAGCCAGCCGTCGAGGCCCTTGGCCTGGGCGGCGGCAGCCATTTGCGCCTTGGCCGAGTCGGTCAGTCCGGCCAGGGCCGCTTCGTCGGTGACATGCTTGGTCCACGCCTGGGTGGCATCGAGCAGCTGGTTGGAGAAACGGCTGCCCAGCTCGCTCAGCTTGCTCTGCACTTCGGCATAGCGCTGCTGCTTGTCGGTAGGCAAGTCGATACCCGACAGACGGAAGTCACGCAGGGCATGCTCAAGGATGGTTTTCTGGGCCACGTCGAAACCGACGGCTTGCGGGCTGTCGATCAGCGCCTGGTAAGCGTCGAACAGCGCACGGTTCTGCCCCAGTTCGGTAGAGTAGGCACTCAGCGCAGGGAGGCAGGACTCATAGGCCTCGCGCAATTCCTTGCTGTTGCACACCGCATTGAGGTGGCTAACCGGGCTCCAGGCGGCGCCCAGACGGTCATTGAGCTCGTCCATCGCCAGCACCAGGCCGGCCCAGGTCGGCTGCTTGCCCTGCTTTTCGAGGATATCGGCAATGGCTTTACGGTTGTCGGCCAGGATCTCTTCGATCGCCGGCAGCACATGTTCGGCACGGATCGCCGAGAAGGGCGGCAGATCGTAGGACTGCAGAAGCGGGTTGTTCGCACTCACGGTTTGGATACCTTGGCAGAAGAAACACTGGACCATCTTAATTACAATCGACGCCGACCGCAGCAGGCAGCCTGCCTATCGGCACAGATGAGAGACGCTATCATGGCCATCCGAAGCTTCCAGCAACACACTCCGAAAGTTGGACCACGGGCCTTTGTCGACCGTTCGGCGGTGGTGCTGGGCGATGTCGAGATCGGCGAAGACAGCTCGGTCTGGCCACTGACGGTGATCCGCGGCGACATGCACCGCATCCGCATCGGCGCACGCACCAGCGTGCAGGACGCCAGCGTGCTGCACATCACCCATGCAGGGCCGTTCAACCCCGACGGGTTCCCGCTGATCATCGGCGACGACGTCACCATTGGCCACAAGGTGATGCTGCATGGCTGCACACTGGGCAATCGCATCCTGGTCGGCATGGGCAGCACCATCATGGATGGCGCCATCGTCGAGGATGAAGTGATCATCGGCGCGGGCAGCCTGGTACCGCCCGGCAAGCGCCTGGAAAGCGGCTACCTGTACGTTGGCAGCCCGGTGAAACAGGCCCGGCCGCTGACTGACAAGGAGCGCGCCTTTTTCCCTTATAGCGCCAGCAATTACGTGAAGCTCAAGGACCAGCACCTGGCCGAAGGCTACGATCGCCCGGAATGAATACGAACCCCGAGAAGACCATGCACCAGCAAAACATCCTCTTCGACCTCGATGGCACCCTGACCGACCCGCGCGAGGGCATCACCCGCTCGATCCAGTACGCATTGGCCAAGCTGGGTATCGACGAGCCGGACCTGACCCGCCTCGAACACTTCATCGGCCCGCCCCTGCTGCAGGCCTTCATGCAGTTCTACGACTTCGACGAGGCCAAGGCGTGGGATGCGGTGAACTTCTACCGCGAGCGTTTCAAAGTCACCGGGCTGTACGAGAACTTGGTGTTCGACGGGGTGCCTGAGTTGCTTGAAACCCTCAGTGGGCAAGGCCGCACGCTGTACATCGCCACCTCCAAGCCCTGGGTATACGCCCGAGAAATTGCCCGTCACTTTGCCTTCGACCACCATTTCAAGGTGATCTACGGCAGTGAGCTGGATGGCACTCGTACCAACAAAGTGGAGCTGATTCGTCATTTGCTCGACGAAGAAGGGCTGGACCCGGCCGACACCTTGATGATCGGCGACCGCAAGCACGACTTGATCGGGGCCCGCAGCAATGGGCTTCAAGCAGTAGCGGTGGGGTATGGGTTTGGTAGCCAGGAGGAGCTGATGGCACAGGAGCCGGCGTACCACTTCCCGACCCTGGCCGAGATGCACCAGGCATTTATCAAGGCTTGATGGATATTGGGGCTGCTTTGCGGCCCATCGCCGGCTTTGCCAGCTCCTACGGCATGAAGCGTACTCTGTGGGAGCTGGCGAAGCCGGCGATGGGCTGCAAAGCAGCCCCAATATCTCAATTGCCTGCCAACCGCCGCAACGCCGCCTTGCGCTCCTCAACGGGCAACCGCCCAAGCGCCTCGACCCGTCCATAGAACCGCGCCCAATCGCCATCGACTTCCTTGAACAACGCCGCAAAGGCCGGTACCCACTGGTCATACAGCCCAAACGGCAACAGCTTGGCATTGTTCATCGGCCCATACACCCAGGCGTCATAACGCTTGTCCCCGCCCCACTGGCTGTCGCGCAGCACCCGGTACTCCAGGCGCAAACGCTCGAACTCCGCCTGCTTGGCGACACGCTTGTGCGCATCATCCAACGGCCCGGCATAAATCGCCTGAAGTCGCTCGCGACTGGCCAGGACCAGCCGCGTGAACTGGTCACGCTGCTGCACCTGACTATCCCGAATCGTTGCAAACCCACGCGCCACGTGCCATTGCCGCGATCCTTCCTGCTCGACGAAGGTGGCAAATGACTCGTTGAATTCGGTGTCGTCCTTCACATAGACCCGTTGATGGGCCAACTCGTGGAAGATCAGCGCAGCCAGACGCTCATCCCCCCAACCAACCATCGACGACAGGATCGGGTCATCGAACCAGCCCAGCGTCGAATACGCCTGCACCCCGCCGACATACACGTCCATGCCTTCTTGGCGCATCACTGCTGCCGCACCGCGCGCCGCGCCCTGGCGATAGTAGCCACGATAGGCCACGCAACCTGCGATGGGAAAGCAATGGGTCACTGGCTGCAGTGACAGCTCTGGGGTGGCAAACACGTTCCACACCACGAAGGGCCGCCCCAGATCGGCGTAAACCCGATAACTACCGTTGTCTGGCAGTTTCAGCTTGTCGCTGGCAAACGCCCTGGCCAGTTCGGCGTGCTCCAGACGCGCGCGCAACGGTGCAGTGGTAGCCGGGTCGGCGATGACTTGTGCAACCGGTTGCCGGGCGCTCAACAACTGCCATTGGCCCTGAGCCAGCTGGCCGTAGTACCCCACACTGGCACAACCGTTCAGCAGAAGCGCCGCCAACAGGGGAACCAAACGGGTAGAAACGCGGTCGAGTGGCCCAGAGCCTGAGCGCTTGAAAAGAAGAAGTCGAACCATCTTGGGCTATCTACTCGCTCACGGCCGATGCGCTCCAAGACTATCTTGCCAAGGGGGAGTTTCGCCATGCGTCCACTGTTTGCCGTCAGCTCACTGCTGCTGTTGTCCGCCTGTTCGACGCTGCCGACTCCAGACCCCAACCAGGCCTGGGTCGATCTCGCCCCAGGTGATGACACTTCGCTGCACGCCATTCAGGTAGACGAGCGCGAGTGGGCCGACAAACGCTATTTCGAAGTGGCGCCCGGCAGCCACGAACTGACTGTGCGTTACCAGTTCCCGGTAATCCCGAGCAATATCGGCCCTGTCAGCGAGCCTCTGTGGCGCGATTGCCAGCTCAACCTGACATTCAAGGATTTCAGTGCTGGCCAGCGGTACCAGATGCAAGCCGGCAGCATCGGTTTCCGCCCCTGGATCAAACTCTACGACCAGCAACAAAAACTGGTCGGGCAAGGCCTGCCAGCGGGCTGTCAACGTACCTGAACACGCTGAACGGCGCTATGCTTGTAGCTTGTGAACCGCAAGCGGGAGTTTCGCCATGCGCCAGCCTATGATGCTGATCGCCCTCAGCGCACTGGGGGCTTGCGCCAGCCCCTTGCCGCCCGCCGACCCCAAGCAGGCCTGGGTCGACCTCTATACCATGACCCCCGGCCGGGTCATCATGGCCGACCGCCTTGATGGCAAGCGCCTGGAGGATGGTCGTTTTTTCCAGGTCACGCCTGGCAAGCATGAACTGGTGGTACGTTTCGATTACGAAATCTACTCCGGTGGCGTCATGTCCCAGCCCAGGGATCGCACCTGCTACCTGACCGTACGCTTTGACGACTTCAAAGCCGGTGAGCGTTATCGCCTGGAGGCCAGGGCGCCGGTGATGGAACCCCAGGTGCTGCTGTATGACGCCAACCGCAAGGTGCTGGTGAACGAACCCAGCAGGGTGTTCTGCATACCCTGAATGCGTGGGGCCGCCAGGCGGCCCTGCCTTCTGGCGGTCTAGCGGTCGTTCTTCTGGTAGATGATTTTCTTGGTCCCGCCATCGCAGGTGCCCACGACCATGTTCTGGTCCTTGACCTCACTGTTAGGCACGATTTCCAAGGTGTAGGACATAACGCCTCGCGCCTGGATCTTCGCTTCGATCTCGGCCTTGAGTTCCTCGCACGGTTTGACCGCCGCCAGTGTGGATGTGGCAACCAGAGAAGCCAGCACGGCGATTGCTAAGCGAATCATGGAACAGCTCCTGATAGGGCAGTCTTGCTGCCAACGCTGTTTAGACTATCGCAAACCGCCGCTGTTGCGCCGCTTAGCCCACCAGCAAGGCGTCCAGGCTGATGTGCGCGTTGAGCACCTTCGACACCGGGCAACCCGCCTTGGCCATGTTGGCGATATCCAGAAATTGTGCCTCGCTGGCCCCAGGCACCTTGGCCCTCAGGATCAGGTGCACCGCAGTGATGGCAAAGCCATCGGGTTGTTTGTCCAGGGTGACTTCAGCAATGGTATCGATGCGCTCAGCGGTAAGGCCTGCCTCGCCCAGCAGCATGGACAGGGCCATCGAAAAACAGCCGGCGTGGGCTGCGCCAATCAACTCTTCGGGGTTGGTGCCGGGCGAGCCTTCAAATCGGGTATTGAAACCGTAAGGGTTCTGCTTGAGAGCCCCACTTTCCGTGGACAGAAAGCCCTTGCCATCTTTCAAGCCACCTTGCCAGATTGCCGATGCCGTCTTCTTCATGATGCCTCCTGAACGCAGGGTTAGGTACTTATGGGTTCAGAGGTCACCGCCTCACAGCAAGTTCAGACTAATCGGCCAGCGCATGTTGAAACCGTCGAATGTGCCCATACAGAGTTGAAATGGCCTCTGGCCAACCACTCTTACGGAGGCACCGATGACGAAGCTGCGTGACCTGAAAATTTCCACCCTCGACCTGGTGCCAGTCCGCGCCGACGGCGGCCCGGCGCAGTCGCTGCGCAACTCACTGGACCTGGCGCAACACGTCGAGCGCTTCGGCTACAACCGCTTCTGGGTCGCCGAACACCACAATATGGACGGCATCGCCAGTTCGGCCACCTCAGTGCTGATCGGCTATCTGGCCGGTGGCACATCGACCATCCGTGTCGGCTCCGGCGGCATCATGCTGCCCAACCATGCGCCACTGGTGATCGCCGAGCAGTTCGGCACCTTGGCCAGCCTCTATCCGGGCCGCATCGATCTGGGCCTGGGACGCGCGCCGGGTTCCGACCAGATGACCGCCAGGGCCCTGCGCCGTGAACGCTCCGGCAGTGCCGACGACTTCCCCGACGATGTCGAAGAGTTGTCACGCTACCTCGGGCCACGCACACCTGATCAAAAAGTGATCGCCGTGCCCGGCCACGACACCGATGTGCCGCTCTGGCTGCTCGGTTCCAGCCTTTTCAGTGCCCAGCTGGCAGGCATGCGCGGGCTGCCCTATGCCTTCGCATCACACTTCGCGCCGCGCTACATGCACGAGGCCATCCGTATCTACCGCGACCACTTCAAGCCATCTACGGTGCTGGACAAGCCTTATGTGATGCTCGGGGTGCCGATGGTAGTGGCAGAAACCGACGAAAAGGCCGAGTACCTGGCTACGTCGGTCTACCAACGCATTCTCGCCCTGATTCGCGGCCAAAGCCTGATGCAACGGGCACCGGTGCCGACCATGGACGGGCTGTGGCTGCCCCATGAGCGGGACGCGGTGGGCAGTTTCCTGGGCTTGGCGATGATCGGCAGCCCGCAGAAGGTGCGGGCCAAAGTGGAAGTGCTGCTGGAGCAGACTGGCGCGGATGAGCTGATCTTTACCTGCGATCTGTATGAGCATGCAGACCGGGTTCGGTCGTATGAATTGCTGGCGCAGGCCTTGAAGGGCGAGTAGCGTCCAATCGCAGGCAAGCCGGATCCTACAGGGTTACAGCCTTTGCTGTACCTGTGGGAGCGGGTTCACCCGCGAATGGGCCACCACTCACCCGCGTCGGTAAACGATTTCTTTGTTGCCGCCTTCACATGTCCCGACCACCTTACCCGCCGGATCACCTTTGTTGACGATCTCCAGCGTGTAGCCCTTCACCCCTTTGGCATCCAGCTTGGCAGCAATCTCCGCCTTGAGTTCCTCGCACGGCTTCCCGGCCGCCATCGCACCACTCGCCAGCGCCAGCAGACCAGCTGCAAGAATCAGTTTCTTCATCGACTGCATTCCTTGTTTCAGATGAGAAAAGACCAGAAGGGCGCCGCCCAGGCACCCTCCAGAGTTATAACGCCATGACACCGGGAATTTCCATCCCGATCATGTTTCAGCTATTGGCGATACGGAAGCCCACCTTGAGCGTGACCTGGAAGTGGGCAGCCTTGTTGTCGCGGATGTGGCCCCGGGTGTCGACCACTTCGAACCATTCCAGGTGTTTGATGCTCTTGCTAGCTTCGGCCAGGGCATTGTTGATCGCCTCTTCGATGCTATTGGGTGACGACCCCACCAGCTCGATCTTCTTGTAGGTGTGATGATCGGACATGAGCGCTCTCCTTGAATGACGGTGAGATTCAGCCTAGCAGTGCGGGCCTGGTTTACCTGCGAACTGCAACCATGGCCAATAATTCGATCGCACTTTTGCCTGGTGGCGCAGTCGCAATCTGTACAGTCCACACTGCAAAGGAGAGTCAACATGCACCGCAACTCGCTGCGCAAAGCATCCCTGGAAAGCATGGAAGCGGAGATCGAAAGCCTTCTGAAAACCCTGGAAAACCTCAAGCACGATGCATCCGAGGAGTCCCAGAAGTCGGTGAAGGCCATCCGCAGCAACGCCGAAAGCGCGCTGAAGCATTCGCGAAGCCTGCTGAGCGATGCCTATGAGGAAGTGAAGACCCGTACCCGCCAGACCGGAATCGCCACCCGTGACTACGCGCAGCAGCATCCGTGGACGACCACTGGCGTAGCGGTGGGAGCACTCGGTCTGCTGGCCGCTTACCTGTTGTCCCGTCGCAACTAACCCGCCTGCCGCTGCAGTTCACGACGCAGCCACTGCGCCAGTTGCTCGGCGCGCCCATCCGCGGCGCGCCGAGGCACCCAAAGCGCCAGTGCTGCGGGGGTTGGCGAAAAGCCCCAGGGCGCACTCAGACGCCCGGCGCGCAGGTCATCAGCCACCAGTGGTTGCGGTGCAATCGCTACACCCAAGCCCGCAACGGCCGCCTCCAGCAAGTAATACAAGTGCTCGAACGCCTGCCCGTATTTCAATGCGCCAGGGGCCAGTCCCTGCTGCTCGACCCAGGTTGGCCAGGCTTGCGGCCGTGATGTGGTATGCAGCAGCGCTTCCTCCAGCAAGGCCTTGGCTGGTGCGGCGCGCAAGCGCTCGTAGCCGCTGAAGTGCGGGCTCAGCACTGGCCCGATGCGTTCCTCGGCCAGCACATGTACCTGCATATCTGCTGGCCACGGCGGCTCGGCATACACCAGCAAGGCATCCAGCCCTGGCCGCCGTGGGTCCAGGTCGCCTTCACCGGCAGACAAGTGCAGACGCAGTTCCGGCAAATCCGCCTTGAGCCGCCCAAGCCTCGGGATGAACCAGCGCGCCAGCAGGCTGCCTGAACAACCCAGGACGAACGGCGCTTCGCCGACATCTCGACTCAGCTCGGCGCACACGCCGCGCAAGCGGTCGAAGGCATCAAAGCTGGCGTCACGCAGGCGCACGCCGGCATCTGTGAGTTTGATGCCACGCCCGTCCTTGACGAACAGGGCCACGCCCAAGTGCTCTTCAAGCACCTTGATCTGCCGACTGACGGCACCATGGGTCACATGCAGCACTTCGGCCGCTTGGCTGACACTATTGAGCCTGGCGGCAGCCTCGAAGGCCCGCAGGGCATTGAGGGGAGGGAGATCCTGAGCCATTTACGTGTGAGATTTTCTGACAGGTTTAAGCAATCTTATCGGTTTTCAGCCGGGCTTGTCGTGGTTAGAGTAAAGCCCATACCCCTTTGATCACGCCTTGGAGCGCACCATGACCCAGACCCAATACCGCGCCGGCCCCGATGCCAACGGCCTGTTCGGCTCGTTCGGCGGCCGCTACGTGGCCGAAACCCTCATGCCCCTGGTGCTGGACCTGGCTCGCGAATACGAAGCCGCCAAGGCCGACCCCAAGTTCCTCGAAGAGCTGGCCTACTTCCAGCGCGATTACATCGGCCGCCCGAACCCGCTGTACTTCGCCGAGCGCCTGACCGAACACTGCGGCGGTGCGAAGATTTTCTTCAAGCGTGAAGAACTCAACCACACCGGCGCGCACAAGGTGAACAACTGCATCGGCCAGGTGCTGCTGGCCAAGCGCATGGGCAAGAAACGCCTGATCGCCGAAACCGGCGCCGGCATGCACGGCGTGGCCACTGCCACCGTCGCCGCACGCTTCGGTCTGCCTTGTGTGATCTACATGGGTGCCACCGACATCGAGCGTCAGCAGGCCAACGTGTTCCGCATGAAGCTGCTGGGCGCCGAGATTGTCCCGGTCACCGCCGGCACCGGCACCCTGAAAGACGCCATGAACGAAGCCCTGCGCGACTGGGTCACCAACGTCGAAGACACCTTCTACCTGATCGGCACCGTGGCCGGCCCGCACCCATACCCGGCCATGGTCCGCGACTTCCAGTCGATCATCGGCAAGGAAACCCGCGCCCAGCTGCAAGAGAAGGAAGGTCGCCTGCCCGACAGCCTGATCGCCTGCGTCGGTGGTGGTTCCAACGCCATGGGCCTGTTCCACGACTTCCTCGATGACACCAGCGTGCAGATCATCGGCGTCGAGGCCGGTGGCCATGGCGTGGACACCGACAAGCATGCCGCCAGCCTCAACGGCGGCGTTCCGGGCGTGCTGCACGGCAACCGCACCTACCTGCTGCAGGACGACGACGGCCAGATCACCGACGCCCACTCGATTTCCGCAGGCCTCGACTACCCAGGCATCGGCCCGGAGCACGCCTACCTGCACGAAGTGAAGCGCGTGGAGTACGTCAGCATCACCGACGACGAAGCCCTCGACGCCTTCCACGCAACCTGCCGCCTCGAAGGCATCATCCCGGCCCTGGAAAGCTCCCACGCCCTGGCTGAAGCCATCAAGCGTGCGCCGACCCTGCCCAAGGACCACCTGATGGTCATCTGCCTGTCAGGCCGTGGTGACAAAGACATGCAAACCGTGATGAATCACATGGCCGCCCAGGAGAAACAGGCATGAGCCGTCTTGAACAACGCTTCGCCGAACTGAAGGCCGAAGGCCGCTCGGCGCTGGTCACCTTCGTTACCGCTGGCGACCCAGGCTACGACGCCTCGCTGCAGATTCTGAAAGGTCTGCCCGAAGCCGGTGCAGACGTGATCGAGCTGGGCATGCCGTTCACCGACCCGATGGCCGACGGCGTCGCCATTCAGTTGGCCACCCTGCGCGCCCTGGAGGCAGGCCAAACCTTGGCCAAAACCCTGCAGATGGTCCGCGAGTTCCGCGTTGGCAACCAGACCACGCCGATCGTGTTGATGGGCTACTACAACCCGATCCACCGCTTTGGCGTGGAAAAGTTCGTCGCCGAAGCGAAAGAGGCGGGTGTCGATGGCCTGATCATCGTCGACCTGCCACCAGAGCACGACGCGGAGCTGGCCACCCCGGCCCAGACCGCAGGCATCGACTTCATCCGCCTGACCACCCCGACCACCGACGATGCGCGCCTGCCGCGCGTACTGGAGCGCAGCTCCGGCTTCGTCTACTACGTCTCCGTAGCGGGTGTGACCGGTGCCGGTTCGGCGACTACCGAACATGTGACCGAAGCCATTGCCCGCCTGCGCCGGCATACCGACCTGCCGATCAGCGTTGGTTTCGGTATTCGGACTCCAGAGCAGGCTGCAGCTATCGCCCGCCTGGCCGATGGCGTGGTGGTGGGTTCGGCGTTGGTCGACAAGATCGCCAAGGCCGAAACTGCCGATCAGGCCGTGAAGGATGTGCTGAGCCTGTGCTCGGCACTGGCTGAAGGTGTGCGCGGCGCTCGCCGCTGATCCGCGTCGCTTTCATCGCCGGCAAGCCGGCTCCCACAGGGTTCAATCTGTACCTGTGGGAGCCGGCTTGCCGGCGATGAGGCCTGCAAACCTACCCCCCGAAAATCGAAAGATCCAGCGGCCGCACAGCCCCCATCCAGATCGCATGATCCCGGTGGTCCGCCAGCTCATCACCGGTTTCCGGGTGTAGAAACACCACCAATCCCTTCCGATACAGCGCCAACCAAGGCAATACCACCCCGACCACCTCCGGCCCGAACGCCAGCTGGCAGCTCCAGTCCGGGTGCGGCCCGACCGGCTTCTGGTGCATGCGCCCCATGGTCACGGGAAACAGCCGCGCCGCCTCCTCACACAACTCGCGAGCTTGGTCCATGGTGGACGCGTCGTAATAGACATGGGCGTGATAGCCCTTGATTCTCTGCACGGTAACTCCTGAATGCACTACGGCTTGCCCCTGCGCTCTTGCTCCAGCCAGTCGACAAACCGCTCGATCAACGCGCCACGCCGTTTGCGCGGCGGCAAAACCACATAATAGCCCCGACTCGACTTGAGGCTCTGCTCTAGCGGCCGACACAGCAAACCCTGTTCCACCAAGCCATCGACCAGGTGCCGCCAGCCAATGGCAACACCTTGCCCAGCAATCGCAGCCTGGATCAGCAACGTATAGTTATCGAAGCGCAACTGGCCAGAAGGGGGTGGGCTGTCCACTCCCAACCCTCGAAACACCCCCGCCCAATCAAACCAGCGGCTGGCTTGCTCGCCCCGCAAATGTAGCAAGGGCAATCGTTGCAAAGCCACGGCTGACAAGGGTTTGCCATGAATCAGCCGAGGGCTGCAGACCGGAAATACTTCTTCGTCGAACAGCCATCTGCTTTCGCCCTGGTGGAAGCGCCCATCGCCGAACAGCACCGCCACATCGATATCAGGCCGCAACATGCCCTGACTGCGCTCGCCGGTCACAAGGCTCACATCAACCTGTGGATTCGCCTCATGAAAGCGCTGCAACCTTGGCATCAGCCAGAACGCCGCAAAGGCGAAATCAGTGGCTACCTGCAGCACTTCGCGCTGACCGCGGCCACTGACCTGGGCAATGCCATCGTCCATGGCCTGCAAACCCTGATGAACCTGTTCGAACAGCAGCTGGCCCGCCTCGGTCAGTTCTATTCCCCGGTAGATCCGGTCGAACAACCGCGCGCCCAGCTGCGCCTCCAAGCGCTTGACCTGCTGGCTCACTGCCGGCTGGGTGGTGCCCAACTCCGTCGCCGCAGCGGTAAACCCCCGCAGGCGGGCGGCGGCCTCGAACACACGCAGGGCATCGAGCGAGAACGCGGCAAGGTGCTCAAACATAAGCTTGGCTAATCCCAGTCATTGCCCGCCATGGGCTTTACCCATGTTATCCACAGTCGCATCTTGGTAGGCAAGCGGTTCGCATAACCCTGAACGATGGAAGCCAACCATGAAGCGCCCGAATATCCTGTTCATAATGGCCGACCAGATGGCCGCGCCCCTGCTGCCGATCTACGCCCCCTCGCCAATCCAAATGCCCCACCTGAGCCGCCTGGCCGAGCAGGCCGTGGTATTCGACTCCGCCTACTGCAACAGCCCACTGTGCGCGCCGTCGCGCTTCACCCTGGTCAGCGGCCAGTTGCCCAGCCGAATCGGCGCCTATGACAACGCGGCCGACTTCCCCGCCGATGTTCCAACCTATGCCCACTACCTGCGCCGCCTCGGTTACCGCACGGCGTTGTCGGGCAAGATGCACTTCTGCGGCCCGGACCAATTGCATGGCTATGAAGAGCGCCTGACCAGTGACATCTACCCTGCCGATTATGGCTGGGCAGTGAACTGGGACGCTCCGGACGAGCGCCCGAGCTGGTACCACAACATGTCCTCGGTGCTGCAGGCTGGCCCTTGCGTACGCACCAACCAGTTGGATTTCGACGAGGAAGTGGTGTTCAAGGCGCGCCAATACCTCTACGACCATGTACGCGACAACGATGGTCGTCCGTTCTGTCTGACCGTGTCCATGACCCACCCCCACGACCCGTACACCATCCCCAAGAGTTATTGGGATCGCTACGAGGGTGTGGATATCCCCATGCCACGCGCCGAATTCGCCCAGCACGAGCAGGACCCACACTCGCAACGGCTGCTAAAGGTCTACGACCTGTGGGACAAGCCGCTGCCTGTGGACAAGATTCGCGACGCACGCCGCGCCTATTTCGGCGCCTGCAGCTATATAGACGACAACATCGGTCAACTCCTGCAAACGCTCGAAGAATGTGACCTGGCAGATGACACGCTCATCGTGTTCTCCGGCGACCACGGCGACATGCTTGGCGAACGGGGGCTCTGGTACAAGATGCACTGGTTCGAGATGTCGGCACGGGTGCCGCTGCTGATCCATGCGCCCAAGCGCTTCGCCGCGGCCCGGGTAAGCGCTTCGGTCTCTACCTGCGACCTGCTGCCGACGTTGGTTGAACTGGCCGGAGGCGCTGTGGATAAAAGCCTGCACCTGGATGGCCGTTCGCTGCTAGGCCACCTGCAAGGGCAGGGTGGCCATGACGAGGTAATCGGTGAATACATGGCCGAAGGCACGGTCGGCCCGCTGATGATGATCCGCCGTGGCGCGTACAAGTTCGTGTACAGCGAAGACGACCCATGCCTACTCTACGACCTGAGCCGCGACCCGCACGAGCGGGAGAACCTCACCGGCAGCCCGGACCATCAGGCGCTGCTGCAGGCATTTGTCGATGAAGCCCGCCAACGCTGGGATATCCCCAGCCTGCGCCAGCAAGTGCTGGCCAGCCAGCGACGCCGCCGCCTGGTGGCCGAGGCCCTGGCCATCGGCACGCTGAAAAGCTGGGACCACCAACCGCTGGTGGACGCCAGCCAACAGTACATGCGCAACCATATCGATCTCGACGACCTCGAGCGCAAGGCACGTTACCCACAGCCCGCCCCCATGGATTGAGAAGAGAGGCCGCCATGCAGAAGTTCTCCGCCGCCGTGTTCGCCCTGGCCCTGAGCCTGGGCACGGCGCACGCCGCCGACAGCGACACACAATGCAGCACCGTGAAAATGGCCGACCCCGGCTGGAGCGATATTGCCTCGACCAATGCCATCGCCCGACTGCTGTTGGAAAGCCTGGGCTACCAGGTCAAGATCGACAGCCTGGCAGTACCGATCATCTATGGCGGACTCAAGGACGGACGCGTCGATGCCTTCCTCGGCAACTGGATGCCGGCGCAGCAGGGCTTCCATGACAAGTTCATCGCCAATGGCGATGTGCAGCAGTTGGCGCGCAACCTGGAGGGCACCGAGTTCACCCTGGCAGTGCCCGATTACGTGTGGAATGCCGGCGTGAAAGACTTTGCCGACTTGCAGAAGCACGCCGACCAGTTCGACAAGAAGCTGTACGGAATCGGCTCGGGTGCACCGGCCAACTTGTCGCTGAAGCAGATCATCGACAAGAATGAATTCAACCTCGGCCAGTGGAAGCTGGTGGAATCCAGCGAGCAGGCGATGCTGGCTCAGGTCGACCGCGCAGTGAAGAAGCAGCAGTTCATCACCTTCCTCGGTTGGACACCGCACCCGATGAACGTGAAGCTGAAGATGCATTACCTGAGCGGCGGGGAGCAGTGGTTCGGCAGCAAGGGCGAGGTGTACACGCTGACCCGCAAGGGTTATCCACAAGCGTGCCCGAATGCGGCGAAGCTGCTTGGCAACCTGAAATTCACCTTGGACATGGAAAACAGCATCATGGCCGAGGTTGTGGATAAGAAGCTCGGCTTCGATGAAGCGGCCAAGGCTTGGGTGAAGGCGAATCCGCAAGTGCTGGAAGGGTGGTTGGCCGGGGTGACCACCAAGGCCGATGGCAATGCCCTGGAGGCCGTCAAAGCCAAACTGTAAGCCTGTACTGGCCTCATCGCCGCGGCTTGTCGTGGCGACAAACCGCGGCGATGAGGCCAGTACAATCAGCACAAGAGTGCCGGCCAAAGCGAGTTGCCAAATGATTCAGTTGCCCCACCTGCTACCCTTCCTCACCTGGCTCCCCCGCCAATCGGGACGCAGCCTGCGCCAGGACCTGCTGGTGGGCCTGAGTGGTGCGATCCTCGCCCTGCCACAATCCATCGCCTATGCCCTGATCGCCGGCCTACCCGCCGAGTACGGCCTGTACGCCGCCATCGTGCCGGTGTTGATTGCCTGCCTGTGGGGCTCATCCTGGCACCTGATCTGCGGCCCGACCGCCGCCATCTCCATCGTGCTCTACGCCAGCATCAGCCCGCTGGCCGTGGCCGGAAGCGCCGACTACGTGACCCTGGTGCTGCTGCTGACCTTCCTCGCCGGCATTTTCCAGCTGCTGCTCGGCCTGTTGCGTTTCGGCGCACTGGTCAATTTCGTGTCCCATTCCGTGGTGCTTGGCTTCACCTTGGGCGCCGCCATCGTCATCGCCCTTGGCCAATTTCCCAACTTGCTGGGCATGGACCTGCCCAGCCAGGCCACGGCACTTAAAACCGTGCAGGACCTGGCCAGCCATGCCGGTGAGGTCGACCTGCCGTCGCTGGCGCTGGGAATGGCCACCTTGCTGATCGGGATTGCGCTGAAACTCCTGCGGCCACGCTGGCCCACCCTGTTGATAAGTCTGGTTCTGGTCAGTCTGCTGGCTTGGCTGTTGCCGAGCTACTTCGGCCATGTGCAGCGCGTCCCTGCCTTCGTAGGCCAGCTGCCGCCGCTCAGTCCACTGCCATTGCTGGACCTGGAGCTGATGTTGCGATTACTGCCCAGCGCTGTAGCGGTGGGCATGCTCGGGCTGGTGACCAGCTTGTCGATTGCCCGTTCACTGTCGGCGCGTTCCGAGCAGTTGATCGACGCCGACCAGGAAATCCGCGCCCAGGGCGTTTCCAACATCGTCGGGTCGTTTTTCTCCGGCTACCTGTCGTCCGGCTCGTTTACCCGTTCCGGGCTGAGTTACGACGCTGGCGCCCGGTCACCCATGGCTGGCGTGTTCTCGGCCTTGTGGGTGGCCTTGTTCGCCGTCGTTGGTGCCGGTTTGATCGCCCACCTGCCGATTCCGGCCATGGCCGGTAGCATCCTGCTGATCTGTTGGGGGCTGGTGGACCACAGAGGGATCCGTGCGTTGTTCCGGGTCAGCCGTTCCGAGTTTCTGGTCATGGCCCTGACCGCTGCCGCCACACTGCTGCTTGAGTTGCAGACAGCGATCTATGCCGGGGTGCTGGCTTCACTTTTCTTCTACCTCAAACGCACTTCGCGGCCACGGGTGCAGCAGAGCCGGGAAGGGGAGGCGGATGTACTTCGAGTGGGCGGGTCGATCTTCTTCGGCGCGGCGCATTACCTGCAGGTGCGATTGCAGCGCTGTCAGGGGCCGCATGTGGTGATCGATGCGCGGCAGGTGAACTTCATCGATTACTCGGGTGTGGATATGTTGCACCGGGAGGCGCGACGGCTGCGGCGGTTGGGGGGGACTCTGACCTTGCACAGGGCCAGGCCGCAAGTGATCGAGGAGTTGCAGAAGCTGGAAGGGGTGGAGTTGTGCCCGATCCGGTTTGAGGAGTGATCGGGCCAGCAGTGCAAGCCATCGCCAGCGGTTACACTGACTTACCGTGGGAGCTGTGGGAGCTGGCGCAGCCTGCGATGGGCCGCAAAGCGGCCCCCGACAATCTCAGCCGCGAGCGAGTTGCCGACGCAGCTCAGCCAACACCGGCGCCGTATCCGGCCGTACGCCCCGCCAGATGAAGAACGCCTCAGCCGCCTGCTCAGCCAGCATCCCCAATCCATCCAGCACCTTGGCAGCCCCAAGCTTGCTGGCCCACTGGCAAAATGGCGTCGGCTCCTTGCCGTACATCATGTCGTAGCAAACCGTCCGACCCGCCTCGACCAGGCTATCGGCTATCGGCGGCAACTCACCGGAAAGGCTCGCGGACGTCGCGTTGATGATCACATCCACCGGCTCCTGCAACCAGGCGAACCCGCTGGCCACCACCGGCCCCAACTCATCGAACTCACGCGCCAGCTGCTCGGCCTTTTCCACGGTGCGGTTGGCGATCACCAGCGACTGCGGCTTGTGCGCCAAAATCGGCTCCAGCACGCCACGTACCGCACCGCCGGCACCCAAAATGAGGATGCGCTTACCCGCCAGCTCGACCCCGGCATTGACCGTCAGGTCTCGCACAAGGCCCGCGCCATCGGTGTTGTCGCCTTGCAGGCTGCCATCCGCCAGCTTGCTCAAGGTGTTTACGGCACCCGCGCGCTGGGCACGCGGGGTCAGGCTTTCACACAGCCGGAAGGCCTCTTCCTTGAACGGCACGGTCACGTTGGCCCCGCTGCCTTGCTTGAAGAAGCCGCGGGCGCAGTCGCTGAACTCATCCAGCGGTGCCAGCAGGGTGTTGTACTCCAGGTCCTGGCCGGTCTGCTCGGCAAACAGGCGATGGATCAAAGGCGATTTGCTGTGGCCAATTGGGTTGCCGAAAACGACGTACTGGTCCATGAGGGCTCCTTGGTTATCCACAGATTTACTGGGCGAGCCAGTCACGGTCCTGCAGGAAATACTCGGTCAGGCGCGCTTCTTCGCTACCCGGTACAGCCTTCCAGTCATAGCCCCAGCGTACCTGCGGCGGCAACGACATGAGGATCGACTCGGTGCGGCCGCCCGATTGCAGGCCGAACAGGGTGCCACGGTCATAGACCAGGTTGAACTCGACGTAGCGGCCACGGCGGTATTCCTGGAACTCACGCTGCTGAGGCGTGTAGGGCGTGTCCTTGCGGCGCTGGACGATAGGCAGGTAAGCGTCGACGTACGCATCGCCGATAGCGCGGATGAAGGCGAAGCAGGTATCGAAGTCCCACTCGTTCAGGTCATCGAAGAACAAGCCGCCGATACCCCGTGGCTCGCCACGGTGCTTGAGGTGGAAGTAACGGTCACACCAGGCCTTGTAGCGCGGGTAAACGTCCGCGCCAAACGGCGCGCAGGCCTGCTCGGCCACGCGGTGCCAGTGGATGCAGTCTTCTTCGTTGCCGTAGTAAGGCGTCAGGTCGAAACCACCGCCAAACCACCACACCGCCTCTTCGCCTTCCTTCTCGGCGATGAAGAAGCGCACATTGGCGTGGGAAGTCGGCACATGCGGATTGTGCGGGTGAATCACCAACGACACGCCAAGTGCCTCGAAACCACGGCCTGCCAGCTCCGGGCGGTGGGCACTGGCCGAAGGTGGCAGGCCGGCGCCGAACACATGGGAGAAGTTCACGCCGCCTTTCTCGATCACCTTGCCATCACCGATCACCCGCGTGCGGCCTCCGCCACCGGCTTCACGCACCCAAGCGTCCTCGACGAAGCGGGCGCCACCGTCCTCGTTCTCGAGGGCAGTGCAGATGCGGTCTTGCAGGTCGAGCAGGTAGGCTTTCACGGCCTCGGTGCGGCTGGTCATCGGGTCACCTGGAAGGAGCAGGAAGAAATTCGCCGCGTAGCATACCACCGGCGGCCGGCGCGCCGCAGTTGACGGCGATCAAGCAAAGGCGTCCGATAGAAGGCCTTTCCCGATCCCGACAACAGGAGTGCGAGATGGCCAAGCGTATCCAGTTCAGCCAGCATGGCGGCCCAGAGGTTCTGCAGCTTGTGGAGTTCGACCCCGCGCCGCCCGGGCCACAGCAAGTGCGTGTGCGCAACCATGCGATTGGCTTGAACTTCATCGACACCTACTTCCGCAGCGGGCTGTACGCGCCACCGTCTCTGCCTTCGGGCCTGGGCACTGAAGCGGCCGGTGTGGTCGAGGCGGTCGGCGAGGGCGTGAACCGCCTGAAGGTGGGCGACCGTGTGGCCCATGCCGGGGGCCCGCTGGGTGCCTACAGCGAGGTGCATACGTTGCCTGAGGCCAACCTGGTCAAGCTGCCCGACAACATCAGCTTCGAGCAAGCTGCGGCGGTGATGCTCAAGGGTTTGACCGTGCAGTACTTGCTCAAGCAAACCTATGCCGTGCAACCCGGTGACTTCGTGCTGTTCCATGCGGCCGCCGGTGGAGTCGGGTCGCTGGCTTGCCAATGGGCCAAGGCACTGGGCGCCAAGCTGATCGGTACCGTAAGCTCTGCCGAAAAGGCCGAGCGGGCCAAGGCACTAGGTGCTTGGGAAACCATCGACTACAGCCGTGAAGACGTTGCCAAGCGTGTGCTGGAACTGACCGACGGTCAGAAATGCCCGGTGGTGTATGACGGTGTAGGCGCCGATACCTGGCTGACTTCGCTGGACTGCCTGAAGCCACGCGGGCTGATGGTGAGCTTTGGCAATGCGTCCGGGGCAGTGACCGGGGTAAACCTGGGGATCCTGGCGCAGAAGGGCTCGCTGTATGTGACCCGGCCAACGCTGGCGAGCTATGCCAACAATGCCGAGAACACCCAGGCCATGGCTGACGACCTGTTCGCGATGATTGGCAGTGGCAAGCTGGTTGTGGATATCCAGCAGCGGTATCCGCTGAGCGAGGCGGCCAAGGCACAGGCTGAGCTGTCGGCGCGCAGGACGGTGGGGTCGACGGTTCTATTGCCTTGAGGTTGGAAGGCGGGCGCTAGATGGCCACCAGGTGCTCACCTTGAGTTTTGTGTTGTTGCGTAAATCGAGCGCCGCCCGCGCGGCGCATCGCGAGCAAGGCTCGCTCCTACGTTTGTTTCGGGCCAATTATTCCTGTAAGAGTTGCGCGCGAACGCTTTGGCGCACGGCACAATATCGCGTCGTACCAACAAGGCGGTCGCGCGCGCCTGTCAAAGGCGTTACTGGCCAAAAACAGACGTAGGAGCGAGCCTTGCTCGCGATGCGCCGCGCGGGCGGCGCTCGATCTAATAGGCGCTGAAAGTCTCAAGGCAGGCACCTGTCAGCCCTAACACGATCACCCGACATGCACCACCAGCCTCACACCTGTTTCTATGTTTCAGGCGCCGACTCGATACCATCCAGCATCGCCTCGACCAATCCCTCTGCCATCTCAATCGCATGCAGGTTCGACCAGAACATGCCGCGGCCTTCCTCACGCAAATAATCCAGGGTCTTGTAGCCGGTTTCGTAGGCACAGCGCAGGTAGAGCGCTACGTGTACCAAGGCGTCATGGGCAGAGATGTCGGGGTTTACGGTGAAGAGGGAGGGGTGGCCGGCGTCGCAGCGGCCGAATGGGCGAGCAGTGGTGTGGGGAAGAGGTGGGTCGGGTACGAGCTTTTTCATAATTTGCTCCAGGGTTGGAGCTGACACCAATCCGTTACCACACGGTTAGGTGGCAGCTGTACGCAGGGTGGTAAACCGGACTGGAGGCACTTCCGGCAGGCAAAAGCCTCCCACGTACAGCCGCCATAGGCTGCAGCGCTCCAGAACTACCGGGTTACCACACCCGATCGCCAAGTTGTTCGGCGACGGTCTGGAGACTAGAGGCAGGTGTTCCCACTGAGAAGGTAATGGCGGTAGACAGAGGTCGTAGGATATTTCCCTAATTGCGGGCATGACAGCAATTAGGGACAAAATCAGAAAAATCTGAAGCATGGTTTGGAGCCGCTGTGCTGCTTAATCGCCAGCAACCCGGCTCCTGCAAGGACCGCGCAGTACCTGTGGGAGCCGGCTTGCCGGCGATCGAGGGCAAAGCCCTCGCCTACAGCCGTGAAATCACCCCGGCCGAACGACTTCACCGCTGGCCAAGTCACGAATCAAACTCGGATTCTTCCGTCCACCCAAAGCCCCACCCAGCACCAGATCCAGCTCATTGTGGAAGTACTGCTCCACCCGCAACCGGGTCTTGGCCGCCGGGCGCCCACCAGGGTTGCAGGAGGTGGAAATCAGCGGCCCCACCAACGCACAAAGCTCACGCACCACCGGGTGGTCACTGACCCGCAGCGCCACGGTGTCGTGCTGCCCCGTTACCCACTCCGGCAACAGGTCCTGGTGCGGCACCAACCAGGTATTTGGCCCCGGCCAGGTACTGCCCATGCGGTCGATCCAGTCCTCGGGGAAATCCTCGAACAGGAAATCGAACTGATGGATGCTGTCGGCGACCAGAATCAGCCCCTTGTCCACAGGACGCGACTTGAGCGCCAGCAGGCGATACACCGCGTCCTCGTTCCAGGGGTCGCAGCCCAAGCCCCAGACCGCTTCCGTCGGGTAGGCGATTACCGCGCCCGCCCGAATTTCACGTGCGGCTTGTTGCACACGCCAACTGCTCACCATTTGTATCTCTCCGCATTTAAGCCTTGGGCGCAGTTTACTTAGGCCGAGCGGGCAAACCAACGCCCGGCTTCATTGCTGACCCGGCCCTCGAGCTCCAGCTCGGTCAGGCTGGCCAGAACCTGAGCCAAAGGCTGCCCGCTGTTGAGCGCTAGCCCTTCGCTGGTCTGTGGCGCAGCGTGTAGAAGGGCAAGCAGAGGATGGTCGGGTTTATCCACGGCGGCAGGCGGCAGGTTCTGCCAACCACGCAGGGTATCCATGATCTGCTCCACACTCTCCACCAACAGCGCACCATCGCGTATCAGCTGATGGCAACCCTTGGCACCCGGGTGATGGATGGAACCGGGTATGGCGTAAACCTCCCGGCCTTGTTCAGCCGCCAAGCGGGCGGTAATCAGTGAACCACTGGCCAGGCTGGCCTCAACCACCAGCACGCCCAGAGACATGCCGCTGATGATGCGATTGCGTCGAGGAAAATTGCCGGGCAGCGGTTCAGCATCCAGCGGGTATTCGGAAACCAGTGCGCTGCCGCTGTCTACAATCGCTTTCGCCAAATCACGATGGCGCTGTGGATAAAGTTTTTGCAGCCCGGTTCCGAGCACTGCAATTGTCCGGCCGCCAACCTCCAATGCCGCCCGATGAGCGGCACCATCGACGCCCAGCGCCAGCCCACTGGTGATGGTGAAACCCGTTTGCGCGAGTGCTCGGGAAAAGGACCGAGCAGTGTCCAGAGCAGGGGGTGAAGCACGCCTGCTGCCCACAATGGCCAGCTGCGGTTGCTCCAGGCAGGCAGGGTCGCCAGCGACGAATAACAGGGGAGGCGGGTCATCCGTTTCAGCCAGCAATGCAGGATAGCCAGGCCCATCCCACATCAGTAAATGCTGGCCGGGGCGCTCTAGCCAGGCCATTGCAGCCAAAGCACCATCGCGCACCTGCGCACTGCGGCGCGCATCGATACTGGCAGTTGAAAGGCCCAAGGCGCGCCAGGCACTTGCGGGGGCGCTCAGTGCAGAAGAAGCCGATCCGAAGGCTTCCAAAAGGATCCGAAAGCGACGCAATCCTATCTCGGGCAGGCGATGCAGACGTAATCGCGCCTCCAGTTCGGCAGGCGGACAATACGACGAATGGTGGGTCGGCATGGGGATCATCCTTGATCGAAACAGGGCCATAAACGTGGCACAACCTGTGGATAACTTTGTTGATAATACTTTGACAACCTGTCCATCGAATGGGCTTGAAGTCATCTCTTGAAACCCTAGCCGAGCTTTGCCAGGTGCCGAAATCCCCGATTCCCTTTATTATGTGTGCTCAGTTTTCAACCGAACGCACAGTGACTGCCTGACCTTATGGCCATCTTGAACATTCTCGAATTCCCGGACCCGCGCCTGCGCACCATTGCCAAACCGGTGACGGAGTTCGACGACGCCCTGCGTCAGCTGATCGACGACATGTTTGAAACCATGTACGAAGCGCCCGGCATCGGCCTGGCCGCCACCCAGGTCAACGTACACAAGCAGGTCGTGGTGATGGACCTCAGCGAAGACCGCAGCGAGCCGCGCGTCTTCATCAACCCCACGGTCGAAGAGCTGACCCACGACATGGGCCAGTATCAGGAAGGCTGCCTGTCGGTACCGGGCTTCTACGAGAACGTCGACCGCCCGCTGCGCGTGCGGGTCAAGGCCCAGGACCGCGACGGCAAGCCGTACGAGCTGGAATGCGAAGGCCTGCTGGCGGTGTGCGTGCAGCACGAGTTCGATCACCTCAACGGCAAGCTGTTCGTCGACTACCTGTCTCAGCTCAAACGCGACCGGATCAAGAAGAAGCTGGAAAAGCAGCACCGCCAGCAAGCCTGATCGCCCCCTTCCAGAAGGCTTGCTCCGGCAAGCCTTTTTCTTTTTTGAAGCGAGAACTCCATGCGCATCGTCTTCGCAGGCACTCCAGAGTTTGCCGCCGAACACCTCAAGGCCCTGCTCGACAGCCCCTATGAAGTGGTGGCCGTCTACACCCAGCCAGACCGCCCAGCCGGCCGTGGCCAGAAGCTCATGCCGAGCCCGGTCAAACAGCTGGCCGTGGCCCATGACATCCCGGTGTTCCAGCCGCCAACCCTGCGCAACGCCGAGGCACAAGCCGAACTCGCCGCGCTCAAGCCAGACCTGATGGTGGTGGTTGCGTATGGCCTGATCCTGCCGCAGGTGGTGCTGGATATCCCGCGTCTGGGCTGCATCAACAGCCATGCCTCCTTGCTGCCACGCTGGCGTGGTGCGGCGCCGATCCAGCGCGCCGTGGAAGCCGGTGACGCCGAGAGCGGCGTGACGGTGATGCGCATGGAAGCTGGCCTGGACACCGGCCCGATGCTGCTCAAGGTGGTTACCCCGATCAGCGCCGACGACACCGGTGGCAGCCTGCACGACCGCCTCGCCGAAATGGGCCCGCCCGCGGTGGTTCAGGCCATCGCCGGCCTAGCCGATGGCAGCCTGCTGGGTGAAGTGCAGGACGATGCCCTGGCCACCTATGCCCACAAGCTGAACAAAGACGAAGCCCGCATCGACTGGAGCCGCCCTGCCGTTGAGCTGGAGCGCCTGATTCGCGCCTTCAACCCATGGCCTGTGTGCCACAGCACCCTGGACGGCGAGAGTGTGAAAGTGCTGGCCGCGAACTTGTCCACAGGCACAGGCGCCCCTGGCGAGATCCTTTCTGCCAGCAAGGACGGCCTGGTCGTCGCCTGCGGCGAGCAGGCCCTGAGCCTGACCCGCCTGCAATTGCCCGGTGGCAAGGCGCTGGCCTTCAGCGACCTGTTCAACAGCCGCCGCGAGAAGTTCGCCAGCGGCAAGGTGCTGGGCCAATGAACCCACGCCTGGCCGCCGCCCGCGCCTTGGCCGCTGTCCTCAGCGGCAAGGCCTCGTTGAACAGCTCGTTGCCGGCACAACTGGACAAGGTCGATGAGCGCGACCGTGGCCTGACCCAGGACCTGGCGTTCGGCACCGCCCGCTGGCAGCCACGCCTCGATCTGCTGGCCGCGCAGTTGCTGCAGAAGCCATTCAAGGCCGCCGACGCCGATGTTCAGGCGCTGCTGCTGGTCGGCCTGTATCAGCTGTTCTACACCCGCATTCCGGCCCACGCCGCCATCGGCGAAACCGTGGGCTGCGCCGATAAACTGAAAAAGCCGTGGGCCAAAGGCCTGCTCAACGCCGTGCTGCGCCGCGCCCAGCGCGAGGGCGAGGAGCTGCTCGCCGGCATGGAGCGCGACCCGGTGGTGCGCACCGCTCACCCGCGTTGGCTGCAGAAGTCGCTGAAAGCCTTCTGGCCCGAGCAGTGGGAAGCCATCTGCGCCGCCAACAACGCCCACCCGCCGATGATCCTGCGGGTCAACCGCCGCCACCACAGTCGTGATGCCTATCTGGCTCTGCTGGCTGAGGCAGGCATTGCCGCCAGCGCTTGCAAGTTCAGCCGCGACGGCATTCTGCTGGCTGAGGCCTGTGACGTGCGCAACCTGCCAGGCTTCGCCGAGGGTTGGGTCAGCGTACAGGACGAAGCCGCGCAGCTGTCCGCCGACCTGCTTGAATTGGCCCCCGGCCAACGCGTGCTCGACGCCTGCTGCGCACCTGGCGGTAAAACCTGCCACCTGCTCGAAGCCGAAGCGGGCCTGGCCCACGTCGTGGCCATCGACCTGGAAGCCAAGCGCCTGACCCGGGTGCGCGAGAATCTTGACCGCCTGCAACTGGACGCCGAGCTGATCGCCTGCGATGCCCGCGACACCGCCAGCTGGTGGGATGGCAAGCCGTTCCAGCGCATCCTGCTGGACGCACCATGCTCGGCCACCGGCGTGATTCGCCGTCACCCGGACATCAAGCTGACCCGTCAGGCCGACGACATCCCGGCCCTGGCCGCGCTGCAAGGCGAGCTGCTCGATGCCCTTTGGCCGACCCTCGAAGTGGGCGGCATCTTGCTCTATGCCACCTGTTCGAGCCTGCCGACGGAAAACACCGAAGTGATCGACGCCTTCCTCGCCCGCACCCCTGGTGCCCGTGAGCTGGACCTGGCGACCGACGCCGGCCTGCGCCAGCCACACGGTCGCCAGCTGCTGGCCCAGGAGGGCGGCCACGACGGTTTCTACTATGCCAAGCTGATCAAGATTGCCGCTTCGCGCGGCTAAGTGAAAAAGGTTAGGGAGTAGCGGATGAAAATCATCATCCTCGGCGCAGGCCAGGTAGGCGGAACATTGGCCGAGCACTTGGCCAGCGAAGCCAACGACATCACCGTGGTGGATACGGACGGCGAGCGCCTGCGTGACCTCGGCGATCGCCTTGATATCCGCACCGTGCAGGGCCGCGGCTCGCTGCCCACCGTGTTGCGCCAGGCCGGGGCCGACGATGCCGACATGCTGGTGGCGGTGACCAACAGCGACGAGACCAACATGGTGGCCTGCCAGGTCGCCTACTCGCTGTTCCATACCCCGACCAAGATCGCACGGGTGCGTGAGTCCTCTTACCTCACCCGCGAAGAACTGTTCGACAACGACCATATCCCGGTGGACGTACTGATCAGCCCCGAACAGGTCGTGACCAACTACGTCAAACGGCTGATCGAACACCCCGGCGCATTGCAGGTAATCGACTTCGCCGAAGGCAAGGCGCAACTGGTCGCGGTCAAGGCCTACTACGGCGGCCCGCTGGTAGGCCAGCAACTGCGCCAGATCCGTGCGCACATGCCCAACGTCGACACCCGCGTGGCGGCGATCTTCCGCCGCGACCGGCCGATCACGCCGCGGGGCGATACGGTGATCGAGGCTGACGATGAGGTGTTCTTCATCGCCGCGAAAAAAGACATCCGTGCGGTGATGGGCGAACTGCGACGCATCGACGAGACCAACAAGCGTGTGGTCATCGCAGGTGGCGGGCAGATTGGCGAGCGCTTGGCCGAAGCCATCGAGAGCCGCTATCAGGTGAAGATCATCGAGATGAGCCCGACGCGCTGCCGCCACCTCTCCGATACCCTGGAAAGCACCGTGGTGTTGCAGGGCAGTGCATCGGACAAAGACCTGATGCTTGAAGAGAACATCGCCGACGCCGACATTTTCCTGGCCCTGACCAACGACGACGAAGCCAACATCATGTCGTCGTTGCTGGCCAAGCGCCTGGGTGCGCGCAAGGTGATGACCATCATCAACAACCCGGCCTATGTCGACCTGGTGCAGGGCGGCGATATCGACATCGCCATCAGCCCCCAGCTGGCCACCATCGGCACTCTGCTGGCCCACGTGCGCCGAGGCGATATCGTCAGCGTGCACTCACTGCGTCGTGGCGCGGCGGAGGCCATCGAAGCGGTTGCGCACGGTGATGCGAAATCGAGCAAGGTGGTTGGCAAGGCCATCGAAGACATCGCCCTGCCACCTGGCACCACCATCGGCGCGATCATTCGAGACGAGGAAGTGCTGATCGCCCATGACGATACCGTGATCGAAACGGGTGACCACGTCATCCTGTTCGTTGTGGATAAAAAGCATATCCGTGATGTGGAGAAGCTGTTCCACGTCGGCTTGACCTTCTTCTAAGGAGAATCGGCATGCGCGAATCGCTGGAAAAGATGCTGGCCAAGGGTGTGGATAACCCGCTGCTGAGGTTCGGCCTGGGCAAGGCCTGGCTGGACGAAGGCAACGGCGCCGAGGCGGCGGTGCACCTGGCGCAGTGCGTGGCGCAGGACCCCAAGTATTCGGCGGCGTGGAAACTGCTGGGCAAGGCGCATCAGCTGACCGGCGACCTGGCGGCGGCGCGCAAGGCCTGGGAGGAGGGGATCGTGGCTGCGCAGGCCCATGGGGACAAGCAGGCCGAGAAGGAGATGGCGGTGTTCCTGAAAAAATTGAACAAGGCATCTGCTTCATAAGCAGAACGCGGCCCCTGTGGGAGCGGGTTTACCCGCGAATGCGTCGTGGAATCTACCATCGCATTCGCGGGTAAACCCGCTCCCACAGGGAGGGTGACCAATCTCAATACCAGCGCGGCTCCCCAGCCGGGCGCTTCTTGAAGCGCTTCATGCTCCACATGTACTGGCTCGGATACTCGCGCACATAGCGCTCGACCACCTTGCTCATGGCCGCCGCCGACACGGTCACATCATCGCTGTACATCTCTTCCGGCGCCGCTTCCAGGAACACCTTGAACCCGGAACCGTCCGGCAGCCGCAGGGCATGCAGGAACACACCTACCGCCTTGCCGCCTGCCAGCATGTTCGGCACGAACTTGCTGGTCAGTGCCTGGGTACCCAGGAACGGCACGAACACACCAGCGGACTCGGCCGGCTCCGGGTCGGCCGGAATACCTACCTGCCCGCCACGGCGTACTTCCTTGATCACACTGAGAATGCCTTCCTTGGTCGAAGGCGCCACACGGTTGCCCATCTGCACACGTTGCTCGCGCAGCAGGTCATCCACCGCCTTCAGCTTCGGCGGGCGGTAGAAGATGATCGGCTTGCACTGGTTGCAGTAGAAGTGGTTCAGCACTTCCCAGTTGCCCAGGTGGCTGGTGATACCCACCACGCCCTTGCCCGAGGCCAGAGCTTGTTCGAGCACTTCCAGGCCGTGCACTTCCTTGACCAGTTCCAGCGAACGCTGCGGCGGCCAGATCCAGGCGCAGGCGCTTTCGACGAACGACTTGCCAATGTCTTTCAACGCTTGGCCAACCAGTTGCTCACGCTCGGCCGGCGCCATCTCCGGGAAACACTTGGCCAGGTTGATGCGCACCACATTGCGCGACCCGTTGGGGATTTTCCACATCAGCCAGCCGATGCCGGCGCCGACGCGTTGCACAGCGCCCCAGGGCAGCTTGGCGAACAGTCGCAGCACCCCGACCATCAGGGCGCCCTTGAACTTTTCCACAGGCAGATTCCTTATTTCAGCAAGGCGCGCATTGTAACCCCTCAGCGCAGCAGCGCGGCGTAGCGATCACAATCGGTGGTGTGGTCCATGACCATACCGGTGGCCTGCATGAAGGCGTAGCAGATGGTCGGGCCAACAAAAGTGAAGCCGGCTTTCTGCAAGGCCTTGCTCATCGCCTTGGCCTCGTCGGTTACCGCCGGTACTTCGTCGCGCGCCTTGAAGTGGTTGATTCTTGGGGCACCGCCAACGAACGACCAAAGCCACTGGGCCGGGTTATCCACAGCCAGCCAGGCCTGGGCATTGCGCCGAGCTGCCTTGAGCTTGAGACGGTTGCGAATGATGCCGACATCGAGCATCAGCTCTTCGATCCGTTCGTCGCTCATCTGCGCCAGCTGCACCGGGTCGAAACCGTACATCACCTGGCGATAGCGCTCGCGTTTCTTCAAAACGGTGATCCACGAAAGACCCGCCTGGAACCCTTCGAGCAAAAGCATCTCGAAGAGCAACGCCGGGTCGCGCTGCGGTGTTCCCCATTCCTGGTCGTGGTAGGCCTGGTACAACGGATCGTCGGTACACCAAAAGCAGCGTGGCATAAGGCTCCAATTGAGTAGAGGGCGAGGCGAATCAGGTTATACTCCCGCTCTTTACATCCGCATCCCCAGATACAGGTGAATTTCGTGAGCCAGCCTACGCCAGCCGTGCGTACCTTCCAAGACCTGATCCTCGCCCTCCAGAACTACTGGGCCGAGCAAGGTTGTGTGGTGCTTCAGCCCTACGATATGGAAGTAGGCGCCGGCACTTTCCACACCGCTACATTCCTGCGCGCCGTGGGTCCAGAAACCTGGAACGCCGCCTACGTGCAGCCTAGCCGTCGCCCTGCCGACGGGCGGTATGGCGAAAACCCCAACCGTCTGCAGCACTACTACCAGTTCCAGGTGGTGCTCAAGCCAAACCCGGCCAACTTCCAGGAGCTGTACCTCGGCTCGCTGAAAGCCATCGGCCTGGATCCGCTGGTCCACGACATCCGCTTCGTCGAAGACAACTGGGAATCGCCGACCCTGGGCGCCTGGGGCCTGGGCTGGGAAATCTGGCTGAACGGCATGGAGGTGACCCAGTTCACCTACTTCCAGCAGGTTGGTGGCATCGAGTGCTACCCGGTCACCGGTGAAATCACCTATGGCCTGGAGCGTCTGGCCATGTACATCCAGGGCGTGGACTCGGTGTACGACCTGGTCTGGGCCGACGGCCCATTCGGCAAGGTCACCTACGGCGACGTGTTCCACCAGAACGAAGTGGAGCAGTCGACCTACAACTTCGAGCACGCCAACGTCGAGAAACTGTTCGAGCTGTTCGACTTCTACGAAAGCGAAGCTAACCGCCTGATCAAGCTTGACCTGCCGCTGCCGACTTATGAAATGGTCCTGAAGGCATCGCACACCTTCAACCTGCTGGATGCCCGCCGCGCCATCTCGGTAACCGAGCGCCAGCGTTACATCCTGCGCGTACGTACCCTGGCTCGGGACGTGGCGCAAAGCTATCTGCAAGCCCGCGCACGCCTGGGCTTCCCGATGGCCACCCCTGAACTGCGTGACGAAGTGTTGGCGAAGCTGGAGGCTGCACAATGAGTGCTCAAGATTTCCTGGTAGAACTGGGCACCGAAGAGCTGCCACCGAAGGCCCTGGCTTCGCTGGGCGACGCCTTCCTGGCCGGCATCGAGAAAGGCCTGCAGGCTGCCGGCCTGAACTACACCGGTAAACAGGTGTACGCCGCACCACGCCGTCTGGCCGTGCTGATTCGTCAGCTGGACGTGCAGCAGCCAGACCGCAGCATCAACATCGATGGCCCACCCATGCAGGCGGCGTTCAACGCCGAAGGCCAGCCGACTCAGGCTGCTCTGGGCTTCGCCAAGAAATGCGGCGTGGAGCTGTCCGAAATCGACCAGAGCGGCGCCAAGCTGCGTTTCTCCCAGCACATTCCAGGCAAGGCCACCGCCAGCCTGCTGCCGACCATCGTCGAAGATTCGCTCAACGACCTGCCGATTCCCAAGCGCATGCGCTGGGCGGCCAGCCGCGAAGAGTTCGTGCGCCCGACCCAGTGGCTGGTGATGCTGCTCGGCGACCAGGTCGTCGACTGCACCATCCTGTCGCAGAAAGCCGGCCGTGAATCCCGTGGTCACCGCTTCCATCACCCGGAAAACGTGGTCATCACCACCCCGGCCAACTACGTTGAGGACCTGCGCAAGGCCTACGTACTGGCTGACTTCGCCGAGCGCCGCGAGCTGATCAGCAAGCGTACCGCCGAGCTGGCCATGCAGCAGGAAGGCAGCGCCATCGTGCCGCCGGCGCTGCTGGACGAAGTGACCGCCCTGGTCGAGTGGCCGGTGCCGCTGGTGTGCTCGTTCGAGGAGCGTTTCCTCGAAGTGCCTCAGGAAGCCCTGATCACCACCATGCAGGACAACCAGAAGTACTTCTGCCTGCTGGACAGCGAAGGCAAGCTGCTGCCACGTTTCATTACCGTGGCCAACGTCGAAAGCCGCGATCCGAAGCAGATCGTGCAAGGCAACGAGAAGGTCGTGCGCCCACGCCTGACCGACGCCGAGTTCTTCTTCAAGCAGGACAAGAAGCAGCCGCTGGAAACCTTCAACGAGCGCCTTAAGAACGTGGTGTTCCAGGCTCAGCTGGGCACCGTGTTCGACAAGGCCGAGCGCGTTTCCAAGCTGGCGGCCTTCATTGCCCCGCTGGTTGGCGGCGATGCCCAGCGCGCCGGTCGCGCCGGCCTGCTGTCCAAGTGCGACCTGGCCACCGAGATGGTCGGCGAATTCCCTGAAATGCAGGGTGTTGCCGGCTACTACTACGCGTTGAACGATGGCGAGCCGGAAGACGTCGCCCTGGCCCTGAACGAGCAATACATGCCGCGTGGCGCTGGCGCCGAGCTGCCGCAGACCCTGACCGGTGCTGCCGTGGCCATTGCTGACAAGCTCGACACCCTGGTCGGTATCTTCGGCATCGGCATGCTGCCGACCGGCAGCAAGGACCCCTATGCCCTGCGCCGTGCCGCCCTGGGCGTACTGCGCATCCTGATCGAGAAGCAACTGGACCTGGACCTGACCGCCGCAGTCGAATTCGCGGTCAAGCAGTTCGGTGCCAAGGTGAAGGCTGCTGGCCTGGCCGAGCAGGTGCTGGAGTTCATCTTCGACCGCCTGCGTGCGCGTTACGAAGACGAAGGCATCGATGTCTCCACCTACCTGTCGGTGCGTGCCCTGCAGCCGGGTTCTGCCCTGGACTTCGACCAGCGCGTACAGGCCGTTCAGGCTTTCCGCAAGCTGCCTGAAGCCAACGCCCTGGCCGCAGCGAACAAGCGTGTGTCGAACCTGCTGAGCAAAGCCGAAGGTGCCATCGCCGACCAGGTCGAGCCGAAGTACTTCGACAATGCCAACGAGTTCTCCCTGTACTCGGCGATTCAGCAAGCCGACCAGGCCGTGCAACCGATGGCTGCCGCACGTCAGTACAGCGAAGCGCTGGCCCGCCTGGCTGCCCTGCGTGACCCGGTCGACGCCTTCTTCGAGGCGGTGATGGTCAACGCCGAGGACGCCAAGGTACGTGCCAACCGTTATGCCCTGCTCAGCCGCCTGCGCGGTCTGTTCCTGGGCGTTGCCGACATTTCGCTGCTGGGGTAAGCCTTGAAACTGCTGATTCTCGATCGTGACGGGGTGATCAACTACGACTCCGACGCCTACATCAAGTCGCTGGAGGAGTGGATTCCGATTCCCGGCTCGATCGAGGCCATCGCGCAGTTGAGCAAGGCCGGCTGGACGGTGGCAGTGGCCACCAACCAGTCCGGCATTGCCCGTGGCTACTATCCGCTGGAAACCCTCGAAGCCATGCATGCACGCCTGCGCGCGCTGGTGGCCGAGCAGGGGGGCGAAGTGGGCCATATCGTGTATTGCCCGCATGGGCCGGACGAAGGCTGCGATTGCCGCAAGCCCAAGCCCGGCATGCTGCGGGCAATCGCCGATCATTACCAGGCCGACCTGCGCGGTGTCTGGTTTGTCGGCGACAGCAAAGGTGACTTGGAGGCCGCCCTGGCCGTCGGTGCACAACCCGTGTTGGTGAAAACCGGCAAGGGCGAGCGGACCCTGGAAAAGGGTGTGCCTGAAACTACACTGATTTTCGACGATCTGGCAGCTATCGCCAGAGAACTAATTTAAACAGTGCGCCTTCGGGCGCATTTTTCTCAGGCGGGCGCGCCCCGCAACGGTACATGCCACTATGTCGATCCTGCAGGCGATCAGAATCTTTCTTTTTTACCTGCTGCTGGGCACCAGTTCGCTGCTGTGGTGCTCCCTGAGCTTTTTTGTCGCGCCATTTTTGCCATTCCCCAAGCGCTACAAGTTCATCAACGTTTACTGGTGCCGCTGCGCGGTGTTCCTGACCCGCACCATTCTCGGCATCGATTACAAGGTTACCGGCGCCGAAAACGTGCCGAGCGAGCCTTGCGTGATCCTGTCCAACCATCAGAGCACCTGGGAGACCTTCTTCCTCTCGGCGTACTTCTCGCCATTGAGCCAGGTGCTCAAGCGTGAATTGCTGTATGTGCCGTTCTTCGGCTGGGCCATGGCCATGCTGCGGCCGATCGCCATCGACCGCGACAACCCCAAGGAAGCCTTGCGCCAGGTGGCCAGCAAAGGTGACCAGCTGCTCAAGCAGAAGGTGTGGGTGCTGATCTTCCCGGAAGGAACCCGCGTGCCGTTCGGCACGGTTGGCAAGTTCTCCCGTGGCGGTACCGCGCTGGCCGTGAACGCTGGCCTGCCAGTGCTGCCCATCGCACACAACGCCGGCAAGTTCTGGCCCAAGGAAGGTTGGGGCAAACGCTCGGGCACCATCGAGGTGGTGATCGGCGAGCCAATGTACGCAAACGGCACCGGCCCGCGTGCCATCGCCGAGCTCAACGACCGCGCAGCGGCGTGGAATGAGGCTACCCAACGCGCCATGGGATCGCTGCCACCGGCAGATGAAAAACCCCATGAGCAGATCGCCTGACGATCTGTGGATAACTTGTGTGCAATTTTTGGATGAAATGCTTTTAGTAGATTCTAAGTTATTGAATTAGCTATTTATTTCTGTGTATGACATTTTTCTGAAAATCGTGCATAAGTTTTTTCGAGGCATAAAAAAACCGGCTTTTACAGCCGGTTTTTTTATGGGCATCACACCTTGTCGATATCTACATCTCTGGTTTCTTTAAGGCAGAAAATCCCCACCACCAGGCTGATCCCCGTCACCAGCACCGGGTACCACAGCCCATAGAAGATATCCCCGGTATACACCACCAGCGCGAACGACACCGTCGGCAGGAAACCACCGAACCAGCCGTTGCCGATGTGGTAGGGCAAGGACATCGAGGTATAGCGGATGCGGGTCGGGAACAGCTCGACCATTACCGCTGCGAGTGGGCCGTAGGTCATGGTCGCGATCAGGATCATCGCCACGATCAGCACCACCACCATCACCTGGTTCACACTGGCCGGATCCGCCTTGGCCGGGTAGCCCGCCTGTTCGATCGCGGCACGCATGGCCGCTTCGTCGAAGCCATTGATGGCCTTGTCACCAATGCTCACCACGACGTCGGTCCCCGCCGCACTCACCGAGCTGTAGGGCAGGCCCTGCTTGACCAGGAAGGTCTTGACCTTGTCGCACGGGCTGTCAAAACGCGCCTTGCCGACCGGGTCGAACTGGAACGTGCAGCCCTTAGGGTCAGCCGTCACCACGATCGGCGCCTGACGGCTGGCCGCATCGATCTGTGGGTTGGCATAGTGGCTCAGCGCCTTGAACATCGGGAAGTACAGCACCGTGGCCAGCAGCAAGCCCAGCATCAGGATCGGCTTGCGCCCAACCCGGTCCGACAGCCAGCCGAAGAACACGAAGAACGGCGCGCCAATCACCACGCTGATGATCAGCAAGGTATTGGCCTGGGCCGGGTCCATCTTGAGCATTTGAGTCATGAAGAACAGCACGTAGAACTGCGCGGTGTAGAAGGTCACTGCCTGGCCCGCGTTGATGCTGAACAGGGCGGTGAGTACCACCTTGAGGTTCGGCCAAGAGGTGAACGACTCACGAATGGGCGACTTGCTCACCTTGCCCTGTGCCTTCATTTTTACGAAGGCGGGCGACTCATGCATGCTCATGCGAATCCAGGTGGAGATTGCCAACAGGAAGATCGACAGCAGGAAGGGCAGACGCCAGCCCCAGACCTCAAACTGGTCACCGCTGATGTAACGGCTGCCCAGCACCACCAGCAACGACAGCAGCAGGCCGAGGGTGGCAGTGGACTGAATGAAGCCGGTGTGGAAACCACGCTTGCCAGGTGGCGCATGCTCGGCCACGTAAGTGGCTGCGCCGCCGTACTCACCGCCCAGCGCCAGCCCTTGAAGCATGCGCAGCACGACCAGGATGATGGGCGCAGCAATGCCGATGCTGGCATAAGTAGGCAGCAGGCCGACGGCGAAGGTCGACAGACCCATCAGCACGATGGTGACCAGGAAGGTGTACTTGCGCCCGATCATGTCACCCAGACGGCCGAACACCAGCGCACCGAATGGCCGCACCAGGAAGCCGGCGGCGAAGGCCATCAGGGCGAAGATAAAGGCCGTGGTGTCGTTCACACCCGCAAAGAACTGCTTGCTGATGACCGCCGCCAACGCGCCATAGAGAAAAAAGTCATACCACTCGAACACCGTCCCGAGGGATGACGCGAAAATGATCTTGCGTTCCTCACGGCCACTGGAGCTGCTGGCCGCCGCACCCTGCTCTTGAATGTAATCCGACATCGTTGCTGTCCTCGGCCCGAAGGCCACAGTGATTATTCTTGTTGTTCCACTGTCGGCAGCCTCTGACCGCAAGCTGCCGGTACTGCACGCACCCGGGTCAGGGCGTCGGTATCGCGTCTTCGTTGAAGCTGCTCTGGGTGGTAGCCCCCTTGAGAATGAGTTGGGCCGCCTTCTCGGCGATCATGAGGGTGGGTGAACAGGTATTGCCCGAGGTGATCTGCGGCATGATCGACGCATCCGCCACGCGCAGGCCGGGTATGCCGTGCACGCGCAGCTGGTTATCCACAACGTCATGCGAGCCACTGCCCATGCGGCAGGTGCCGACCGGGTGGAAGATGGTGGTGCCGATCTTGCCGGCGGCTTCGAACAGCTCTTGTTCACTTTGCAGGGCCGGGCCGGGCAGGTACTCACGGGGTTCGAATGCGGCCAGGGCAGGGGCCTGCACGATGCGTCGGGTGAGACGGATGGCATCAGCGGCGACGCGCAGGTCCTCGGGGGCACTGAGGTAGTTGGGGTCGATCAGCGGTGTGCTGTTCATGTCGGCAGAACGAATGTCGATGCGCCCACGGCTGGCCGGGCGCAGGTTGCACACCGACGCGGTGAAGGCCGGGAAGCGGTGCAGCGGCTCGCCGAAGCGCTCCAGCGACAGGGGTTGCACGTGATACTGCAGGTTAGCGGTAGCCTGCTCCGGGCCCGAACGTACGAAGGCCCCCAGTTGGCTTGGCGCCATGGCCAGCGGGCCGCTGCGGTCGTACAGGTAACGAAGGCCCATGCCCAACTTGCCCCACAGGCTGTTGGCCATCTGGTTAAGGGTGCGGGTGTTACGGACTTCATAGATCAGGCGTAGCTGCAGGTGGTCCTGCAAATTGCCACCAACCCCTGGCATGTCGTGGCGCACGCCGATACCGAGGCTTTCCAGCAGCTTGCGCGGGCCAATGCCTGAGCGCTGAAGGATACCGGGAGAACCGACGGCGCCAGCGCAGAGGATGATCTCGCGGCGTGCAGAGAACTCATGCCAGGCACCTTGCCATTGCGCCTTCACCGCTCGTGCACGGGTGTTGTTGAGCAGCACCTGATCCACCTGCACATCGGTCAGCACGGTCAGGTTAGGGCGATCCTTGATCGGCCGCAGGAAGGCCTTGGACGCGTTCCAGCGCACACCGCTACGCTGGTTGACTTGAAAGTATCCACAGCCTTGGTTGTCGCCGGTATTGAAGTCGTCGACCTTGGCGATACCACTCTGCTCAGCCGCATCACGGAAGGCATCGAGGATCGGCCAGCTGTAGCGCTGGCGCTCGACCCGCCATTCACCGTCGCCGCCATGGTGGTAACTGCTGCCGGCAAAATGGTTTTCGCTGGCCTTGAACAGTGGCAACACATCCTTCCAGGCCCAACCATCATTGCCTTGTTCGGCCCAATGGTCATAGTCGGCGGCCTGGCCACGCATGTAGATCATGCCGTTGATCGAGGAACAACCACCCAGCACCTTGCCCCGAGGGTAACCCAGGCTGCGCCCCCCCAGGCCGGTTTGCGCTTCGGTCTTGAAACACCAGTCGGTGCGCGGGTTGCCGATGCAGTAGAGGTAACCGACAGGGATGTGAATCCAGGGATAGTTGTCGCGTCCCCCCGCTTCAAGCAGCAGCACTCGGCAGGAAGGGTCGGCGGACAAACGATTGGCTAGGAGGCAACCGGCAGGACCGGCCCCGACGACCACGTAGTCGAAGACAGAATCGGCTGATGGCATGTGTAACCTCGCCTGATTATTGTTCTTGTCGTCCTACATCTTATTGATTAATTTCGACGAGGAAACACGAGATTTCACGCAGCCGCTGTGCGTTTTCGTACAGCTCAATGTCTGTGCTGGCCTCTTCGCGGGTAAACCCGCTCCCACAGGTAAAGCGGTGCCCCAAAGAGCAACGCTGTACCTGTGGGAGCGGGTTTACCCGCGAAAAGGCCACAACGAACAGCACAAAGGGATAAGCATGTTCGACTGGAATGATCTGCGGTTTTTCCTCGAGTTGCAGCGCAGCGGCCGCCTGCTCACCGCCGCCAAGCGCCTGAACACCACCCACAGCACCGTGGCCCGGCATATCGAGAGCATCGAGAAAAGCCTTGGCACCCCGCTGTTCGTGCAGCACGCCCAGGGCTACGAACTGACCACCTCCGGCCAGGCCCTGCTCAAACACGCCGAAGCCATGGAAAATGTCGCCCTGCTGGCGCAGGAAGAAATCACTCAGGCCATCACGCCACTGGGCAAGATCCGTCTGGGGGTGACCGAAGGCATCGGCATCATGTTCTTCACCCCACGCATGAACGCGTTGTTCGAACGGTACCCCGGCCTTGAAGTGGAACTGGTGGCTGTACCGCGCTTTGTCAGCATCCTCAACCGCGAAGCGGAAATCAGCATCCACCTGGAGCGGCCCAATGCCGACCTGCTGATCACCCGCAAGCTCACCGATTATCGACTGGCCCTTTATGCCAGCCAAAGTTATCTGGACCGGGCGCCACCGTTGCACAACCGTGACGACCTGGCGCGCCACAGCTGGATCGGTTACGTCGATGACTTGCTGTTCAGCCAGGAGCTGCTGTTTCTCAACAGTTTCTGCCGAGCGCCCAACGTGGTGTTCCGCAGCACCAGCGTGATCGCCCAGCAACATGCCGCGCGGGCAGGCCTGGGCATCGCCGTGCTGCCCAACTACATGGCACGCCACGACCCGACCCTAGTGCGTGTGCTGCCCAGCGAAACCATCCAACGCAGCTACTGGATCTGCTCGCGCAGGGAACTGCACAAGTCCGTGCGCCTGCGGGTGGTCTGGGACTACCTGCTGGCGCTGTGCGCCGCTGAACAGGCCGAGCTGCTAGCCGAGTAACGCCTTGCCGGCCAGCAACAAGGCCGCCGACCACCCGGCCACGGCAAACATCTGCTGCAGTCGCGGTCCGGCGAGCCTGGTAGCGAGTGGCCGGGCCAGCAGCAAGCCAAGTACCGCGCCGATGGCGAACGGCGCGCCAATCCGCCAGTGCATCAACCCCGCCAGGCTGGCGCTGACTACGCTGCCGGTGGAGACCAGAGCAATGACCGCCAGCGATGTCGAGACGATGCTCTTCATGCGCAGATTGGTGTAGCGGTTCAAGGCGGGAATGATCACGAAGCCGCCGCCCACACCGAGCAAGCCTGACAGCAACCCGGACAACGCGCCGGTAAAAGCCAGGGCACGTGCACAAGGCAGCGTCCAGCGCAGGCGCCCCTGCAGCGGGTTGAGCACGCACGGCTCGATGTAGCGATGGGCATCGTTGTGCTCGCCGCGCAGTTCTTTGCCTGCCTTGCGCCAGATGCGCAGGCAGGCGTACACCAGCACTCCAGAGAACACCAACGCCAATGGTGTGTTGGGCAAACGGTGCGCGAGCATCAACCCAAACGGCGCAACAGCGATGCCGATCAGGGCGATGAACAGGGCGGCGCGATAACGCACCAATCCCTCTCGCAAACCGAGCACCGCCCCCACGGCAGCGGCAAGCCCTACGGCGAGCAAACCAATAGGGGCGGCGTCGACCATCGACAGGCCAAGGCCAAACACCAGCAGCGGCACCGCAAGAATGCCGCCACCCGCGCCGGTCAGCGCCAGCACCCCACCAATGATTGCACCCAACCCAGCGCCCAGCAGTTGATGTTCGATCACCGTCCGCCCTCGACCACCAGTGGCTGAGGCCGTGCCAGCCATTCACGTCCCTTGAGCATGCCTTGCCAATACAGTGGCGGCAGCAGCCTTGCCTTGAGCAACCAAGCCAGGCGGGTTGCCTGTCGACCGTCGAGCAGCCAGCGGGGGAAGCTGGGTGCCACCTTGCCACCGTAGGTAAATTCAGCCAGTACGATCTTGCCGCGTTCGACGGTCAACGGGCAGGAGCCATAGCCGTCGTACTGGGCAAGGGTAGGGAGCCTTCCCAACGCTACCAGCACATTGTTGGCCACCACCGGCGCCTGCTTGCGCGCGGCAGCGGCCGTCTTGGCGTTGGTGGTGTTGGCGACATCGCCGAGGGCGTGGATGTTGCCGAACGTGCGGTGACGAAGGGTCTGTGGGTCGACATCAAGCCAACCTGCTGCATCCGCCAAAGGGCTATTTCGGATGAAATCGGGAGCGACTTGCGGGGGCACCACGTGCAGCATGTCGAAGGCTTCGGTGCGGGTTTCGCTGCTGCCGTCAGGCAATGTGCGAACGAACGTAGCCCGCTTGTTGGGGCCATCCACTGCTACAAGTCGATGTGAGTAATTGAGGTCCACGCCGTACTTGTCGATATACGCCATCAGCGCGGGGACATAGTCGGCGACACCAAACAGCACCGCGCCGGCATTGAAGAAACTGGCTTTCACATTGCCCAGGTGCCCATGGCGCAACCAGTGGTCGCAGGACAAGTACAACGCTTTCTGTGGTGCGCCGGCGCATTTGATCGGCATCGGTGGCTGGGTGAACAGCGCACGGCCTTGCTTGAGGTTCTGCACCAGCTCCCACGTGTAAGGTGCCAGGTCGTAACGGTAGTTGGAGGTCACACCGTTGCGCCCCAAGGTTTCGCTCAACCCCTCGATGGCATTCCAGTCCAGCTTCAGGCCGGGGCAGACAACCAGTTGTTCATAGCTGATAGCGCGGCCGCCTTCGAGGGTGACCAGCTGAGCCTGAGGGTCGAAACCTTCGACGCGCGCCTTGACCCACCGCACACCCCGGGGGATGGTCGATGCCATGGTGCGCGCAGTGCTCGTCGACTTGAACACGCCAGCCCCCACCATCGTCCAGCCCGGTTGGTAGTAGTGCACATCGGCAGGGTCGATCAACGCGATGTCTAGCGACGGGTCGCGGCTGATCAGGCTTGAGGCAGTGGCGATGCCGGCGGCACCGGCACCGACTATTACCACTTTGTGGTGGTCGGCATCAGAGGTGTTGGCAGGGGACAGCAAGGCAGGCATGGCGGTATTTCCTGGGAATCTCGTTATGGGCAAAGGCGATCAGAGTTTGTTCAGCGGAATCTTCAGGTAGCTCACCCCGTTGGCTTCAGGCTCGGGAAACTGGCCGCTGCGCATGTTGACCTGCACCGAAGGCAGGATCAGTACAGGCATGTCGAGGGTCTTGTCGCGGGCTTCGCGCATGGCGACGAACTGGTCCTCTTCGATGCCATGCTTAATGTGGATATTGCTGGCGCGCTGTTCAGCCACGGTAGTGACGTACTGCATCTCGCGCCCACCCGGCAGGTAGTCATGGCACATGAACAGCCGGGTCTGATCAGGGAAGGCGAGCAGGCGGCGAATCGAGCGGTACAGTGTTCGTGCGTCAGCACCAGGGAAATCGCAACGCGCGGTGCCGTAGTCCGGCATGAACAGCGTGTCACCGACGAACACCGCCTTTTCTCCCGCATCTTCAACCACATAGCTCAAGCAAGCCGGGGTATGCCCAGGAGTGTGCAGGGCACGGGCGTGCAAATTGCCAATGCGGAAGCCTTCCTCGTCTTCAAACAGCACATCGAACTGACTTCCGTCACGGGCGAAGTCCGATTCGGCGTTGAACAGTGCACCGAAGACTTTCTGCACCTGAGTAATGTGAGCACCGATGGCAGTGTGGCCGCCCAGTTTCTCCTTGAGGTAAGCGGCAGCAGAAAGGTGATCTGCGTGCACATGGGTTTCCAGAATCCACTGGACCTCGGCCCCCAGCGCTTTTACCCGATCAATCAAAAGGTCGGCCGACTTCGTGCAGGTACGCCCGGACTTAGGGTCGTAGTCCAGCACGCTGTCGATCAACGCACACTTGAGCGTCTCACGATCCAGGACCAGATAACTGATGGTCGAGGTTGCCTTGTCGAAGAAGGCTTCCACGTGAAGGTTGTTGCCGATGATCATCACGTTCTCCAATTTATCCACCGCGCCTTGTATGAGGCGTAGGCAGTGATTGGAGGTTTATCAAGATGCATGCCAGAACATTTCGGCCTGTTTTTCAGATTCTTCCTGCGTTTTTGCTGGCTTTGCCCAACTTGCAACCGAACGGGTGACAGTGATCGTGGCAGTCGACTGACAGCCAATGGCAGTGTTTGGCAGTCCTTGCTACTCTCCGCCGGGTTATCCGATCGGTGCCATCATGCCAGAGCTTCACGCCACAGCGTCCCATCCCGCCATCCTAGCGCTGGTGTCCTACCTCGAACACGATGTGCTGCCAACCATCGTGCTGGACACCGATTACAACATCCTCGCCGCCAACGCAGCCTACCGCCGCCAGTTTGGCAGCGACGCGCAGGCGCCAGTGGGCGAGAAGTGCCACCGGGTCTCGCACCACTACGCCGTGCCCTGTGACCAGGCTGGTGAGCACTGCCCCATGCGCAAGGCTAGGGACAGCAAAGTGCCGGAGCGGGTACTGCACATCCACCACACCCCGCGCGGGCCTGAACATGTGGATGTCGAGTTGCGGCCAATCGTCGATGAACAGGGCAGGGTAGTCGCGTTCGTCGAACGCCTCACCAGCATCACGCTCGCCTCGGCCCAACCGCAGCAGCAGGGGCTGGTGGGGCGAGCACCTACTTTCAAACAGGCCCTGGCCAGCCTGCAGCGGGCAGCACCCGCGCAGATTCCTGTATTACTGCAAGGCGAATCAGGCACAGGCAAGGAACTGTTCGCCCGGGCCATCCACATGGGCAGCCCACGGGCCAATGGGCCATTGGTGGTGGTCGATTGCACCGGCCTGACTGAGTCGTTGTTCGAGAGCGAGCTGTTTGGCTATGAGAAGGGCGCTTTCACAGGGGCCAACCAGCGCAAGATCGGGTTGGCCGAAGCCGCCCATGGCGGAACCTTGTTCCTCGACGAGATCGGTGAAGTGCCGCTGGCGATGCAGGTCAAACTGCTGCGCCTGATCGAGTCCGGCAGTTTCCGCCCCGTGGGTAGCCTGCGTACCGTGCATTCGGACTTCCGCCTGGTTTCGGCAACACACAAGCCGCTCAAGCAGATGGTCGCGGCAGGCACCTTCCGTGAAGACCTGTACTACCGAATCAGTGGTTTCCCCATTCGCCTGCCCGCACTGCGCGAGCGGGTAGAAGACTTGCCATTGCTGGCCGAAAGCCTGTTGCAGCGCAGCGCGGGCAAGGCCCCACTCTCACTTACCGCAGACGCGTTGAAGAAGCTCGCGCTACATCCATTCCCCGGCAACATCCGAGAGCTGCGCAACATCCTGGAGCGGGCAAGACTGTTTGCCGATGACGGGCTGATTCGTCCCGAACATCTACCGGAGGATATCGGCTTGCAGAGTTCAATCGGTGCAGCAGCGAGTAGAGGCCCTAATGAGTTGGGTGAGCTGGCGCAGGCCCTTGAGCAGTTTCGCGGTTCACGCAGCGAGCTTGCGCAGCATCTGGGCATGAGTGAGCGCACCCTGTATAGACGCTTGAAGGCATTGGGCTTGAGCGCTTCTTGAGCAGAAATACCCACCAATTCTTTACCGGACCTTTACCTCCAGGCAGGGATTAGTCTTCAAGAACCATTGTCTGATCAGTTAACCGTACCTGACGCCCGAAGCTGGGGCGTTGCTTTGTAGAGGAACTGCATTCAATGAAAAAGACCCTGACCGTGCTTTGCGCCGCCCTAATGCTCGGCGCGCCCCTGGCCACCTTCGCCCAACCTGGCCCACCCCAGGGGCACGATGGTGGCCCATCACATGATGGCCGACCACAACAAGGGCAATATCAGGGACACCCCCAGCAACAGGGGCGACCAGGCAATAGCCATTCGCAGTCTTATCGCAACCCTAACTTCCGTCCGCAACCGGGCATGCCGGTGCCGCATCAACAGTGGAAGCGCGGCCATGCGGTTGAACCAATGTATCGCGGTGACCGCTATTGGGTGACCGACTGGAAAGCCCGTCACCTGCCGCCACCACCGCACGAGCACCGCTGGTTGTATGTGAACGGCGACTATGTGTTGGTCGCTATCGCCAGCGGCGTGATCGTCAACATCCTCGGCGGCTATTGAGACCTTTGTTGGAAACATGAAAAAGCCCGCGCAAGCGGGCTTTTTCATGGGTGAAAGAAAGATGAAGCGACTTGGTTCCACGTGGAACATCAGCCAGAAAATACCGGGGTAGCCCGTCAGTGTCCGTGATGGCTAATAACGTGAGTTACTTATTCCGAACTGTGCACAACCACAAGTAGCTCTGCTTGCATCTCCGAAACCGTACGAATCCGGTGAGATTTCTGCGCATTGAAGTGCAGCGCGTCGCCTTCCTCCAAGATCAGGCGCTCGCTACCGAAATCGACCTCAACGCTGCCGCGATGAACGTAGACGAACTCTTCTCCCAAATGCTCTTTGAAGGCCGAGTGCCCAAATGAGCGAGGAGGGTAGACCATGAACGGCAGCAACGCCCTCTGCCCGATATGCCGTGCAAGAGGCACATGAGTAGAGGCCAACTGATCATCAGAAGCATCACGCTGTTGGCGACGCACCAGGCTGTAGCCCTCTGATGGCACTGCTTCCGTGCTGAAGAGTTCTTCGGCTTGGACGTTGAGCGCCTTGGCAAGCTTGAGCGCCACGGCAATCGAAGGTGAGCTCATGCCACGCTCCACCTTGGAAAGGTAGCTCTTCGTCAACCCGGTCAGGACTGCCAGCTGCTCCAGGGTCATGCCCATCTTCTTACGCAAAATTCTCAGCTGAACCGACATCCAAAGCTGTTCCTTGAAATTAATGACACAGGTATTGCTTATGACACTTTGTGTCATTAGGATCACTTCGTGTCCTGGCGCCGTTGCAGCGGCCACCAGGGAAAACATCGCTTTCTTCTTCGTTCAGGTACCGACCATGACCACGACCATGCAGACCTCGAAGGATCAGCTCGTCAAGCTTGCCCAGAAGCAGATGCTAACTGCGCTGATCGATAATACCTACACGCCGCGGCAAAAACTCGCCCTGACCTGTCGCATCCTGTTCGACGCTGGTCACGACTCTGGTCTCGCCGGCCAGATCACGGCTCGTGCTGAAGAACCGGGCACCTATTATACGCAACAGCTAGGCCTGGGCTTCGATGAGATCTCGGCATCCAACCTTCTCGTGGTAGACGAGGACCTGAAGGTACTGAACGGTAACGGCATGGCGAACCCTGCCAACCGTTTCCACAGCTGGCTGTATCGGGCCCGTCCGGATGTGAACTGCATCATCCACACCCACCCGCTGCACAGTGCCTCCCTCTCGATGCTGGAAGTGCCGCTGGAAGTTTCGCACATGGACCTTTGTCCGCTGTTCGACGATTGCGCCTTCTTGAAGGAGTGGCCTGGTGTCCCCGTCGGTAATGAGGAAGGGGAGATCATCTCCAAGGCAATCGGCGACAAGCGCGCGATCCTGCTCTCCCACCACGGCCTGCTGATCGCTGGCCGCTCCATCGAAGAAGCCTGCGTGCTCGCTCAGCTGTTCGAACGGGCTGCCAAGATGCAGTTACTGGCCATGAGCGCTGGTGAAATTCGTCCGATTCCCGAATCCCTCGGCAAGGAAGCCCATGACTGGATCTCCACGCCAAAACGTCATGGCGCTGCGTTCAGTTACTACGCACGTCGTGCCTTGCGTGCCCACGGCGACTGCCTGGGCTAATTGCAGCTGTACTCATTCTTGGAAAACGGCAAAAGGTGCCTTGTATGTCTACACCTCAAATTCGCGGCGTCATTGGCTACACCATCACTCCATTCGCTGCTGATGGTTCGGTCGACCTGAACGCTCTTGGCAAGTCCATCGAAAGCCTCATCCAGTCCGGCGTGCACGCAATTGCACCACTGGGCAGCACCGGAGAAGGCGCCTACTTATCCGATAGCGAGTGGGAGTCGATTGTTCGCTACAGCCAGGAAAAGATTGCCGGTCGTGTACCCACCGTCGTCAGTGTTTCAGACCTGACCACTGCACGCACCGTACAACGTGCCCAACTCGCAGAGTCCTGCGGGGCGACAGCGGTGATGGTACTGCCAGTTTCCTACTGGAAGCTGACCGAGACCGAGATCGTCGATCACTACAAAGCTGTCGGGGCGGCTATCGACATCCCGATCATGCTCTACAACAACCCGGGCACCAGTGGCACTGATCTCTCGGTCGACTTGATCCTGCGCATTCTAAGTGAAGTGAAAAACGTCACCATGGTCAAAGAAAGTACCGGTGACATTCAGCGCATGCATCGCTTGTACAAAGCCACTGGTGGCAAGGTCGCGTTCTACAACGGCTGCAATCCGCTAACGCTGGAAGCGCTGGTTGCTGGCGCGACTGGCTGGTGCACCGCTGCACCAAACCTCATTCCTGAGCTGAACCTGGCACTTTGGGATGCAGTTCAGAACGACGACCTGGCGAAAGCACGAGCGCTGTTCTACCGCCAATACGAGTTACTTGAGTACATCACTCGTCGCGGGCTACCCACCACCATCAAGGCCGGCTTGAAGATGCAGGGGCTGGATGTCGGCGCACCGCGTCTGCCACTGCAGCCTCTGGATGCTCAAGGCTGTGCCTACCTGAAAGGCCTGCTGGACGAGTTGTCTGCCGAGAAGTGATCTGACCAGGCATGTTCGGTAGCCGCCCGCTACCGAGCATGCACTGCTGACCTCTGCTGTCGCCGTGCGGCCCAACTATTGAGAGACCAGTCATGAAAGTTCATTTCATCGTCCACGAATCGTTCGAAGCACCTGGAGCATATGAAGCCTGGGTCCGTGAACGTGGCTACGAAGCCAGCTATTCCCGTGTCTACGCCAACGAGTCTCTCCCAGAATGTGCAGACAACATTGACCTTCTGGTGGTGCTTGGGGGACCACAAGACCCCGCCACTACCGTAGAACAGTGCCCACACTTCGATGCTGCTGCGGAATGCCGGCTGATCGGCCAAGCTATCAATGCCAACAAAGCAGTCGTAGGTATCTGTCTTGGCTCTCAGCTTATCGGCGAAGCGCTGGGTGCGAAGTTTGGCCATAGCCCTGAAAAGGAAATCGGAAAGTACCCGATCAGCCTGACGGCTGATGGCAAAGCCAACAGCAAGGTTGCACATTTTGGCGACGTTCTTGAAGTCGGTCATTGGCACAACGACATGCCAGGACTGACTCCAGGCGCGAAGATTCTCGCTGTGAGCGAAGGTTGCCCTCGTCAGATCGTCGAGTACGGCACGTTGGTGTATGGCTTCCAATGCCACATGGAATTCACCAGTGAAGTCGTCGAGCTTTTGATAGCGGCCTCGGAGCGCGAACTGGCCACATTGACCGATCGCCGTTTCGTTCAGCAGCCAGCCGCCTTGCGTGCCAACAACTGGCACGAGATGAACCAGAAGCTGTTCACCTTCCTGGACAAGCTGGTCGCCGAATATCAGGGCGCCAACGTCAAGTAACCACGAGCTTCCAGCCGCCCATGAAATTGCCAGTCATGGGCATCGGCTCGCTGGCTTATGGTCGCCCTGACGAGGCGATTCCAGCGTCATGGCGAAGCACTCTGGATCAATCAGACGATTGCAGAGAGTGCTAGAGATCAAGCAAACAAAAGCCCGCTTTCGCGGGCTTGGTGATGACCTGCGGTAGCCATGAAGCTTGCCCGACTGGTCATCCTTTTGTGATTCCAATGTGCTTTTCTGTGAACCTACACCTGATCAGAAGTCCAGGTTAGCCACCGACAGCGCATTGCTTTCGATGAAGTCACGGCGTGGTTCCACCGCGTCGCCCATCAGGGTGTTGAACAGCTGGTCTGCAGCGATCGCGTCTTCGATGGTGACCTTGAGCATGCGGCGCACGGTTGGGTCCATGGTGGTTTCCCACAGCTGCTCAGGGTTCATCTCACCCAGACCTTTGTATCGCTGGATGGTGTGACGCTTGGTGCTTTCGTTCATCAGCCAGTCCAGCGCTTCCTTGAACTCGCTGATTGCCTTGCGACGTTCACCGCGCTGCACATAGGCACCTTCGCCCAACAGGGTGGACAACTTGGCACCCAGCACGACGATCGAGCGGTAGTCATTGCTGCCGAAGAAGTCGCGGTTGAAGGTGACGTAGCTGGCCAGGCCATGGGAAGTGATTTCAACTTCCGGCAGCCAAAGGTTGCGCTCTTTGTCCTCGCGCAGGCTCGCTTGGTACACCAGGCCAGATTTCTGGCTGTTGTTCAGGCGCTCCTGGAACTTCGCCAGCCACGCTTGCATGGCAGCTTGGTCGGCCAACTGATCGAGCGTAACTTCAGGCAGGTAGATGAAGTGCTCGGTCAGCTCTTCTGGGTACAGACGCGACAGACGCTTGAGCGTCTTCATCACACCACGGAACTCGTTCACCAGGCTTTCCAGTTGAACACCGGACACCGCTGGCGCCGACTCGTCCAGATGCAGGCTGGCATCTTCAAGGGCCGACTGGGTCATGTACTCTTCCATGGCCTCGTCGTCCTTGATGTACTGCTCTTGCTTGCCTTTCTTGACCTTGTACAGCGGCGGCTGGGCGATATAGATATAACCGCGCTCGACCAGTTCTGGCAACTGACGGAAGAAGAAGGTCAGCAGCAAAGTACGGATGTGCGAACCGTCGACGTCAGCATCGGTCATGATGATGATGTTGTGATAACGCAGCTTGTCGATGTTGTACTCTTCGCGACCAATACCGCAGCCCAATGCGGTGATCAGCGTGCCCACTTCCTGGGACGAGATCATCTTGTCGAAACGCGCTTTCTCGACGTTGAGGATCTTACCCTTGAGCGGAAGGATGGCCTGAGTGCGGCGGTTACGACCTTGCTTGGCCGAGCCACCCGCGGAGTCACCCTCCACCAGGTACAGTTCGGAAAGAGCAGGGTCCTTCTCCTGGCAGTCGGCAAGTTTGCCCGGCAGGCCGGCGATATCCAGCGCGCCTTTGCGACGGGTCATCTCACGCGCTTTACGCGCCGCTTCACGGGCACGGGCAGCGTCGATCATCTTGCCGACAACGGCCTTGGCCTCGTTCGGGTTTTCCAACAGGAAGTCGGCGAAGTACTTGTTCATCTCCTGTTCCACGGCGGTTTTCACCTCCGAGGAAACCAGCTTGTCTTTGGTCTGAGAGCTGAACTTCGGGTCTGGCACCTTGACCGAAATGATTGCGGTCAAACCTTCGCGGGCATCGTCACCGGTGGTGGCAACCTTATTCTTCTTGGCCAGGCCTTCCTGCTCGATGTAGCTGTTCAGGCTGCGGGTCAAGGAAGAACGGAAGCCCACCAGGTGAGTACCGCCATCGCGCTGAGGAATGTTGTTGGTGAAGCACAGCAGGTTTTCGTTGAAGCTATCGTTCCACTGAAGTGCGACTTCAACACCCACGCCATCATCACGCTGAACGTTGAAGTGGAACACCTGAGAGTTGACCGGTGTTTTGTTGGTGTTCAGGTATTCGACGAAAGCGCGCAGGCCACCTTCGTACTTGAAGAACTCTTCCTTTCCGCTGCGTTCGTCCTTGAGCAGGATGCCGACACCAGAGTTCAGGAACGACAGTTCACGAATCCGCTTAGCCAGGATGTCCCAGCTGAAGTGGATGTTCTTGAAAGTCTCGGCTGACGGTTTGAAGTGGATGTGAGTACCGGTGCTTTCACTGTCACCGACAACCGCCATCGGCGCTTGTGGCACACCGTGGACATAAGTCTGTTCCCAGATCTTGCCGCTGCGGCGTACGGTCAGTACCAACTTCTCGGAAAGGGCGTTAACAACGGATACGCCTACACCGTGCAGACCACCAGACACTTTGTACGAGTTGTCGTCGAACTTACCGCCAGCGTGCAGCACGGTCATGATGACCTCGGCTGCCGAAACGCCTTCTTCTTTGTGCACGTCAACCGGAATGCCGCGACCGTTGTCGCGCACACTGATGGATTCATCCGGGTGGATGATGACAGTGATGTCATCGCAGTGACCGGCGAGGGCTTCGTCGATCGAGTTGTCGACCACCTCGAAGACCATGTGGTGCAGGCCGCTACCATCATCGGTGTCGCCAATGTACATGCCGGGACGCTTGCGCACGGCATCCAAACCTTTCAGCACCTTGATGCTGGAGGAGTCGTACGTTTGATTTTCGCTCATGCATTCACTCCCGATGGTCGTGGGTCTGGGTGATACGGCCCTGTTCCACGTGGAACAAGGCAACTGGCGTTTCCGTCTGCCAGCCTTCCCTCAGTAATTCGTGATCCACACAGGTGATGAACACCTGGCAGCGTAATTCTTCAAGCAAGCGGCACAGCGCGCGGCGATGCTGCTCATCCAGCTCGGATGGCAAGTCATCCACGAGATAAATACAGTGACCGCGGCGAGCCTGGCTAACCAGGTGGCCTTGTGCAATGCGCAGCGCGCAAACCACAAGCTTCTGTTGCCCCCGCGACAAAATGTCGGCCGCGTTATTGGCAGCCAATCGCAGACGCAGATCAGCACGTTGTGGGCCGGCCTGGGTATGGCCCATTTGCTGGTCTCGGAGGAGAGAAGAGGCGAGCACTTCATTGAGTTCTCGGTCTTTGTCCCAGCCTCGGTAATAGCTAAGGGTTAACCCGTCCAGCTCGACCAATTCGCTCAGGGTTCGCTCGAAGACAGGCTTCAAGGCCTTGATGTAATTGCGACGGTATTCATCTATTTCCGCGCTGGCCAGGCACATTTCCCGGTCCCAGGCGGCTTGCGAAGCAGCGTCAAGTGTACCATGCCGCAACCATGAGTTCCGCTGCCTCAGAGCCTTCTGCAGACGCTGCCAAGCCGACATGAACCGTGGTTCCACGTGAAACACACCCCAGTCCAGAAACTGTCGGCGGATCTTCGGCGCACCTTCGAGCAGGCGAAAACTGTCAGGGTTGATAAGCTGCAACGGCAACAGCTCGGCCAGCTGAGCCGCACTCTTGGCATTCTGCCCATCAATACGGATGGTGAACTCCCCGTGCCGATCACGGGATATCCCCAGGTTACTGGTTCCACCTTCAGTCAGCTCGACTTCGCCAAACACCGTGCAGGTCGGCTGCTCGTACTGGATGACCGGGTTCAAGCGAGTACTGCGGAACGAGCGCGCCAAGCCAAGCAGGTGCACGGCTTCGAGCACGCTGGTTTTGCCGCTGCCGTTGGTGCCGTAGAGGATATTGATGCGCGGGGAGGGTGAGAGAGTCACCGGGTGCAGGTTGCGCACCGCGGTGACCATGATACGTCGAAGGGACATTGGGCCTGCTACGTATTACAGACGCATCGGCATGACAACGTAGGACGAGTCGTCATTGCCGGCTTCCTGCAGCAGGGCACTGCTGTTGGAGTCAGACAGAATCAGGCGAACCTGTTCGGTCGTCATCACGCCCAGCACGTCCAGCAGGTAGCTGACGTTGAAGCCGATCTCCAACGAGCTGCCATCGTAGTCAACGCTGATTTCTTCTTCCGCTTCTTCCTGCTCAGGGTTGTTGGCCTGGATCTTCAGTTGGCCAGCCGCCAGTTGCAGGCGAATACCGCGGTACTTTTCGTTGGACAGAATCGCCGTACGGCTGAACGCTTCACGCAGCGCCTGGCGATCGCCGACGACCAGCTTGTCACCGCCCTTGGGCAGCACGCGCTCGTAATCTGGGAACTTGCCATCGACCAGCTTCGAAGTGAAGGTAAACTCGCCAGTGGTCGCACGGATGTGGTGCTGACCGAGGACGATGCTAACCATGCCTTCGGGGTCAGTCAGCAGACGCGCCAGCTCGAGGATACCTTTACGCGGCACGATGACCTGGTGACGGTCTGCTTGTTCAATCGGCGCACTCATGGCGCACATTGCCAGGCGGTGACCATCGGTCGCAACGGAGCGCAGCGTACCGGTGGACACTTCCAGCAACATACCATTGAGGTAGTAACGGACATCCTGCTGGGCCATGGCGAAGCTGGTGCGCTCGATCAGACGACGCAGCTTGCTTTGCTCCAGGTTGCAGGTGAGCGAGCCTGGGCCTTCTTCCACGGTCGGGAAATCATTGGCCGGCAGGGTCGACAGGGTGAAGCGGCTGCGGCCGGCCTTGACCAACAGTTTCTGCTCATCGACCTTGATATCGATCAGGGCGTCGTTCGGCAGGCTTTTGCAAATGTCCATCAGCTTGCGCGCTGGAACGGTAATTTCGCCAGGCTCTGCCGAGTCTTCCAGTTGCACGCGGCCTACCAGTTCGACTTCCAGGTCGGTACCGGTCAACGACAGCTGCTGGCCTTGCACGACCAGCAGAACGTTGGACAGGACCGGCAAGGTCTGACGGCGCTCGACGACACCGGCGACCAGTTGCAGGGGTTTCAACAGGGCTTCGCGTTGAATGGTGAAATGCATGGTCTAGTCCCTTGCCTTCAATTAGCTGCGCTGACGGACATCAGGTCGTCAGCGTCCGCAGCAGGTTCTTGTAGTCCTCGCGGATGTCCGCGTCGGATTCCTTCAATTCGTTGATCTTGCGGCAGGCGTGCAGCACGGTGGTGTGGTCCCGTCCGCCAAACATGTCGCCGATTTCCGGCAGACTGTGGTTGGTCAGCTCCTTGGACAAGGCCATGGCGACCTGACGCGGGCGTGCAACAGAGCGCGATCGGCGTTTGGACAACAAATCGGCGATCTTGATCTTGTAGTACTCGGCAACCGTGCGCTGAATGTTATCCACACTGACCAGTTTGTCTTGCAGCGCCAGCAGATCTTTCAGCGACTCACGAATCAGTTCGATGGTGATATCGCGGCCCATGAAGTGCGAGTGAGCGATCACACGCTTCAGAGCACCTTCGAGTTCACGCACGTTGGAGCGAATACGCTGCGCAATAAAGAAGGCTGCATCATGCGGCAGCTCTACCTTCGCCTGGTCGGCCTTCTTCATCAAGATGGCCACACGGGTTTCCAGCTCTGGTGGCTCGACCGCTACCGTGAGTCCCCAACCGAAGCGCGACTTCAAGCGCTCTTCCAGCCCCTCGATCTCCTTCGGGTAGCGGTCACTGGTCAGGATAACCTGCTGACCACCTTCGAGCAGGGCGTTGAAGGTGTGGAAAAACTCTTCTTGCGAGCGTTCTTTGCGGGCGAAGAACTGGATGTCATCGATGAGCAGTGCATCCACCGAGCGGTAGAAGCGCTTGAACTCGTTGATGGCGTTCAGCTGCAGAGCCTTGACCATGTCGGCGACGAAGCGCTCGGAATGCAGGTAAACCACCTTGGCATTCGGATTCTTCTTCAGCAGGTGGTTACCCACAGCATGCATCAGGTGAGTCTTGCCCAAGCCCACGCCACCATAAAGGAAGAGAGGGTTGTAACCATGCTTGGGGTTGTCTGCGACCTGCCAGGCGGCAGCCCGGGCCAATTGGTTCGATTTACCTTCGACAAAGGTTTCAAAGGTAAAGGTGCGGTTCAGGTAGCTGGTGTGCTTGAGCGCGCCTTCGACCTGGACGGTTCGTTGCTCTGTTCGCCCTGCAGCTGCAGGCGCTGGCGCCGCGTCGCCCATTGCGTCGAACGTGTCACGCGATGACGACTCGACCATGTCGGTGGCCGCGATGGGCTCTGCCATGGGCGCCGCGATCGGCTCGGCAACTGGAGCGGCAGGCGCTGCTGCCTGTTGCGCCTGGTTCTGCGCAATGGACGCGGCAACAGCGGCGCTGACGGGTGCATTGGGAGCAGCCCGGGGGGCGGAGCTGCGACGACTGCCTATTAATAAGGAAAGGGCAGGCGCAATACCGTTGCCTTGCTCGCCCAAGAGTTCGAGCAAACGGCCAAGGTACTTTTCATTGACCCAATCGAGAACGAAACGGTTAGGCGCATAGACGCGCAACTCGTCGCCTTCGGCTTCGACCTGTAGCGGACGGATCCAGGTGTTGAATTGCTGGGCAGGCAGTTCATCGCGCAAAAGCTCTACGCACTGCTGCCAAAGTTCCACTGACACGGATATCCCCTGAGTTGAAAGCCGGATGAGGCAAAAACAAACCGCCATTGTACCGGTCGAGCGACCAGTTATCCACATGTGGAAACGTTCTGATCCATGACAAAACAGCCATTTAGCGCCCAAAACGGCCTTTCATCATTGTGAATAAGCTCTGTGGATAACCGGCCATGAGGGCTATGCACAACCCTGAGATCTAGCCTGTGGATAACACCCCTGTGGATAAGCATCCATTCCATCCACAGGTTCTGCGCACGTCCAACACAAAATCAGCACGCGTTACAGACAGGGTTGTGAATTTCTGTACATGGCGTATTTAAAGGGCTATAGGTGGTTATCCACAGAAGGTTATCCACTAAAGATTTATAAGTTCTTCAGAAAAGCTTTTTATATGTCTCTTCTTTTTTTTCATGTTGAGCTTCGGTTTGCTCGTCTGTCCAGAAACCCATGGAGCATCCTTTCAGGTAGCGTCCACTCACCCTGCCTCCTATAAGGAATAGCTGGTTGGAAATTGACCTATTGGCTTGCTTTCTCTAGAATCGCCGATCTCTTAAAAAGGGGGCCATTCCGGCCCGTTGTCGACAAACCCAGGTAACACGCCATGAAACGTACTTTCCAACCAAGCACCATCAAGCGCGCGCGCACCCACGGCTTCCGTGCCCGTATGGCTACCAAGAACGGCCGCGCTGTTCTGTCGCGTCGTCGTGCCAAAGGCCGTAAGCGTCTGGCAATTTGATTTTTCGGCACAGGTGGTGAGTCAGGACTTCAGTCGGGATAAGCGACTGCTTACACCCCGGCACTTCAAAGCGGTCTTCGACTCCCCAACCGGCAAGGTTCCAGGGAAAAACCTGCTGATCCTTGCTCGCGAGAACGGTCTCGATCATCCGCGCCTAGGCCTGGTGATCGGCAAGAAGAGCGTCAAGCTCGCCGTTCAACGCAATCGCCTCAAACGCTTGATGCGCGATTCCTTTCGTCTGAACCAGCAGATGCTCGCTGGCTTGGATATCGTGATCGTCGCGCGCAAGGGATTGGGTGAGATAGAAAACCCGGAATTGCACCAACATTTTGGCAAGCTCTGGAAACGCCTGGCGCGCAGCCGGCCATCTCCAGCGGTAAACGCCGATTCCGTAGGGGTAGACAGTCAAGATGCGTAAACTGGCACTCGTTCCGATCCAGTTTTACCGTTACGCCATTAGTCCTCTGATGGCCAGTCACTGTCGTTTCTACCCCAGTTGCTCCCATTACGCTTACGAAGCCATCGAAAACCATGGCCTCTTACGTGGTGGGTGGCTAGCCGTTCGTCGCCTGGGGCGTTGTCATCCGTGGAACGACGGTGGTTTCGATCCCGTTCCCCCCGCTCCTTCCTCCCGAACTTCTTCGATAGCCGAGTAATCATGGATATTAAACGCACGATCCTGATCGTCGCCCTGGCAATCGTGTCCTACGTCATGGTCCTCAAGTGGAACCAGGACTACGGCCAGGCAGCCCTGCCGACTCAGAATGCTGCTGCCAGCACTGCCGCACCGGCCTTGCCGGATGGCGTACCGGCCGGAAACGCCGGCGCCAGCGCCGATGTGCCAAGCGCCAATGCCGAATCGACCCCTGCCGAATTGGCGCCGGTCGCGGTCAGCAAGGACCTGATCCGGGTCAAGACCGATGTTCTGGAACTGGCTATCGACCCGGTGGGTGGTGACATCGTCCAACTGAACCTGCCGAAGTTCCCACGTCGTCAGGACCATCCGGACATTCCGTTCCAACTGTTCGACAACGGTAGCGAGCGTGTCTACCTGGCTCAGAGCGGTCTGACCGGTGTCAACGGTCCGGACGCACGTGCTGCCGGTCGTCCGCTGTACGCCGCCGAGCAGAAAAGCTACCAACTGGCCGACGGTCAGGAACAACTGGTGGTCGACCTGAAGTTCAGTGACAACGGCGTCAACTACATCAAGCGCTTCAGCTTCAAGCGCGGTGAGTACGACCTGAATGTCACCTACCTGATCGACAACCAGAGCGGCCAGGCCTGGAGCGGCAACATGTTTGCCCAGCTCAAGCGCGATGCCAGCTCGGATCCATCGTCGAGCACCGCCACTGGTACCGCCACCTACCTGGGTGCCGCCCTGTGGACTGCTTCCGAGCCGTACAAAAAGGTGTCCATGAAGGACATCGACAAGGGTAGTTTGAAAGAAAATGTGTCCGGTGGCTGGGTTGCCTGGCTGCAACACTACTTCGTCACTGCCTGGATCCCTGCCAAGTCGGACAACAACGTCGTCCAGACTCGCAAGGACAGCCAAGGCAACTACATCATCGGCTACACCGGCCCGGCAATCAGCGTTCCTGCTGGCGGCAAGGTCGAAACCAGCGCCATGCTGTATGCCGGTCCGAAGATTCAGTCCAAGCTCAAAGAGTTGTCCCCAGGCCTGGAACTGACTGTCGACTACGGCTTCCTGTGGTTCATTGCCCAGCCAATCTTCTGGCTGCTGCAACATATCCACAGCCTGCTGGGTAACTGGGGCTGGTCGATCATCGTGCTGACCATGCTCATCAAGGGCCTGTTCTTCCCGCTGTCCGCCGCCAGCTATCGCTCGATGGCGCGTATGCGTGCCGTTGCGCCGAAGCTCGCCGCGCTGAAGGAACGCTTCGGTGACGATCGCCAGAAGATGTCCCAGGCGATGATGGAGCTGTACAAGAAAGAGAAGATCAACCCGCTGGGCGGCTGCTTGCCGATCCTGGTGCAGATGCCAGTGTTCCTGGCCTTGTACTGGGTACTGCTGGAAAGCGTCGAAATGCGCCAGGCCCCGTGGATGCTGTGGATCACCGACCTGTCGATCAAGGATCCGTTCTTCATCCTGCCGATCATCATGGGCGCCACCATGTTCATCCAGCAGCGCCTGAACCCGACTCCTCCGGATCCGATGCAGGCCAAGGTGATGAAAATGATGCCAATCATCTTCACCTTCTTCTTCCTGTGGTTCCCAGCGGGTCTGGTGCTGTACTGGGTTGTGAACAACTGCCTGTCGATCGCACAGCAGTGGTACATCACCCGTAGCATCGAAGCAGCGACCAAGAAAGCTGCTGCTTGACGGGCTACTGAGCTAGCCTGTGAATAAAAACGCCCCTTCGGGGGCGTTTTTGCTATCTGTCGTATTCGTCGTAGAGGCTTTCGAGCATGAACACTGTGCGTGAAACCATCGCCGCCATCGCCACCGCCCAAGGCCGTGGAGGGGTCGGTATCGTCAGATTGTCCGGCCCGTTGGCCGCCAAGGCTGGCCAGTTGATCACCGGGCGTACGCTGACGCCGCGCCATGCCCATTACGGTCCGTTCCGCGACGAGGAAGGGTTGGTACTGGACGAAGGCATCGCATTGTTCTTCCCAGGGCCGAACTCATTCACCGGTGAGGATGTACTTGAGCTGCAAGGGCATGGTGGGCCGGTAGTTCTGGACATGCTGCTTCAGCGCTGTGTTCAGGTCGGTTGTCGCCTGGCTCGCCCGGGCGAGTTCAGCGAACGGGCATTTCTCAACGACAAGCTCGACCTGGCCCAGGCCGAAGCGATTGCCGACTTGATCGAAGCCAGCTCTAGCCAGGCTGCACGCAATGCCTTGCGCTCGCTGCAGGGCGAATTCTCAAAGCGAGTCCACAGCCTGACAGAAGCTCTGATAGCCCTGCGCATCTACGTCGAGGCGGCAATCGACTTTCCTGAGGAAGAGATCGACTTTCTTGCCGACGGCCACGTGCTGTCGATGCTCGATGCGGTGCGCAGCGAGTTGTCCACAGTGCAGCGCGAGGCCGGGCAAGGCGCTTTGTTGCGCGATGGCATGACGGTGGTCATTGCCGGCCGGCCGAATGCTGGCAAATCGAGCCTGCTCAACCGTCTGGCGGGCAGGGAAGCGGCGATCGTGACCGATATCGCCGGCACCACTCGGGACATTCTGCGCGAACATATCCACATCGACGGTATGCCGCTGCATGTGGTCGATACCGCCGGCTTGCGCGATACCGACGACCATGTGGAAAAAATTGGCGTGGAGCGCGCTCTGAAAGCCATTGGCGAAGCCGATCGTGTCCTGTTGGTGGTGGACTCTACTGCACCCGAGGCCAACGACCCGTTTGCCTTGTGGCCTGAGTTCCTCGATCAACGGCCGGACCCGGCCAAAGTGACGCTGATCCGCAACAAGGCCGACTTGAGCGGCGAGCGGGCAGGGTTGGAACAGTGCGACGACGGCCATGTGACGATCACCTTGAGTGCCAAGGGTGACGACCAGGGTCTGCAGTTGTTGCGTGACCATCTGAAGGCCTGCATGGGGTACGAGCAGACCGCAGAAAGTGGTTTCAGCGCCCGTCGGCGTCATCTGGATGCGCTGCGCCAGGCAAGTACTCACCTGGAGCATGGGCGAGATCAGCTGACTTTGGCGGGTGCTGGCGAACTGTTGGCCGAAGACCTGCGTCAGGCTCAGCAAGCATTGGGTGAGATCACCGGGGCATTCAGCTCGGATGACCTGCTGGGGCGGATCTTCTCCAGTTTCTGCATCGGCAAGTAATCCACAGCCCGCAAGACCAAGGCCGCTCCAGAAGGAGCGGCTTTTTTTGCCTGCAATTTCTCCACAGGGCATCCGTGGAAGCCGGCATCCACAGAATCTTCGTGGATTGGCGAGCGAGTCCGTCTTTACCAGCCCTTCTCCAGGACAAAATTTTTAATCAACAGGGGTGAGGATGCGCTCAGGAGCTCTGTGGAAAACTCGCCTTCAGCTCCGTTGATAACCACCATTTTTTTCTGAGGACAAACCTGCCTGTGGGTAATAGGGCGTTTAATCCACAGGCTAAATCGTGTTATCCATAGCCCTCATGGCACTCCAGCCACAGGGTTTAATTTTCCTCTACCTAGCGTCATTACTGGGCTGTGTAATGTTATCCACAGATAGGTATGTGCATAAGAATAAACATAAAAACAAAGCTTTTTTAAATTTTTCCTCTTTGATTTCTGTTGTCTGCCACTCATCCACAGACTGATCAAAAATTGCTCAGACGGTTTCTTTAAGGGGGGTGAAGTCCCTATACTTGTCCGCTTACCTTCTCTATTCGCAAAACAGGCACGAGGTGCGTGGTGGATTTCCCTTCCCGTTTTGAAGTGATCGTCATCGGCGGCGGCCATGCCGGTACCGAGGCTGCGCTTGCGTCTGCACGCATGGGTGTGAAAACCCTGCTGCTGACCCATAACGTGGAAACCCTCGGTCACATGAGCTGCAACCCCGCCATTGGCGGTATCGGTAAAAGTCATCTGGTCAAAGAGATCGATGCACTGGGCGGCGCAATGGCGCTGGCTACCGATAAAAGCGGCATTCAGTTCCGTGTGTTGAACAACCGCAAAGGCCCAGCAGTGCGTGCAACCCGCGCACAAGCCGACCGCGCCATCTACAAGGCGGTGGTACGCGAAATTCTGGAAAACCAGCCGAACCTGTGGATATTCCAGCAGTCCTGTGACGACCTGATCGTCGAACAGGACCAGGTCAAAGGTGTGGTGACGCAGATGGGTCTGCGTTTCTTTGCAGAATCGGTGGTGCTGACCACCGGTACCTTCCTCGGTGGGCTTATCCACATTGGTTTGCAGAACCATTCCGGTGGCCGTGCCGGCGATCCGCCTTCGATTGCCCTGGCTCACCGCATGCGCGAACTGCCACTGCGCGTCGGCCGACTGAAAACCGGTACCCCACCGCGCATCGATGGGCGTTCGGTGGACTTCTCGGTGATGACCGAACAGCCAGGCGACACACCGATTCCGGTCATGTCGTTCATGGGCAATGCTGAAATGCACCCACGTCAGGTGAGCTGCTGGATTACCCACACCAATGCGCGCACCCACGACATCATCGCGTCGAACCTCGATCGTTCACCGATGTATTCCGGCGTCATCGAAGGTGTCGGCCCCCGTTATTGCCCGTCGATCGAAGACAAGATCCATCGCTTTGCCGACAAGGAAAGCCACCAGGTGTTCATCGAGCCGGAAGGCCTGACCACCCATGAGCTTTACCCGAACGGTATTTCCACTTCGCTGCCGTTCGACGTGCAGCTTGAGCTGGTACGTTCGATCCGTGGCATGGAAAACGCGCACATCGTGCGCCCGGGTTATGCCATCGAGTATGACTACTTCGACCCGCGAGATCTGAAGTACAGCCTCGAGACCAAAGTCATCGGCGGCCTGTTCTTCGCTGGCCAGATCAACGGCACCACCGGTTACGAAGAAGCTGGCGCCCAGGGCCTGTTGGCCGGGACCAACGCCGCTTTGCGTGCACAAGGCCGCGAAAGCTGGTGCCCACGTCGCGATGAAGCGTACATCGGTGTACTGGTCGATGACCTGATCACCCTGGGTACCCAGGAGCCGTACCGCATGTTCACCTCGCGTGCCGAGTACCGTTTGATCCTGCGCGAGGACAATGCCGACCTGCGTCTGACCGAGAAGGGACGTGAACTGGGTCTGATCGACGATCAGCGCTGGGCAGCCTTCTGTGCCAAGCGCGATGGTATCGAGCGCGAAGAGCAGCGACTCAAGTCGACCTGGGTACGACCCAACACGCCGCAAGGTCAGGCCATTGTGGATAAGTTCGGCACGCCGCTGAGCCACGAATACAGTCTGTTGAACCTGCTCGCACGCCCTGAGATCGATTACGCCGGGCTGATCGAAGCGACCGGTGGTGAAGTCATTGATCCACAAGTCGCCGAGCAGGTGGAAATCAAGACCAAGTACGCGGGCTACATCGACCGCCAACAGGAAGAAATCGCTCGCCTGCGCGCCAGCGAAGACACCCGCCTGCCTGTGGATATCGACTACACCACGATTTCCGGCCTGTCCAAGGAAATCCAGGGCAAGCTCGGCCAGACCCGCCCGGAAACCCTGGGCCAGGCTTCGCGTATCCCTGGCGTTACGCCGGCGGCGATTTCCCTGTTGCTGATTCATCTGAAAAAACGCGGCGCAGGCCGCGAATTGGAGCAAAGCGCTTGAGTTCCCTGGTCACCCCGCAACACGCAGAAGAGTTGTCCACAGGTGCGCGCCAGCTCGGTGTCGAGTTGAGCGCCGAGCAGCACGAAAAGCTGCTGGGTTACCTGGCCCTGTTGATCAAATGGAACAAAGCCTACAACCTCACCGCCGTGCGTGACCCTGACGAGATGGTTTCGCGCCATTTGCTCGACAGCCTGAGCGTCATGTCGTTTATCCACAGCGACCGCCAACATTGGCTGGACGTTGGGAGCGGCGGTGGCATGCCTGGCATTCCGTTGGCTATCCTGCATCCGAGCAAAAAAGTGACGGTGCTGGATGCCAACGGCAAGAAGACGCGCTTCCTGACCCAGGTGAAAATGGAGCTCAAACTGGACAACCTCACGGTTATCCACAGCCGGGTCGAAGCCTTCCAACCGCCGCAACCGTTCAGCGGAATCATCTCCCGCGCCTTCAGCAGCATGGAGAACTTCACCAACTGGACCCGCCATCTGGGCGACACCGGGACGCAATGGCTTGCAATGAAGGGGCTGCATCCTGCCGATGAACTGGTAGCATTGCCCGCAGACTTCACAGTGGAAAGCGAGCAGGCCCTGACCGTTCCAGGTTGCCAGGGCCAGCGCCATCTGCTGATACTGCGCCGCAAGGCATGACTGGGAACACACGCAACAATGGCTAAGGTATTCGCAATCGCGAACCAGAAAGGTGGTGTGGGCAAGACCACCACCTGTATCAATCTTGCAGCATCGCTGGCTGCGACCAAGCGTCGTGTGCTGCTGATCGACCTCGATCCGCAGGGCAACGCCACCATGGGCAGCGGTGTGGACAAACATGAACTCGAGCACTCGGTCTATGACCTGTTGATCGGGGAATGCGACCTTGCCCAGGCCATGCACTACTCCGAGCACGGCGGCTTCCAGCTGCTGCCGGCCAACCGCGACCTGACCGCCGCGGAAGTGGTGCTGCTTGAAATGCAGGTCAAGGAGAGCCGCCTGCGCAATGCCCTGGCGCCGATCCGCGAAAATTACGATTACATCCTCATCGATTGCCCGCCGTCGCTGTCGATGCTGACGCTCAACGCCCTGGTCGCCTCCGATGGCGTGATTATCCCGATGCAGTGCGAGTACTACGCGCTGGAAGGTCTCAGTGACCTTGTGGATAACATCAAGCGCATTGCCGCTCGTCTGAATCCGGCGCTGAAAATCGAGGGCTTGCTGCGGACCATGTACGACCCGCGCCTGAGCCTGAACAACGATGTTTCGGCGCAGCTCAAGGAACACTTCGGCGAGCAGCTGTACGATACGGTCATTCCGCGCAACATCCGCCTGGCCGAAGCACCGAGCTTTGGCATGCCAGCGTTGGCCTACGACAAGCAATCGCGTGGCGCACTGGCCTATCTGGCCCTGGCCGGGGAACTGGTACGCCGTCAACGCCGTCAATCACGCACTGCACAAACAACTTAAGGAATCCGCATGGCCGTTAAGAAACGGGGTCTCGGACGTGGGTTGGATGCACTGCTAAGTGGTCCTTCCGTCAGCGCGCTTGAAGCGCAGGCTGTCAAGATCGACCAGAAAGAACTGCAACACCTGCCAGTCGAGCTGATCCAGCGCGGCAAGTACCAGCCGCGCCGCGACATGGATCCGGAGGCGCTGGAAGAGCTGGCGCACTCGATTCGCAACCATGGCGTCATGCAGCCGATCGTGGTTCGCCCGATCGACGGCAACCGCTATGAAATCATCGCCGGTGAGCGCCGCTGGCGCGCCACCCAGCAGGCTGGCCTGGACACCATCCCGGCCATGGTTCGCGAAGTGCCCGATGAAGCTGCCATCGCCATGGCGCTGATCGAGAACATCCAGCGCGAGGACCTCAACCCGCTGGAAGAAGCCCTCGCCCTGCAGCGCCTGCAGCAGGAGTTCGAGCTGACTCAGCAACAAGTGGCCGACGCCGTGGGCAAGTCGCGGGTGACCGTGGCCAACCTGCTGCGCCTGATCTCGCTGCCGGAAGTCATCAAGACCATGCTTGCTCACGGCGACCTGGAGATGGGCCACGCCCGTGCCTTGCTCGGTCTGGAGGAAGATCGTCAGGAGGAGGGGGCGCGTCATGTTGTCGCACGTGGCCTGACCGTGCGCCAAACTGAGGCACTGGTACGTCAGTGGCTCAATGGCAAACCTGATCCGGTCGAACCGAGCAAACCTGATCCGGACATCGAGCGCCTTGAACAGCGGCTCGCAGAGCGCCTGGGCTCCCCCGTGCAGATTCGTCACGGCAACAAGGGCAAAGGCCAGTTGGTTATTCGTTATAACTCGCTTGACGAGTTGCAAGGCGTGCTTGCTCACATCCGCTGAAACAATTCCCGTTGTAGCGCGCAGTCGGAAATCACTACCGAAGAGTTGAATAGGGGTTAATCCACCCCTATACTCTGCGCGCATTTTGTCGGCACAAATTATGCCAAGTCATAGCTGACTTGTTGGTCGACTTCCGAGGAGCAGTTTTGATGGAAATCCGCACGCCAAACCGCTTGCCTTTCCATCGCTGGGCGGTTTTTCCGGTACTGCTGGCTCAATTTGTCGTACTGCTACTGGCAACACTGGTGTTGTGGCAGTGGAAAGGGGCGGTCAGTGGATATTCAGGTCTCTGCGGAGGTTTGATTGCCTGGCTACCCAATATGTATTTCGCCTGGAAGGCTTTTCGCTACAGCGGAGCCCGGGCGGCGCAGGCCATCGTCAAGTCGTTTTACGCGGGCGAGGCAGGCAAGATGATTTTGACGGCAGTGTTATTTGCACTGACCTTCGCAGGAGTGAAGCCATTGGCGCCGTTAGCAGTATTCGGCGTCTTCGTGCTGACCCTTTTGGTCAGCTGGTTCGCGCCCCTGCTGATGAATAAAAGACTTTCGAGACCTTAGGGCGTTTGAGGCAACCATGGCAGCAGAAACCGCTTCGGGCTATATCCAGCACCACTTGCAGAACCTGACCTACGGTCAACTACCAGACGGCAGCTGGGGCTTCGCCCATTCGGCTGCAGAAGCCAAAGCTATGGGCTTCTGGGCGTTCCACCTGGACACCCTGGGCTGGTCCGTTGCGCTGGGTCTGATTTTCCTGTTCATCTTCCGCATGGCGGCGAAGAAAGCGACTTCCGGTCAACCCGGCGGTCTGCAGAACTTCGTCGAAGTGCTGGTCGACTTCGTCAACGGCAGCGTGAAGGACTCCTTCCACGGCCGTAGCCCAGTGATCGCCCCACTGGCGCTGACCATTTTCGTCTGGGTATTCCTGATGAACGCCATCGACCTGGTACCGGTCGACTGGATTCCTCAGCTGGCCATCCTGATCTCCGGTGACCCGCACATTCCGTTCCGCGCGGTATCGACCACCGACCCGAACGCGACCCTGGCCATGGCCTTCAGCGTGTTCGCCCTGATCATCTTCTACAGCATCAAGGTCAAGGGCCTGGGTGGCTTCATCGGTGAGCTGACCCTGCACCCGTTCGGCAGCAAGAACATCTTCGTTCAGATCCTGCTGATCCCTGTGAACTTCCTGCTGGAATTCGTCACCCTGATCGCCAAGCCGATCTCGCTGGCACTGCGTCTGTTCGGCAACATGTACGCCGGCGAACTGGTGTTCATCCTGATCGCCGTGATGTTCGGCGCCGGCATCCTCTGGCTCAGCGGCCTGGGTATCGTGCTGCAATGGGCGTGGGCTGTGTTCCACATCCTGATCATCACCCTGCAAGCCTTCATCTTCATGATGCTTACCATCGTCTACCTGTCGATGGCTCACGAAGATAACCATTAAGACCGCCTGGCGTGTCTGATAGCCTTCCCCGCTCGTTTGGGGGAGGGCTTTAAAAGTCCGCAAGGGCAGCTGTACCTAACGATTTGTTTTACCGCTTCAAACTAAAAACCTAACCAATACGACGTAAAAGTCGGGAGGAAAGATGGAAACTGTAGTTGGTCTGACCGCTATCGCTGTTGCTCTGCTGATCGGCCTGGGTGCTCTGGGTACCGCCATTGGTTTCGGCCTGCTGGGCGGCAAGTTCCTGGAAGGCGCTGCTCGTCAGCCTGAGATGGTTCCGATGCTGCAGGTCAAAATGTTCATCGTTGCCGGTCTGCTCGACGCCGTAACCATGATCGGTGTTGGTATCGCTCTGTTCTTCACCTTCGCGAATCCGTTCGTTGGTCAGATCGCCGGCTAATCACTCGTACCCACGAGTTGATGGCTGTGATGAATTAAGACCGAGCGAGGTGTTGGCGTGAACATTAATGCAACCCTGATTGGCCAATCCGTTGCCTTCCTGATTTTTGTACTCTTCTGCATGAAGTACGTATGGCCTCCGGTCATCACTGCTCTGCAAGAGCGCCAAAAGAAGATTGCCGACGGCTTGGACGCTGCCAACCGCGCAGCTCGCGACCTGGAGCTGGCCCAAGAGAAAGTGGGTCAGCAACTGCGTGAAGCTAAAGCACAAGCAGCCGAAATCATTGAGCAAAGCAAGAAACGCGCTGCTCAGCTTGTCGAGGAAGCCCGTGATCAGGCCCGCGTCGAAGCTGACCGTGTGAAGGCTCAGGCTCTGGCCGAGATCGAACAGGAACTGAACAGTGCTAAAGACGCCCTGCGTGCCCAAGTGGGTGCTCTGGCCGTTGGTGGTGCTGAAAAGATCCTTGGCGCCACAATCGATCAAAACGCGCATGCGGAGCTGGTTAACAAACTGGCCGCTGAAATTTAAGCGAGGGCGATCATGGCAGAACTGACCACGTTGGCCCGACCTTACGCTAAGGCTGCCTTTGAGCATGCCCAGGCCCATCAGCAACTGGCCAATTGGTCAGCCATGCTCGGCCTGGCTGCTGCGGTGTCGCAAGACGACACCATGCAGCGCCTGCTCAAGGCCCCGCGACTGACGAGCGCAGAAAAGGCCGCCACGTTCATTGACGTGTGCGGTGACAAGTTCAATGCACAGGCACAGAATTTCATTCGTGTTGCCGCGGAAAACGACCGTCTCCTGCTTCTGCCGGAGATTGCCGCTCAGTTCGACCTGTACAAGGCCGAGCAAGAGAAATCCGTGGACGTGGAAGTCACCAGTGCCTTCGCGTTGAACCAAGAACAGCAAGACAAACTCGCCAAGGTTCTCAGTGCACGGCTAGGCCAGGAAGTGCGCCTGCACGCGTCGGAGGATGCCAGCCTGATTGGCGGCGTCGTCATCCGCGCTGGTGACCTGGTAATCGATGGCTCTGTTCGCGGCAAAATCGCGAAACTGGCCGAAGCATTGAAATCTTGAGTTTGAAGGGGCAGCAGAGCAATGCAGCAACTCAATCCTTCCGAAATTAGTGAAATCATCAAGGGCCGCATCGACAATCTCGATGTGAGCTCCCAAGCCCGTAACGAAGGTACCGTCGTTTCGGTTTCCGACGGTATCGTGCGGATCCACGGTCTGGCCGACGTCATGTACGGCGAAATGATCGAGTTCCCTGGCAGCGTCTTCGGTATGGCCCTGAACCTGGAGCAAGACTCCGTAGGTGCAGTGATCCTGGGTGCCTATGACACCCTCGCCGAAGGTATGAGCGCCAAGTGCACCGGCCGCATCCTGGAAGTTCCGGTTGGTAAGGAACTGCTGGGTCGCGTCGTCGACGCACTGGGCAACCCGATCGACGGCAAAGGTCCTCTGGGTAACACCCAGACCGACGCGGTCGAGAAAGTGGCTCCAGGCGTTATCTGGCGTAAGTCGGTAGACCAGCCTGTACAGACTGGCTACAAGTCCGTCGACGCCATGATCCCTGTCGGCCGTGGCCAGCGCGAGCTGATCATCGGTGACCGTCAGATCGGCAAGACCGCCATGGCCATCGACGCCATCATCAACCAGAAAGACTCCGGTATTTTCTGTGTTTATGTTGCAGTCGGCCAAAAGCGTTCCACCGTAGCCAACATCGTTCGCAAGCTGGAAGAAGCCGGCGCCCTGGCCAACACCATCGTGGTCGTTGCCAGTGCTTCGGAATCCGCCGCACTGCAGTTCCTGGCGCCATACGCCGGCTGCACCATGGGCGAGTTCTTCCGTGACCGCGGTGAAGACGCCCTGATCGTTTACGATGACCTGTCCAAGCAGGCCGTTGCCTACCGTCAGATCTCCCTGCTGCTGCGCCGTCCGCCAGGACGTGAAGCGTACCCAGGCGACGTGTTCTATCTCCACTCCCGTCTGCTGGAGCGTGCATCGCGCGTTTCCGAAGAGTACGTCGAGAAGTTCACCAACGGCGCAGTCACTGGCAAGACCGGTTCCCTGACCGCCCTGCCGATCATCGAAACCCAGGCTGGCGACGTTTCCGCGTTCGTTCCGACCAACGTGATCTCCATCACCGACGGTCAGATCTTCCTGGAATCGGCCATGTTCAACTCGGGCATCCGCCCTGCAGTTAACGCCGGTGTTTCGGTATCCCGCGTAGGTGGTGCCGCTCAGACCAAGATCATCAAGAAGCTGTCCGGTGGTATCCGTACCGCTCTGGCTCAGTACCGTGAACTGGCTGCATTCGCCCAGTTCGCTTCCGATCTGGACGAAGCGACCCGCAAGCAGCTGGAGCATGGTCAGCGCGTAACCGAGCTGATGAAGCAGAAGCAGTACGCGCCAATGTCCATCGCGGACATGGCTCTGTCGCTGTACGCCGCTGAGCGTGGTTTCCTGACTGACGTAGAAGTCGCCAAGGTCGGTAGCTTCGAGCAAGCACTGATCGCCTACTTCAACCGTGATCACGCCGAACTGATGGCGAAGATCAACGTGAAGGGTGACTTCAACGACGAAATCGACGCTGGCATGAAAGCCGGTATCGAGAAGTTCAAGGCCACCCAGACCTGGTAAGCCGCAGCGGGGGCTGCGGCCCCCGCTTGCTAACCTGATAGGTGATACATGGCAGGCGCAAAAGAGATTCGCAGTAAGATTGCGAGCATCAAAAGCACGCAAAAAATTACCAGCGCCATGGAGAAAGTGGCGGTCAGCAAGATGCGCAAGGCACAAATGCGCATGGCTGCTAGCCGTCCTTACGCGGAGCGTATCCGCCAGGTGATCGGTCATCTGGCCAACGCCAACCCGGAATACCGCCACCCGTTCATGATCGAGCGCCCTGTAAAGCGCGCCGGTTATATCGTGGTGAGCAGTGACCGTGGTCTGTGCGGTGGCTTGAACACCAACCTGTTCAAGGCCCTGGTCAAGGACATGAACGAAAACCGCGAACAGGGCGTGGAAATCGACCTGTGCGTGATCGGCAGCAAGGGTGCGACTTTCTTCCGCATCTTTGGCGGCAACGTCGTAGCCGCGATCAGCCACCTGGGCGAAGAGCCATCGATCAACGATCTGATCGGCTCCGTCAAAGTGATGCTGGACGCCTACCTGGACGGCCGTATCGATCGCCTCTCGGTGGTTTCGAACAAGTTCATCAACACCATGACCCAAAAACCGACGGTCGAGCAATTGGTACCGTTGGTGGCAACCCCGGATCAGGATCTCAAGCATCACTGGGACTACCTGTACGAACCCGACGCAAAAGAGCTGCTGGACGGCTTGATGGTGCGTTACGTGGAGTCGCAGGTCTACCAGGCGGTGGTCGAGAACAACGCTGCTGAACAAGCGGCCCGGATGATCGCAATGAAGAACGCCACAGACAACGCCGGTGATCTGATCAAAGAACTCCAGTTGATCTACAACAAGGCGCGTCAGGCTGCGATCACCCAGGAGATCTCGGAAATCGTCGGCGGCGCTGCCGCGGTTTAACGGTTCAAATATTCAGAGGATCCAGCTATGAGTAGCGGACGTATCGTTCAAATCATCGGCGCCGTCATCGACGTGGAATTCCCACGTGACGTCGTGCCGAGTGTTTACAACGCGCTGAAAGTACAAGGCGCGGAAACCACCCTGGAAGTTCAGCAGCAGCTGGGCGACGGCGTGGTTCGTACCATTGCGATGGGCTCGACCGAAGGCCTGAAGCGCGGTCTGGATGTCGTCGACACCGGCGCTGCCATTTCCGTTCCAGTTGGTAAGGCCACTCTGGGCCGTATCATGGACGTACTGGGCAACCCAATCGACGAAGCCGGCCCGATCGGCGAAGAAGAGCGTCGCGGTATCCACCAGCCAGCGCCTTCGTTCGCTGACCAGGCAGGCGGCAACGACCTGCTGGAAACCGGCATCAAGGTTATCGACCTGGTCTGCCCGTTCGCCAAGGGTGGTAAGGTTGGTCTGTTCGGTGGTGCCGGCGTCGGCAAGACCGTTAACATGATGGAACTGATCCGTAACATCGCCATGGAACACAGCGGTTACTCCGTGTTCGCTGGTGTGGGTGAGCGTACTCGTGAGGGTAACGACTTCTACCACGAGATGAAGGACTCCAACGTTCTCGACAAGGTAGCACTGGTCTACGGTCAGATGAACGAGCCACCAGGAAACCGTCTGCGCGTAGCGCTGACCGGCCTGACCATGGCTGAGAAGTTCCGTGACGAAGGTAACGACGTTCTGCTGTTCGTCGACAACATCTATCGTTACACCCTGGCCGGTACCGAAGTATCCGCACTGCTGGGCCGTATGCCTTCGGCAGTAGGTTACCAGCCGACCCTGGCCGAAGAGATGGGCGTTCTGCAAGAGCGTATCACTTCGACCAAAGAAGGTTCGATCACCTCCGTCCAGGCCGTATACGTACCTGCGGACGACCTGACCGACCCGTCGCCAGCGACCACCTTCGCCCACTTGGACGCCACCGTCGTTCTGTCCCGTGACATCGCCTCCCTGGGTATCTACCCAGCGGTCGACCCACTGGACTCGACTTCGCGCCAGCTGGACCCGAACGTGATCGGCAACGAGCACTACGACACCGCTCGTGGCGTTCAGTATGTTCTGCAGCGCTACAAAGAGCTGAAAGACATCATCGCGATCCTGGGTATGGACGAACTGTCCGAAGCCGACAAGCAACTGGTAGCCCGCGCTCGTAAGATCCAGCGCTTCCTGTCGCAGCCGTTCTTCGTGGCCGAAGTCTTCACCGGTTCGCCAGGCAAGTACGTTTCCCTGAAAGACACCATCGCTGGCTTTAGCGGCATCCTCAAAGGTGACTACGACCACCTGCCAGAACAAGCGTTCTACATGGTCGGCAGCATCGACGAAGCGATCGAGAAAGCCAAGAAACTGTAATCCCGGCGCCCCGAAAGGGGCGCTAATCAGGTTGAGGCAAGCAGATGGCTATGACAGTCCATTGCGATATCGTCAGCGCGGAAGGAGAAATCTTCTCCGGTCTGGTCGAGATGGTAGTAGCGCACGGCAACCTGGGCGATCTGGGTATCGCTCCAGGCCACGCGCCGCTGATCACCAATCTCAAACCAGGTCCTATCACGCTGACCAAGCAGGGTGGCACCCAAGAGGTGTTCTACATCTCTGGTGGCTTCCTCGAGGTCCAGCCGAACATGGTCAAGGTGCTCGCCGATACCGTGCAACGTGCTGCCGACCTGGATGAAGCTCAGGCTCAGGAAGCCCTCAAGGCTGCCGAGAATGCCCTGAATCTGAAAGGCGCGGACTTCGACTACGGCGCCGCTGCCGCACGTCTGGCCGAGGCCGCAGCCCAGCTGCGTACCGTCCAGCAACTGCGCAGAGGCAAGTAATCAGCCTTAGGCTGAGCACTGCTGTAGCGATTGAGTAAAAGGGTAGCCTCGGCTACCCTTTTTCTTTTTCCGATTTCCCCGGTCATTTCACTGACCACCCAGGATTGGTAGCCAGTCAATGTCACTCGATATCGTTATTCTCGCCGCCGGCCAAGGTACCCGCATGCGCTCGGCGCTGCCCAAGGTGCTGCATCCGGTGGCTGGCAACTCCATGCTTGGCCATGTTATCCACAGCGCGCGCCAGCTCCAGCCGCAAGGTATTCATGTGGTCATCGGGCATGGCGCCGAGCTGGTTCGCGAACGCCTGGCCGCCGACGATCTGAATTTCGTCATGCAGGAAAAGCAGCTGGGCACCGGGCATGCGGTTGCCCAGGCCTTGCCTGCCCTGAGTGCGGACACTGTGCTGGTGTTGTACGGCGATGTGCCGCTGATAGAAGTTGAGACCCTGCAGCGCCTGCTGGCCAAGGTCAACGAACAACAGCTGGGCCTGCTCACCGTGACCTTGGACGACCCGACCGGTTATGGCCGTATTGTGCGTGACGCACAGGGCCAGGTCGCGGCGATCGTCGAGCACAAGGACGCCAGCGAAGCACAGAAAGCGATCAAGGAAGGCAACACCGGTATTCTTGCTGTGCCAGCCGGCCGCTTGGCTGAATGGTTGGGCCGTCTGTCGAACAACAACGCCCAAGGTGAGTACTACCTGACCGACGTGATCGCCATGGCGGTGGCCGATGGCCTGGTGGTCGCGACCGAGCAGCCGCATGACCCAATGGAAGTGCAGGGCGCCAATGACCGGCGCCAGCTGTCAGAACTGGAGCGTCACTACCAGTTGCGTGAAGGTCGCCGACTGATGGCACAAGGCGTGACGTTGCGTGACCCGGCTCGCTTCGATGTGCGTGGTGAAGTAACCGTTGGTCGCGATGTGCTGATCGACGTCAACGTGATTCTCGAAGGCAAGGTGGTCATCGAGGACAACGTGGAAATCGGCCCCAACTGCGTCATCAAGAACAGCACCTTGCGCAAGGGTGTCGTGGTCAAGGCGAACAGCCATCTGGAAGGTGCGGTGATGGGCGAGGGCAGCGATGCCGGCCCGTTCGCTCGTCTGCGTCCGGGTAGCGTGCTTGAGGCCAAGGCCCATGTGGGTAACTTCGTCGAACTGAAGAATGCCCATCTGGGAGAGGGCGCCAAGGCAGGCCACCTGACGTATCTGGGCGATGCCGAGATCGGTGCGCGCACCAACATTGGCGCTGGCACCATCACCTGCAACTACGATGGCGCCAACAAGTTCAAGACTGTGATGGGCGAGGACGTATTCATCGGTTCGAACAACTCGTTGGTAGCGCCTGTGGATATCAAAGCGGGGGCGACCACCGCTGCGGGATCTACCATCACCCAGACGGTCGAGGCAGGCCAACTCGCCGTGGCCCGTGCGCGCCAGCGCAACATCGAAGGCTGGAAACGGCCAGAGAAGATCAAGAAGAGCTGATTATCCACAGCCCTTTCAATCCGAAGCCGACTTATGTGAATAAGTCGGCTTTTTTATTGTCTGAGCAACGGTCTTGTGGTGGCTGTACTGGCCCAATCGCCGGCAAGCCGGCTCCCACATGGACTGCGCAGATCTTGAGATCATGTGGGAGCTGGCTTGCCGGCGATAGGGCCGGTGCATGCGAAACATAATTATCCACAGACGATTTTTCCAACCCACAACTTGACGAATCGCCCAGCTTAGGTTTTGATTGCAATTATTATCTTTCGAATCGAAACTTAAGCGCTCATGTCGAAACGAAACACTCCCCAACGCCGTCACAACATCCTGGCCTTGCTCAGTGAGCAGGGAGAGGTGAGTGTGGATGGATTGGCCAAGCGCTTCGAAACCTCGGAAGTGACCATTCGCAAAGACCTCGCAGCGTTGGAGGCCAACGGCCTGTTGCTGCGGCGTTATGGTGGTGCCGTGCCGGTTCCACAAGAGATGCTGGGCGAATCTGTCCAGCCAGTGTCTGCCTATAAAAAGGCCATTGCCCGAGCGGCGGTAGCCCGAATCCGTGAACATGCTCGGATCATCATCGACAGCGGTAGCACCACTGCCGCCATGATTCCCGAACTCGGGCGACAACCAGGATTGGTGGTGATGACCAATTCCCTGAATGTGGCCCGCGCCATCAGCGAACTGGAGCACGAACCGGTACTGTTGATGACCGGCGGTACCTGGGACCCGCACTCCGAGTCGTTCCAGGGCCAGGTCGCTGAGCAGGTACTACGCTCTTACGATTTCGACCAGTTGTTCATCGGTGCCGATGGCATCGACCTCAATCGCGGCACCACAACATTCAACGAATTGTTGGGTCTGAGCCGAGTGATGGCCGAGGTCGCCCGTGAAGTGATCGTGATGGTCGAGTCGGACAAGGTCGGGCGCAAGATCCCCAACCTCGAGCTGCCCTGGGGCAGCGTTACCACCCTTATTACCGATGAACGCCTGCCCGCAGCGGCACGCGAACAGATTCAAGCCCGCGGCATCAACCTGATCTGCGCCGCGATCAGCCAGGAGCAATAATCATGTGTGGAATTGTCGGTGCCGTAGCCGAACGCAACATCACAGCCATCCTTATCGAAGGCCTCAAGCGTCTTGAGTACCGTGGGTACGACAGTGCTGGCCTTGCCGTTTATACCCAGCAGGGTCAGCTGGAGCGCCGTCGTCGTATCGGCAAGGTCAGCGAGCTGCAGGCTGCCGTCGTGACCGAGCCGCTGGTCGGCCAGCTGGGCATCGCCCACACCCGTTGGGCAACCCATGGTGCGCCTACCGAAGGTAATGCCCACCCGCATTTCTCCGGCAACGAAGTAGCGGTGGTGCACAACGGCATCATCGAGAACCACGAAGAGCTGCGTGAAGAGCTCAAGGGCCTGGGTTATGTGTTCGCGTCCGAGACCGACACCGAGGTCATCGTCCACCTGATTCACCACACCCTCAAGACCATCCCGGACCTGGCTGATGCGCTCAAGGCTGCGGTCAAGCGCCTGCATGGCGCCTACGGCCTGGCGCTGATCAGCGTGCATCAGCCAGATCGCCTGGTTGCCGCCCGAAGCGGTAGCCCGCTGGTGATTGGCCTGGGCCACGGCGAGAACTTCCTGGCATCTGACCAACTGGCCCTGCGTCAGGTCACCGACCGCTTCATGTACCTGGAGGAGGGCGACATCGCCGAGATCCGCCGTGACCAGGTGAAAATCTGGGACCAGGCCGGTCACCCGGTGCAGCGCGAGACCGTGCAGTACCACGAGGGCGCGGAAGCTGCGGACAAGGGCGCCTATCGCCACTTCATGCTCAAAGAAATCCACGAGCAACCGACCGTGGTTCAGCGCACCCTGGAAGGTCGTTTGGGTAAGGATCATGTCATGGTCCAGGCCTTCGGCCCGCAAGCTGCCGAGCTGTTCGCCAAGGTGCGCAATGTTCAGATCGTCGCCTGCGGCACCAGCTATCACGCCGGCATGGTCGCCCGTTACTGGCTCGAGGGCCTGGCTGGCATTCCTTGCCAAGTGGAAGTGGCCAGCGAGTTCCGTTATCGCAAGGTCGTGGTTCAACCGGATACGCTGTTCGTTTCGATTTCTCAGTCCGGCGAGACCGCCGACACCCTGGCTGCATTGCGTAATGCCAAGGAACTGGGCTTCCTCGGCAGCCTGGCGATCTGCAACGTCGGCATCAGCTCGCTGGTGCGTGAGTCTGACCTCACCCTGCTGACCCTGGCCGGCCCCGAGATTGGCGTGGCATCGACCAAGGCGTTCACCACCCAACTGGTGTCGCTGATGCTGCTGACCCTGGCCCTGGGCAAGGTACGTGGCACCCTCGAAGCCGGCGTGGAAGCCGAGCTGGTGGAAGAGCTGCGCCGTCTGCCTGCTCGCCTGGGCGAAGCACTGGCCATGGACGGTACCGTCGAGAAGATTGCCGAGTTGTTCGCCGACAAGCACCACACCCTGTTCCTCGGACGCGGCGCTCAATACCCGGTGGCGATGGAAGGTGCGCTCAAGCTCAAAGAAATCTCCTACATCCACGCCGAAGCCTACCCGGCCGGTGAGCTGAAGCATGGCCCGCTGGCGCTGGTGGATAGCGACATGCCAGTGGTGACCGTGGCGCCGAACAACGAACTGCTGGAGAAGCTCAAGTCCAACCTGCAGGAAGTCCGTGCCCGTGGCGGCGAGTTGGTGGTGTTTGCCGATGAGCAGGCCGGCATGAGCAATGGCGAGGGTACCCATGTGATCAAGGTTCCGCACATTGCCGATGCCCTGGCGCCGATTCTGTACACCATTCCGTTGCAACTGCTGTCGTACTACGTGGCGGTGCTGAAGGGTACTGATGTGGACCAACCTCGTAACCTGGCCAAATCGGTGACGGTGGAATAATCGTTATCAAGTTTCGATAAAAATGTTTTTGAATAATAAAGGTTGTCACAAAACAATAAAGGTTGTCACAACGTAATAAAGGTTGTCACAAGGCAGGCTCTGACCGCACATCGGGCCGGAGCCAGGCCTTGGAGATTCGGGTGACAATCCTCTACCCAACGCTGTGACTGTTGTCCTGGCTTAGCCCGCTCTCTGGGGTGTCCCCTGTGCACGACACCTGTCCTCGTCCCGGTCGAGCGGGTCGCCCAATTTTGAGCGACTCGAACAATGGCATCCATGCCCATAGCTCCGGTCAAGGCTGCACATCGCAAGCTGATGACCCAGGCAAAAATAGATAAGAAAATTCAATCGGGTCGTGGGTGTGGAGTCAGAGATTCCTATAAGCCATGGATCAAAGTGTGGGAGATCAAATCAAAGGGTGTCTCTCATATGATCGCGGGAGTTAAAATTCACCGCACACACCACCTGCTGTCCAATGCAGAGCGAGATTACTTAACTGTACTTGAGCACGATGCCTCGATCATCGATATCCGAGAGCAGTATCCTCTGCTGACACAGGCTGAGACCCAAGCAATTGCCTCAAGTATTAACTGTCGCCACCCTGTATATCCTGGCACGCAAATACCTGTCGTTATGACGACGGACTTTCTCGTTACCTTCTTAGATTCCTCTGGCGAAACAAGGCTAGCTGCTCGATCAGTGAAATACCGAAAAGAGTTTGAGCAAGCTGATCTTCAGGCGCGTAATCGAATAGCAGAAAAGCTAGCCATCGAAGAAAAATACTGGGCAATGAGGGGGGTGGACTGGAAGCTGGTCCTGCATGAAAACCTCTCAAAGATAAAATTAGCGAACCTCAAGATTCTCAGGACATACGCCAGTATTCATCCCTCGTTACCGACGGAGAAGAACATCGGCAATTTGCTTGGATACATTGAGGAGGCAAAGACGGATCAAATACCGTTAAAAATTCTTTTGGATAAAGCGTCTCGTGACCTTTACATTGAATATATGGGGGTAAAGCGCCTCTTCCATCACCTGCTATGGAACGGTCGTTTAGAGTCAGATCTTACCTCGAAAATAATAAGCATGTCGCAGCCGTTGCACGTATGGCCGAATCAAAGGTCAGCGGCTTTGTCTCTGCCAAACGAGGTTTCCCATCATGCTTGATCTTAAAATCAACAGCATTGTCACTCCTGGCGAAGAACCTAGCCTACTAAAAAAAGCGGTTCGGATTTTAGGCATAGATGATGATTCTGTAATTGTGATTGAGCTGAGTACGAATCCCAGCAAGCCGTGGCAGATCGAGCGGTCCGTTTTGATTGACGATATTGACGCAGGGCGCGCAATCTTAAGTCGAGAAATGGTGCCCTTACATCTGCTCAGAAGTGATGATGAAATTAGTGAAAATGAAAAATCGAGCCGAAATCGTAACTGGAGCCTTATAAGAGGGTTAGTAGAAGATCGCTCCGCCTTGGAAATTCTTGGACCGGGTTTTGGAAAGCTGGTTGCTAGGCATGCCCTAGAGGCAGGAGTAGAGCGTAAACAGATATACCGGCTTCTATACCGCTACTGGAGCATGGGGCAGACACCTAACGCGTTTCTATGGAACACTAGTGCTTGCGGTGGTCGGGGAAAGAAAAAGGATCGATCCTCAGGCATTATCCCCGGTAGGCCGCGTAAGTATCGTGGTGTCGTTGTCAATGATGGTGGTGCCATCACGCTCGAACCGCGCCATCTCTCTCATATCCGTTTGGCTTACGGGCGGGTTGCTAGCGGCAAATGCGGCACCCTGAAAGATGCACATAAGTGGATGTTAAACAAATTTTATAGAGAGACTCTGCCAGACGGCTCGAAAGGGAATATTGTACGCGGCAGTTACCCGACTACTACCCAGCTCAGATATCACGGTAAGCTTTTTTTCGATGATCTTTATAAACTTAAGGTGCGTGGCGGTTCTGTTCGATACAACAAAGATCATCGTGCTATCGTTGGCGCAGCTTCCCAAGGCCTGATGGGTGCGACCCATCGATATGAGATAGATTCCACCATCGCTGATGTATATTTAGTGCATCGCGTTAACAGGCTATGGCTCATAGGACGCCCCATACTTTATGTGGTCGTCGATACCTTTACTAGAATGATTGTAGGGATTCACGTGGGCCTTGAGGGTCCCAGTTGGAATGGGGCTCGACACGCGATATACAATGCTTGCACCCCAAAGGTCGATTTTTGCAAGCGATACAATGTTGAAATAGATGAGGCTGACTGGCCGTGCTCGCACTTGCCAGTCGAAATTGTTGCTGACCGGGCCGAACTTCTAAGTGAGGCTGGGGCAACGCTGTCGCAAAGCTTGGGACTAGCGGTGCAAATTTTGCCCCCCTTTAGGCCTGATTGGAAAGGGATCATCGAAAGCCGCTTCCGTCTGATCAATGAACACCTGGACTTGAAATTTGTTCCAGGCGGAGTAGATGCTCGTAAAATGGAGCGTGGTGATAGGGACTACCAACTCGATGCGATTTTGGATATCGACGAGTTCACAGAAATGGTTATTGTAGGGGTCTTGGCGCACAATAAGAGCCTACGCATACCACACCTATTAAGTCGCGAGATGATTGCCGACGGTATAGAAGCGACGCCTATAGCAGTTTGGAATTGGTCTAAAGCTAATAGTCCTATCAATTCTAAAGTGGTTTCTCCGGCTGAGTTGAAAATTGCTTTACTGCCCTCTCAAGAGTGTCGTATCAGTCGAGGCGGTATTGTTTTCCAAGGCGTCCAATATACATGTCAAACAGCCTTGCGTGAGGAGTGGTTGGAGCGCTCGCACAATCTGCGGACGAAGTATGTTCGAGTATTCTACGATCCTAACTCTATTGAAAATTGTTGGATCAAGTCCGAAGCAGGTTTTGAGGCTTTAACTATTGTACCGCAGCAACGGCAGAAATATGGTGGACTCCGTATGGAGGAGGTTCTTGATATAGTCCATGTCTTGAACCAAGTATCGCCGGATGCCCGTTATGACAGTGACAATACTGCGGCGCTGGTAAGGGGGCGGCAAGAGGAAATCCTTGACCGGGCCAAAGCCAAACGTGCCGCACAGGGTGACCCGAAATCGAATGCAGATTTCAAGCGGGACAAACGTGCCAAGCGTGCGACCGAAGCTCAGACCGAGCGCGATTCCCATACCGCTGATCTGAATCAGCTACGCGTTGTGGATCACACGCCCCTTGCGGGAGAAAAATCTAGGCCAGTCACCGGCAGGCCCAGTTCCACAAGAAGCGCGGCGTTTCTGAAACTGGTAGTCAGCGAGGGTAGCGAGACAGAGACATGAACGATTTGACCTTCTCCCCCGCAGAATATATTCCTACAGGCATGCCTCAATATGATGGCAACCCGCTGATTGAATGCTTGCCTAGAATTCTCTCGGATGTTGATGTGGTGAGGCGTGTTGGGAACCTTCCGCCGAAGCCCGACGAGGCCGAACGAGCGTTGCCACCGAAGCTTCGCGGCCATGGGATCAACCGGCTCAAAGATGTTGTGGTTCCATTCGAAATCCACTTGCGCCTCGAAGACCTATTCAGCCAGCTGATCCGCTACGGCTATTCGGGCCGCAATCCGCTGTTGGCCTCATCTGTTAGGCATCGATTGCCTTCCTCAGCAGATGCCAAGCGCCATGGATTCATGTCCACCGCTGAGACGATGACCCTGATTGGCTTGAGTGGTATGGGCAAGACCACAGCGCTTAATTCCATAGCAAGGCTTTATCCGCAGGTGATCAGTCACAGCAGATATAAAGACGCGATTCTCATCGAAACCCAGGTTGTGTGGCTAAAGATTGAGTGCCCTCACGATGGCTCGTTGCGCGGTTTTTGCGCAGCATTCTTCTCTGCACTGGACGCTGCGTTAGGTGTCGAAAAATACTCTCGCAGGGGCGGTGCCGCCAACAGCATCAGCGTAATGCTCCAGCACATCAGTCAGCTGTGCAAAACCTTTTTTATCGGTGCTTTGATAATTGATGAAATGCAGCATCTTTGCTCGTCGCGAGGGGGGCAGGATCGGGAAAAGTTACTGAATTTCTTCGTAACTTTATCCAATGATGCGGGCGTTCCGCTTGTCTATGTAGGGACCAACGCAATGCTTCCGCTTTTTTCTGGTGTGTTGCGTAATGCCCGAAGAGCGGCGGGGATGGGACCAATCGCCTTTGACCGTTTCAGCGAAGACGATCCGTTTTGGCATCACTTGGTGTCCCAACTCTGGGCCTATGACTGGACGGAATCTTGCGCTCCCCTGACGAGTGACCTCCTGTCCAAGATCTATGATCTCACCCAGGGCAATACAGATTTCCTAGCGAAACTGCTTATGCTTGCGCAGCGTCATGTTATTTGGGAAGGAATCGACGCCATTACGCCAGCCGTGTTTCAGCAGGTGTATGACAATCAAATGAGGCTTTTGCACAAGCCCATCGAGGCCCTTCGAAGCGGTGATCCTCTTCAGATTGCTGATTTCGAGGACATGATGCCTACAAAAGACCAAATCGCTCAGATGATGAGCTACGACTTGGCTCGCCGGGCGGACCGGGCTCATCTTTCGCTACTTACACAGACCGCGATAGCACCTTCACCTCTAGCAAAGGAAAAATCGGTGCCGAAGGCTCCGAGTCGTACGGTCGTACCGGTTGCTGACGGCGCGTTAACTAACGTGCATTTTTCGAAGGACGAAGACCTTCAGGCTCAGCTCGAACAGCGCGGCTGGGTGGATAGGGATTCTTCCTGGTAATTTGACGCAGGGGAGCTCAGGGCAGTGGCTAACCTTCTGTTCTTCCCCCAGCCGTTTCCGGATGAGTCGCTCTATAGCCTGGCCGTGCGCTATCACAAGCTAGCAGCGAATCAGGGATACCGAGCGACCAGCCAAGAGCTGTTCGGTAGCTACTCGCGTACCTGCGGTTCCATCCTGCCGTGCTGCTTAGAGGCTCTGTCTGAACGTCTCAGAGGCGCCTTCTCTGTAGGAGAGCTGATCGAGCGCTTCACGCTTTTACCGCTTTTTCTGCCTTTTTTGGACGACGAGAAGGGCCGCGATGCTGCCGTTCTAATGGGAGGTAATCGAGGTACAGGCCTCAAGATGGCCTTGGGCATTACAGCATCGCGTTTCCTCCAACACGCCTCGTTTAGGTATTGCGAGAGCTGCGTCAGAGAGGACATTCTGGAGTGCGGCTCAGCTTATTGGCATCGTATTCACCAAGCATCGGGCACTTGCATTTGTCCACGCCACAGCGAAGTACTACAGGCGATTAGATTCCCCGGATGGTCAGATTGGCGTTGTATGTTGCTTCCGGGGGAATCTGCTGGAACGCCGGTTATGGACTGTGGTGACCACAGCGGGGCCGTTGCCATTGCCCACATGCAGCTGTGGGGGCTAGACCATCCCAATGAGATGAAAACGATTCTGGCTGGAAATTTGCTCAGGAACCGTTTGGACGAGATGGGTTTTATCAGGTCTGGACGAATTAGAGAGCAGATGCTGAGAGATTTTTTAACCAGGCGACTTCGGTGCAGTCCTAGCGCCGCCGAATTCGAAGAAATGGTTCGATCCGCTGAGTGGGTCTTTCAGATATTGCGGCGACAAGGTCGAACCGTGCAGCCTTTCAAGTTCTATTTTCTCTGCTGGCTCCTTGATCTAGAGCTGGAGCACCTGAAGACCTACCGTCTAGAGGACGTTAATCGCGCTGGTATTGTGGTCCGGCCTGATGAACCGAATAACCTCATCCCTGACGATGACCTTCACGCCCGGCGAATAGCGTTTGCGAAGAGTACGAATCTCAAATGTCATGACAAGCCGGGCTATCAGTGGTTGTACCGCCACGACAGGGAATGGTTGGCCCGTTATGTTGCTGGGAACCCCTACCACAGAGACCGAAGAATTTTGATCGATTGGCAATCCAGGGACTCGGCCCTTGCGTTGGAGCTCGCTAAAGCGAAGACGATGATTCTTTCTGTAGACGGAAAGCCTCAGCAGGTCACCCGCGCTGCTCTATGTAGGCGTGTCCTAAACGCTCATGCTTTCCTCAAGATGCCGGACCACTTTCCGATGAGCACTAGGTTGATGGCGGGTTTACTTGAGTCTACTCATGACCATCAGCTACGTAAAATCCGGTGGGCAATTCGAGAATACTCGCTGACTGAAAACTGTGCGATGAGTGTTTTATACCGTTATGCAGGAATAAGAATATCTCGCGTATCCGAAGATGAAGTCTTTACGCAGATACGTGACGATATGGATTAGTTTTCATGGCTTCGTGCAAAAGTTTATTGAATATGACTGTTTTCTTCTCCCGCAGCACGTCTTGCTCATCCTTATTATTTAGCAAGTTGAAATAATTTTCAGCGGTGTGGCATCCAAGAAACACATAGATAGGATATTTGTCGCTGGTAGAGATACTGGCATGGGTGAGTCTCGAAGTTATGCCCATTTCTTCGTTGATCAGTTTGGAAATATTCAGCTGGGTTTTTTCGAATGCGCTAGTTCGATTTATCATGAGGCTTGCATATGCGACAAAGTCTGCCATTCCATCCTTGATCATAGGGCCGCTATAGTCCAAAAGGTCTGCGACAAATTTGGCATACATATGACGGTTTGATCCGAATTCTCGCTTTTGACGTTTTGACCATGTGTTAAGCTTGCTGCACTTGGCTAGGTGATTAATCTCGTGCTTTTTCATTGGTATTGAGCAGGTCGGACATGTCTCGATTAGAGCGCAGGCATGAGTACTGCACACCTGTACGGAACCCAATACGTGCCTGCGATGAATATAGGGGGTTCCGCAATTATCCAAGTCTTCGCGAACACAATCTGGACAAACCTTTTCCCAAGTTTTCGGTGTGACGATTGCGGTCGCTCGATGACGCCCGAGGGCAGCTATCATAGGATACAAAGTGTGATCGCTTAAGGCTAGGTCCGAAATCTTGTGCTCGTCTAGCAGCTTTGGGTAATAGAATTCTTGATGCGGCCGCCACTCTGTTTGCAACTTCCCCAAAGTCTTATTAATTCCGAACCCAATACGAGGTTTCGCTTTTATATAGAAATCTTCAGTTTTCAACGATTTAATGCCTAGGAGCTCATTGCCGCGCTTAAGCGCAGATGCGATATATTCTCCAGGTAATGGTGTGAAAATTTTCATGCAATGATGTTCTGGAAGACGAGTGGTATGGCATTTTAGTTAGAAGACACCGGTACTGCATACACATTAGTGATCGTTTTGGGCTAAGGTGTGAAGGTTAAAGGGCGTCGGGCGTGCTTGGGAATCAAATTCGATCTAGTCTGACAGCCAACGCACAAGAGGAGGTCGATGCAATGAATCCTACAAGCACGCCCCCACCTGTTGAATCGCAGGCTTTTGCACCAACGTTCCACTTGGTTCATACCGACCTTGATGAGTTGAGCCAGCTGGAGCTCCTGCGTCTTGTCCAAACAGGATTTTTTTTCAGCGACGTGAAATGCATGGTCGAGTCCTCAAGCCTATTCAAGGCTCGTAACCTCGTCAGGCGAATCACAGGAATATCGACCAGAAGCGTTCACCGTCTGAGCCATTCCGTTCAGGCCCATCGCCTGGATGCCCAGCAGAGCGCGGTGGCGTTTCAATATGCGAAAGGACTGGAGCTTGCGTCGAAGGTATTTGGCTCTCAGATGCTCGCGGAGCAGTGGCTTTGTCGGCCGTGCGGCCGTTTGATGGGGTTTGTACCCTTCGAGATGCTCGACACGTCGCTCGGATTCAGCGTGGTAGCGGACTATCTTGAGCGTCTTCGCCTGGGTGTCTATCAGTAGTGTGCCTGAGGGGAATTGGTATGCCGTGTAGACGCAACGCTACCTCCATCTGCAAGCCGGACTTACAACCTTGTAATCCCCGTATCACTCAATTGACAGCGACAAAATCCTAATCTTCAGTCACGTCTATTGGAGTGATTGAAATGAAAGTCATCAAAAGCATCGCGGCCATCCTGGCCATAGTGGCCTCCTCAACCGCGCTCGCCGAAGGAGGATCCGACCGTCTATACGGGAAGATGATTCAGGCCAATGAGCAAGCTATGCGAGCTTATGCGGCCGTCAATGATATGAAGCCACCGGAGGTGATCCATTATCGCTACGGGATGCGGCTCGACGTGGCGAGAGTAATCAGCATGACATCGACCAAGGCGAGCTGTGACGTGATGCCAGCACAGATGAACTACGAGGATTCCAATGGAGACCTGAAAATCCTTGAGTACCGGACCGCTGGTATCGGTTGCCGGGGCCAGAACTGAGCACTGATCGAGCGGGCAGGACTTACGCTGATAAAAAGCCGGGTTGAAGCGTCAATTCCGGCGATTGATCGCCTGGTTACCGGCCTTCATGACTGGTGGAGTACGATGAGAATTGGTAGCTCAGGCAGGACAGCCCAATGACTCAATCAGCGCGCACCACGGTCAAGTGCCTTGATCCCGGCGACGGCTCCGGCGATGTGATTGTGGAACTACCCGACGACATTCTGCGCGAGCTCGGGGTCACGACGGGCGACAGACTCTCCATCGAGCTTATCAACGGCGATATCGTACTCAAGCCAGTCCGCGAGCGCCGTGAATCTGATTAGCTACGCTTCGGAGGCCCTCTGAGTCGTCGTGTTGAGCTGATAAGTTTTCTCGCAGGGATATATGGGACGGCAGTCAGCCTACTGCCGTCCTTCTGGTCGGTGCGTTATTTAGCTGGATAGTTGGCGACTACTTGGTCCTCGCCGCTTTTGGTTAAACCAATAACCTGGTAGGCATGGCTTACGCCATCAACCTCCATGCCTGGGGATCCAGCTGGCATTCCTGGCACGGCAATCCCTACCAGATCGTTCCGCTCCTTGAGTTCTCGAATCTGCTCAGCTGGCACGTGACCTTCAACAAACTTTCCGTCAATCACGGCTGTGTGGCAGGACGCTAACCGTGGCGCTACGCCCAGCTTCTGTTTCACTGCGCCCATGTCCGTCTCAACATGGTCGGTCACCTTGAAACCATTGGCTTCCAGGTGCGCGATCCACTTCTTGCAGCAACCGCAGTTCGCATCTCGGTGAACGTCGATGGACATTGGCTCTGCGGCGTATGCCGCCGAGGCCACCAGCAGCCCAGCGATTGCGGCTAGCCGAACGAGTATCCGGTTAGTTGGCATGAGTGTGCTCCTTACCGTCTTTGTGAACATGCGTCTTTGTCGACGATTTCGGGTGGGCGTCCGAATGGGCTTCGGCCGCATTGTGGTCACCGTGATGATCTGCTGCTTGGGCGGCGCCTGCGGGTGCAGCTCCATGGTCGTGAGCTGCCTGGGCATGATCGTCGTCTGCCGCTTCGTCGGGATCGCCATGCTCGGCATGCCCGCTCCCGCCGTGCTGACCCTCATGGTTATGCATATCGCTTTCACCGCCGCCGTGCTGGTGTCCGCCGCTCGTGGCCACCAAAGCCTTGTACTGCTCGGGATTCATCTGTGGAAGTTGATCCAGGAACGCGACGATTCCCCAGATGTACTCATCACCCATGCTCTTGCCCCAAGCGGGCATGCCGGTGGCTTTGATACCGTGCTTGATCGTCCAGAATGCGGCAGCCGGATCGCCTCCGACACCCACCTTGGTGAGGTCAGGTGGCGACGGATATAGCGCTTGGCTGAGTTCTGTCTTTCCAACGCCAGGGGCGAGGTGGCACCCAATGCACATGGCGTTGTAGTTGCCTGCGCCTGCCTTGATCAACGCAGCGTCCTTCAGGTCAGGCACTTCAATGTCTCGCGCTCGAACCTCAATCGAACTGTCGCGAGCCATGGCGAGAAACGAATGGACAGCCGGGAAGTGAGGATCATCGGCGCCGACATTCACCAAGCCGAAATACGCCGTACCCAATACCGCAGCACTTCCGACAGCACCGGCCACAAGCAGCGTTGTAATTGTTCTTTTCATGTTGGAATACTCAGAACCACATCCTGATACCGGCAACGAAGCGTGCCTCATTAACGTCTCCACCCTCGTCTCGGATGAAGTCAGCGGTGTTGCCGTAGGAGCGGCTCCAGGTAACGCCTATGTACGGGGCAAACTGGCGGACAATTTCATACCGTAGACGCAGTCCGACTTCGGTATTGGCCAGACCCGAGCCAACACCGCGCTCAGGATCGTTCTTGCCATAGAAGTTCGCCTCAGCCGTGGGCTGCAAAATCAAGCGATTGGTCAGCAGGATGTCGTATTCGCCCTCAAGACGCGCAGCAGTCTGGCCGTTCTCGCCGATGAACGCCGTAGCTTCGGCCTCGAAGTCATACAAGGCCATGCCCTGAATACCAAAGGCTGCCCAGGTCTGAGGTGATTCCGGTTTGAAATCCTGACGGACCCCGGCGACCACGTCCCACCAAGGACTGACCGAGCGCCCGTATAGCAGTTGCAGCTCAGCGTCTTCGGTTACCCCATTGGTGCGCTCGCCTTCCGAGCGAACCCAGAGTCGATTGATGTCGCCACCTACCCAGCCTGATGCGTCCCAGGCCAGGGTGCTGCCCTCATCGGCGTCCTGGTATTCGAGCTGGTCCAACAGGAAGAAGCTGTTGATTCCGCTGTCGTGCACCTGGTGGCCACCCAAAGGCGGAAAGGCTGCCTCGCGGTCGGCATCAGTGAGCACTGGAATCGGCGTGCGGCTCGTTGTGGTCGGAGAAGTCGCTGAACCATGATTCATCTGGGAATGGTCCATGCCCTTCATCGAACCGTGATCCATGCCCTTCATGTTTCCATGGCCCATTTTGCTGTGGTCCATCTTGCTATGGTCCACCGGGCTGGATTTGCTCTGGCTTTGAGCATGCCCCATCTGGCTGTGATCAACAGGGGCAGGCTGTTTCTGCTGTTTGCTCATCCCCATCTTGCTGTGATCCATCGCCGGCATCGATTCGGACGGAGCAGCATCCATTTGCATGGAACCGTGCCCCATTTTCGAATGATCCATGCCCGAGTGATCCATTTCTTCAGCGGCGAAGCTGGGCGTTACGCCCAGCATGCCAATTGAAACAGTCAGGGCCAGCAGCGAAGGCCGCCCAAAGCTATTGACCATCTTTCCCTGCCTTAGCTTTGTCGCTGCCATGCGATTCCATCATTTTGTCGTGGTCCATGCCTTCCATCGAGCCATGGTCCATCCCCTTCATCGAGCCGTGGTCCATACCTTCCATGGACCCATGGTCCATGCCTTCATGGTTCATCCCCTGACCCTGCTTGTCCTGCGAACCTTTGGTTTTACCGGCCTCGGTGGATTTCTGGGAATGCTGATCATGGTTGTCGCTAGACCACGACGACGGGGCATAAACAGCCAACATGCCGACCATCGCAGCGGAGAGGAAAAAGGCGCTTCGTTTCATTGGTTTGCTCATCTCAAATCTCCAGTTCATTCGTCCACACGGACTTCTCGGAACATGCCCATTTCCATGTGGAACAGTAGGTGACAGTGATAGGCCCAACGTCCCAAGGCATCTGCGGTGACGCGATAGCTTCGTTTTGAGCCAGGTGGCATGTCGATGGTGTGCTTGCGAACCATGAAGTTGCCGTTCTCGTCCTCCAGATCACTCCACATACCGTGGAGATGGATGGGGTGAGTCATCATGGTGTCGTTGACCAAGGTGATGCGAAGACGCTCGCCATATTTCAACCGCAGCGGTTCAGCGTCGGAGAATTTGATACCGTCGAACGACCACGCGAACTTCTCCATGTGGCCGGTAAGGTGCAGTTCGATTGTGCGTCCAGGCTCTCGACCATCGGGATCGATGAAGGTGCTCCGCAAATCGGCGTAGGTCAGCACTCGGCGTCCGTTGTTGCGCAGGCCAATTCCCGGATCGTTCAGCTTCGGGGTCGGCGACATGGTCTGCATATCGACCAACGGGTTATTGGTCTCGGAAGCCGGATGGCTCTGCATTGCACCGCTCATGCCGGCCATGTTGCCGTGGTCCATCCCAGCCATCTTGCTGTGATCCATGCCGGCCATGCTGCCGTGGTCCATTCCAGCCATCTTGCTGTGGTCCATGCCGGCCATGCTGCCATGGTCCATTCCAGCCATCTTGCTGTGGTCCATGCCGGCCATGTTGCCCTGGTCCATGCCACCCATGCCGCCGTGATCCATTCCGCCCATGCTGCCATGGTCCATCCCAGCCATCTTGCTGTGGTCCATGCCGGCCATGTTGCCTTGGTCCATGCCAGCCATGCTGCCGTGATCCATTCCGCCCATGCTGCCGTGGTCCATGCCCATATCGCTCATGGCGATGATCGGGCGCGGATCTACCTCCGGTACGGGCGCTTGCAAGCCTTCACGAACCGCCAGGGTGCCTCGGGAGTACCCGGTACGGTCCATGGATTGCGCGAAGATCGTATAGGCCTGCTCGTTTTCAGGTTCGACGATGACATCGTAGGTTTCGGCAACGGCGATCCGGAACTCATCGACCGATACGGGTTTGACGTACTGGCCGTCAGCAGCCACAACCGTCATCTTGAGCCCAGGAATCCGGACATCGAAATAGGTCATGGCCGAGCCGTTGATAAAGCGCAGGCGGATCTTCTCGCCGGGCTTGAAGAGTCCCGTCCAGTTGCCGTTCGGAGCCTGGCCGTTCATGAGGTAGGTGTAGGTATACCCGCTCACGTCAGCGAGGTCGGTGGGGCTCATCTTCATTTCAGCCCACATCTTCCGATCCGCTACAGCGGCCGACCAGCCTTTCTCGCTCACATCGTCAACGAAGTCGCTAACTGTGCGCTTGTGGAAGTTGTAGTAGTCAGATTGCTTCTTGAGTTTGGAGAGCACCCGCGCCGGGTCTTCATCTGTCCAATCGCTGAGCATGACGACGTAATCACGGTCGTACACAAACGGCTCTGGATCCTTGGCATCGATCACCAACGCCCCATAGACCCCGGACTGTTCCTGGAAGCCTGAGTGGCTGTGATACCAGTAGGTGCCGTTCTGGTGGACCTTGAACTTGTATTCGTACATGCCATCGGGAGCGATGCCGTGGAAGCTCAAGCCCGGCACACCGTCCATGTTGGCGGGCAGGATGATGCCGTGCCAGTGAATGGAGGTGTCTTGTTTCAGCCGGTTGCGTACGCGCAGTGTGACGGTGTCGCCTTCGCGCCATCGCAGGATCGGCCCTGGCACGGAGCCGTTGATGGCCATGGCCGTACGAGCTGCACCCGTGATGTTGACGGGCAGTTCGCCGATATACAGATCGAAGTCCGTGCCGCTGAGCACGTTCGGTTGGCCAGGGCTGGTCACGGCCCAGACCGGCGCGCGCCACATGCCGAGCCCACCCAGAAGTCCGGTAGCGGCCAGGCCTTTGACGAAAGATCGTCTCGTGGTTTTGCTTTGCATGCCGTTGCGTCCAGTCAGGTAGATCGCTGATATCCAGGCTGCTCGATGGCGCAGCCCTTGGGTTCATTGGAGCTCTCACCAGTCTCGTAGACTTTCGCCACTGCACGAGGCTGATGAGAGGCCGTAGTCTGAAACTGCCATAGTTCAGATTCCGGAGTGATTACATTTCTGTAAGCTCGGATCAGCAGCTTTCGTGGCCGGCATGCTTGCTCGACTGGGCGGCGACTGGCGCCTGCTCTTTCTTCTCCTGCGCAACTTGGAATGCCTGCACGGAGCTTTGGCGAGCCGCTTCCATCCGCGCATAGGTCCGGTCCGCGCCGCCCTCTGCCAGGGCGATGCCTGCCATGCCAAAGGTAACGACCATCACAATTGCTTTGACCATGTTCATCTGGAGATCCTCAGTGGGTTCTGCGCCTCATGGCGTCAGGTACAGGGTCAAGTTAGCTTCGCGGTGCTGTCAGAAAACTGATCTCGACATTACTTTTCCGTCAGCTTCTGGTTGGGCGTCTTTTTTCCTGCAAACTGGAGAAGCACCCCGCGTGGATGAGAGCAGATGAAATTACTCGTAGCCGAAGATGAGCCAAAAACCGGTGTCTACCTCCAGCAAGGCCTGACAGAAGCTGGCTTCACCGTTGACCGGGTGATGACAGGCACGGACGCCCTGCAACAGGCACAGAGCGAAGCGTATGACTTGCTGATCCTCGACGTGATGATGCCGGGGCTCGACGGCTGGGATGTCCTGCGCAAGATCCGTGCGGTGGGGCAGGATGTGCCAGTCCTTTTCTTGACGGCCCGCGACGGCGTAGACGACCGCGTGAAAGGTTTGGAACTGGGCGCTGATGATTACCTGGTGAAGCCCTTTGCGTTCTCGGAGCTGCTGGCTCGGGTTCGCACGTTGCTGCGCAGAGGCAACGGTGGTTCTGCTCAAACCACCATGAAGATGGCAGACCTTGAGGTAGACCTGCTGAAGCGTCGAGCTACGCGAAACGGCAAGCGGATTGACCTTACTGCCAAGGAGTTTTCCCTGTTGGAGCTGCTCATGCGCCGACGCGGCGAGGTGCTCCCCAAGTCGCTGATCGCTTCTCAGGTCTGGGATATGAATTTCGACAGTGACACCAACGTGATCGAGGTCGCGATTCGCCGACTGCGGGCCAAGATTGATGACGACTTCGCGCCAAAGCTCATCCATACCGCCCGAGGCATGGGCTACATGATGGATGTGCCGGAGTGATGCGCCCGCAATCATCGCTCGTCAAGCGACTGACCCTGATGTTCATGTTCGCGGTGACTGCTGTCCTGGTGGTCGCTGGCATGGCTTTCTACGGGCTCAGCCAGCACCATTTCCGGATGCTAGATGAGCAGGCGCTTTCTGAAAAACTGGAGTCAACGCGTCATATTCTGTCCATCTCAGCAGCGCGAGGCGGGCTCGACGATCAGGAGCAGCAGCTGCGGGCATTGCTCGGCGCACATCAGGATCTGTCGGCGAAAATCACCAAGGCTGACGGAACGGTCCTTTTTTCAGACCCCAAAGCCTCCCAAATTCCTCAGCGGTTCGAGCAGGCGCATCGGGGGGCGGTCTGGGAATGGCAGGATGAATCGCAGAACTTTCGCGGCATTACCGCCCAGCTGACCATTGCAGGCGAGCCGGAACCGGTGACGGCCGTGCTGATGCTCGATGTCACCACTCACGCCCATTTCTTTGTCACCCTGCAATGGTGGTTCGGCATCGGCTTGGTGATCAGCGCGATTGTAAGCGCAGGCTTGGGTTGGGTCGTGGCCAAGAGTGGGCTTCGGCCTGTTGGGCAAATCACCAAAGTGGCCACCGGGATGTCGGCAAGATCGCTCCGCGAGCGCATTCCCCTGGAGCCCGTACCGCTTGAGCTTCAGGAGCTCATCTTGTCTTTCAACGGGATGCTGGGACGATTGGAAGATGCATTCGTTCGGTTGTCCAACTTCTCTGCCGATATCGCTCATGAGTTGAGAACGCCAGTCAGCAACCTTCTGACCCATACCGAAGTGGTGCTCACCAAGAAGCGTGACCTGGATGCCTATGAGGAAAACCTCTATTCGAACCTGGAAGACCTCAAGCGCATGTCGCGCATGATCGACGACATGCTGTTCCTCGCCAAGGCGGATAATGGTCTGATCGTGCCCGAGCAGATCGATGTGGAGCTCTCCGACCTCGTATCCAAGCTGTTCGAGTACTACCAGTTCCTGGCTGAGGATCAAGGCATCCAGCTGACCCTGCACGGGCAGGGTAAGGTTCGTGGCGATCGCCTGATGATTGACCGAGCGCTTTCCAACCTTCTATCCAACGCGTTGCGCTACACCCCGGAAGGCAACGAGATATCAGTGCGAATCGAGCAGACGCCTGAAAGCGTGACGCTTTCCGTGCGTAACAGCGGGGTAACCATCGATCCCCAGCACATTGGCAAGATCTTCGACCGATTCTATCGAGCCGATCCAGCCAGGCGCGAAGGCGGCCCAAGCAATGCAGGCCTGGGTCTGTCGATAACCCGCTCTATCATCGAGGCTCATAGCGGACGAATCTGGTGTACTTCAGCGGAGGGTGTCACAACCTTCTTCATCAGTCTCCCAGCCTCCAAGCGGTTGGTTAGTGCAGCCCCAACCCCTTAATGCTGAACTCATCCCGGTAACCTATACTCGCCCATCATGAATCGGTTCATTCGACTACTCACCATCCTGATGCTTATCGTGGCGCTTCCGCTTAACGGGATGGCGGGCATCGATTCGGCGACTGAACCTTGCCCAATGCAGGCCATGGGCATGGAAATGATGGCGGGCATGGACCATGACTGCTGCCAGGACCAAGACCTGGGTAAGACTGGCGATCATGCCAAATCCTGCAAGGTCGGCCAGGAGTGCAGGACTGCCAGTACCGTACAGCTCAGCTTCCTGACGCCTGGGCTGAGCTTCGCCAAGCCACGACCTGCCGATACCTACGCGATAGGCATAGTAACAGGCTCTCCCCCCGATCCATGGCGGCCTCCCCGCGTCTGATTCCCTCTTAATTTCACACCGTCGTTCCGCCTAGCAGCAGGGCGATGGCACGCGCCTGGGCGCTGATCTTTCGAGGAATCATTTTTCATGACTCCCCAACGTTTTCAGGGACGGATAACCATGGCCGTCCTGTTCATACTGCTGCCGGCTGTCTCGGCACAGGCTGCAACGCTGTCGCTGGATGATGCGCTGCAACTGGCTGAACGCAACGCTCCCTCTCTACAGGCCCGCCAGGAGCAGGCATCAGCTGCGCGCAGCGCAGTCATTCCAGCGGGCGAACTACCTGATCCGCGCCTGAATCTCGGGGTACAAAACCTGCCGATTGAAGGCACCGATCGCTGGAGCATGAACAGAGACTTCATGACCATGCAGGTGGTTGGCCTGTCCCAAGAAGTACCGAACCGGGACAAGCGCAAAGCTCGCATAGAGACAGCGCATGCCACGGTCGAGCGAGCCGATGCCGAGGCGATCTTCGAACGCTTGAAGGTTAGGGCGGCAACCGCACAGGCTTGGATTACTGCATACACCGTGCAGCGCAAGCTTGAGCAGTTCGACGCCTTCTACAAAGAAAACCTGCTGCTGGCTTCCACGGTGCGGGCACGTCTTGCCGGAGGCGCAGGCTCCAGCGCCGATACGCTGGTTCCCAAACAAGAAGCCGCGCAGTTGGACGAGCAGAAAGACGTTCTGTTGAGTCAGTCAGCGCAGGCGCGAGCCGCGCTGAAGCGCTGGATTGGGCAGGACGCCGAAGTGGGCGCGCCGACCTTCCCTGTCTGGCCTGTAGACGCAGCTGAATACTTGCACTCCGTCCATGCCCATCCGGAGCTCAATACCTACAACGCCATGACACGCGAGGCCCAAGCCCAGGTACACCAGGCTCAGGCGGAAAAGAAATCGGATTGGTCCTGGGGGGTGGATTATCAGCGCCGTGGCCCGGATTTCAGCAACATGGTCAGCCTGCAAGTCAGTTTCCAGTTGCCGTTGTTCACCACCTCACGGCAAGACCCGATGATTGCGGCACGACGCGCACAAGTTCGCCAATTGGAAGATGAGCAGGACGCTGCCCTGCGCGAGCATCAAGCCCAGCTTGAAACAGACCTTGCCGAGTATCACCGCTTGCAACGGGCAGTGAGGCGCAGTCGCGAAACACTTTTGCCCCTGGCCGAGGACCGGGTACGCCTCGCTCTGGCGGACTACCGCGCCGGTAAGTCGCCGTTGAGTGAAGTGCTGTCGGCACGCCGGCAGCGTGTGGAAGCGCTGCTACAGGATGTGGACCTGCAAGGACAGTTGGCGGCAACAGCAGCGCGTCTGCATTTCGTTTATGGAGAGGTGCGGGCATGAGGAATAGGTCGATTGGTTTGCCCGTGGCTGCTGCCCTTGCTATTGGGATAGGCGCGGGCTTCTGGCTAGGTGGAAGAGGTGCGTATTCCCCATCCCAGCCAGTAGGTGAGGAAAAAAAAGCGCTGTACTGGTATGACCCGATGTATCCCCAGCAGCACTTCCCGGCGCCCGGAAAATCGCCGTTCATGGACATGCCGCTCGTGCCCAAGTATTCGGATGACACGGCTGGCGAGGAGCAGCCTGCGGTTCAGGTCTCGACTGGGCTCCAGCAAAACCTTGGGATTCGATTGGCAACGGTGACGGCTGGGCGGCTAGAACGGACCCTGAGTGTGAGCGGCGTTCTGACGTTCGACGAACGCGACTTCAGCGTGTTGCAGGCCAGAACTGGCGGTTACGTCGAACGCGTCTATGGCCGAGCGACGGGCGACATCGTTGCCAAAGGCGCTCCGCTAGCCGATGTGCTGACCCCGGAGTGGGCGGGTTTGCAGGAGGAATACCTGGCGCTGCGGCATTCCGGCGACGCGCAGCTGGCGGCGGCGGCACGACAGCGGCTCGTGCTCGCCGGCATGCCGGCCGACCTGATCAACCGGGTCGCGAGCACCCGGAAGGTGCAGCTCTCGGTCACCCTCTCCGCACCCACTGCCGGTGTAATCCAAGCTCTCGATTTGCGACCCGGCATGACGTTGACGCCGGGGGCTACCTTGGCGAGGATCAATGGAGTGGCCAACGTCTGGCTGGAAGCGGCTGTGCCGGAAGCCCAGGCTCAAGGTCTTCGCGAAGGCCAGCCTGTGCGGGCGCAATTGCCAGCGTTCCCAGGCGATCCCATACCGGGCAAGTTGACCGCGTTGCTCGCCGATGCCGATTTGCAGAGCCGCACGTTGCGCCTGCGTATCGAGTTGCCCAACCGAGATGGGCGGCTTCGTCCTGGGATGACTGCTCAAGTGGCTCTCCATCCCGGCGAGCCTGCCGGGCAAAGCCTCTTGGTGCCTGCCGAGGCGGTCATCCGCACCGGCAAGCGAGACCTGGTGATGCTGGCTGAAGACGGTGGTCGCTTCCGGCCGGTGGAAGTCGTGTTGGGCCAGGAGAGCAAAGGCCAAGTTGCGGTGTTGCAGGGTCTTCAGGCAGGACAGCGCATCGTCGCGTCCGGGCAATTCCTGTTGGACTCCGACGCTAATTTGAAAGGCATCGAGGCGGCGACGGTGCAGGATAGTCAGCCTAGTGCGGGGCCAGCCCTGCATGAAGCGGATGGCCGTGTCGTGCAGATAGACGGCACCCAGCTCACCGTTGCCCACGGTCCTTTCATCACCCTGGGCATGCCAGGGATGACCATGACCTTCCCTGTGGCTGAGCAGTCTCTCCTTGATGGCCTCAAGATCGGTGCGCAGATTCGCTTTGGCATACGCGAACGCGACGAGGGCATGGTAGTTGAGCAGATCAAAGTGTTAGAGGGCCAACCATGATTGCCAAACTGATCCGCTGGTCGGTAGGCAACCGTGTGCTGGTGCTCCTCGCCACGCTGTTTCTGGTGGCATGGGGCTTCGTCTCGGTGCGTAGCCTACCAATCGACGCCTTGCCCGACCTGTCGGACGTGCAGGTGATCATCCGCACGTCCTACCCAGGCCAGGCTCCCCAGATCGTTGAGAATCAGGTGACCTATCCGCTGACCACTACCATGCTCTCGGTTCCGGGGGCCAAAACGGTTCGCGGCTTCTCCGCCTTCGGTGACAGCTTCGTCTACGTGCTGTTCGAGGACGGCACTGATCTGTATTGGGCGCGCTCTCGGGTTCTTGAGTACCTGAGCCAGGCGCAATCGCGATTACCTGCCGCAGCCAAGCCGGTACTGGGCCCGGACGCCACCGGGGTGGGCTGGATTTATCAATATGCGCTGGTCGATCGCAACGGCGGTCATGACCTGTCGCAACTACGCAGCCTGCAGGACTGGTTCCTGCGCTATGAGCTCAAGACCCTGCCGGACGTCGCTGAGGTGGCCACCATTGGCGGTATGGTCAAGCAGTACCAAGTCGTCCTCGATCCGCTGCGTATGGCCAGCCTCGGTATCACCCAGGCCGAGGTGGTGGAGGCTATAGGCAAGGCCAACCAGGAGACCGGTGGCGGTGTATTGGAGCAAGGCGAAGCCGAATTCATGGTACGTGCGGCCGGCTACCTGCGATCGCTGGATGATTTCAGAGCGATACCCTTGCGACTGGCTACAAAGGGCGTGCCGGTGACATTAGGCGACGTCGCTACGGTGCAGATAGCTCCGGAAGCCCGCAGAGGCATAGGCGAACTGGACGGCCTCGGCGAAGCCGTAGGAGGTGTGGTGATCCTGCGCAGCGGAAAGAATGCTCGTGAGGCCATCGCGCACGTCAAGGCCAAGCTCGAAACCCTGAAGAAAGCCCTGCCAGCTGGGGTGGAACTTGTCACCGTCTACGACCGCAGCCAGTTGATCGACCGTGCAGTGGAGAACCTCAGTCACAAGCTGATCGAGGAATTCGTGGTAGTGGCGTTGGTATGCGCAGCGTTTCTCTGGCACCTGCGCTCGTCGTTGGTGGCTATCGTGTCGCTGCCCGTGGGAATCCTGATTGCGCTGATCGTCATGCGTCATCAGGGCATCAACGCCAACATCATGTCCCTTGGCGGAATCGCTATTGCCATCGGTGCAATGGTGGACGCTGCCGTGGTCATGATCGAGAACGCCCACAAGCGTGTTGAGGCTTGGCATGCCCGACATCCTGGTCAGCCGTTGCGAGGCGAAGCGCATTGGAGGGTAATGACGGAGGCGGCCGTCGAGGTAGGGCCGGCACTGTTCTTCAGCCTCATGATCATCACGCTTTCGTTCATCCCGGTGTTCACGCTGCAAGCCCAGGAAGGGCGCCTCTTTGCCCCCCTGGCCTTTACCAAGACCTACGCAATGGCCGCGGCGGCTGCGTTATCGGTGACCCTTATACCGGTGCTGATGGGGTACTGGATCAGAGGGCCACTGCCTGCGGAACAGCGCAACCCGCTCAACCGGGGCCTCATCCGGCTGTACCGTCCGGCATTGGAGGTCGTCCTGCGCCGGCCTCTGGTTACCCTCGCTGGAGCATTGCTCATCCTGCTCAGCAGTCTGTGGCCCTTGAACCATCTCGGGGGCGAGTTCCTTCCTCCGCTCGATGAAGGTGATCTGCTCTACATGCCTTCAGCCTTGCCTGGACTCTCGGCGCAGAAAGCTTCAGAGCTGTTGCAGCGAACGGATCGTCTGATTCGAACCGTTCCCGAAGTGGCCAGTGTCTTTGGTAAAGCCGGCCGCGCCGAGTCAGCTACCGACCCGGCACCGCTGGAGATGTTCGAGACCACCGTTCGGCTCAAGCCCAAGAGTGAGTGGCGTTCAGGAATGACCACGGATAAGCTTATCGAGGAGCTTGATCGCACTGTGCGTGTGCCTGGGCTGACCAACATCTGGATCCCGCCCATCCGCAACCGCATCGATATGCTGGCCACCGGCATCAAGAGCCCAATCGGCGTCAAGGTGGCCGGCAGCGACCTAGACCAGATAGACCGGGCCACTCTCGCTGTGGAGCGGGCCGCGAAAAAGGTGCCTGGAGTGACTTCGGCGCTGGCAGAGCGTTTGACTGGTGGTCGCTACATTGATCTGGATATCGATCGCCATGCCGCTGCCCGTTACGGTCTGAACATCACCGACGTACAGGCCCTCGTGGCTGGCGCCATTGGTGGCGAAACCATTGGGGAAACGGTTGAAGGCTTGGCCCGCTATCCCATCAGCGTGCGCTATCCACGCGAATGGCGTGATTCCGTGGAGGCGTTGCGTCAGCTGCCGATCTACACCTCGCAGGGCGGTCAGCTGACGCTCGGCAGCGTGGCCCGCATACGTATCGCTGATGGCCCGCCCATGCTCAAGAGCGAGAATGCTCGTCCCTCGGGCTGGGTGTACGTCGATGTGCGCGGCCGGGACCTATCGTCTGTTGTGGCAGACCTACGTCAGGCGATCAACAGCGAGGTAAAACTCGATCCAGGCATGAGCTTGAGCTACTCCGGCCAGTTCGAATACCTGGAGCGGGCGAACGCCCGTCTGGCCTGGGTGGTGCCGGCGACGCTGGCCATCATCTTCGTGCTGCTCTACCTGACCTTCGGCCGCCTCGGTGAAGCACTGCTCATCATGGGCACCTTACCTTTCGCCCTAACCGGGGGCGTCTGGCTGCTCTACCTGCTGGGCTACAACCTCTCAGTGGCCACAGGCGTTGGCTTCATTGCCCTGGCCGGCGTAGCGGCGGAGTTCGGAGTGATCATGCTCATCTATCTGAATAACGCTTGGGCGGAGCGTCAGGCCAACGGCGAAACCACACGAGCAACGCTGCTCGACGCGATCCGTGAGGGCGCGGTGCAACGCATCAGGCCCAAGGCAATGACTGTGGCGGTCATCGTTGCAGGCCTGCTGCCCATCCTCTGGAGCAGCGGTACCGGCAGCGAGGTCATGAGCCGCATCGCGGTGCCCATGGTGGGCGGCATGCTCACCGCCCCCTTGCTTTCACTTTTTGTAATCCCTGCGGCGTACTGGCTGATCCGTCGCCGCGAACTTGCTGTAACTACCCCCAACCTCTCAGGAGAAATCCAATGAAAAAGCTAATTGTCATCGCAGGCCTGGTCACAGCTTTCGCCGCCAGTGTGCATGCCCAGGACATGGATGGTATGGACATGAAGAAAATGCCAGCCTCCGCCGAGGGTGGCCAAGGCAGCCAGGCGGCGCCCACTGCGCATGCGGAAGGGACAATTAAGGCGCTGGATCCTCAAAGCGGGAAAATCACCTTGGCGCACGGCCCGGTAGCAGAGCTCAAATGGCCGGCGATGACCATGGGCTTCCAAGCTGAGCCTGCACAGCTGAAGGGCTTGAACGTAGGAGACAAGGTGAAATTTGGGTTCCGTATGGAGGGAAGTGTCGCGAAAATCGTGAGCATCCAGAAGCAGTGATTGAAAAGCCTTGAATGATCGGGCACGCCTTCATACCGAGATGATTCGGACAAGCTTACAGAAATGTAATCAATCTTCAGGCCCCCGTCAGGTCGAACGCTACATACCGTCATGAGACGGTGCACTGGCATCTCATCGACCCGATACCGGAGATATGATCATGAACAGTAGCTTTGATGAATGCATCTCGGAATGCATGCGCTGCGCGCTGGCCTGTGAAGTCTGCGCGTCAGCCTGCCTGCGAGAGCAGGACGTAAAAATGATGGCTGACTGCATCAAGCTGGACAGGGATTGCGCAGATATGTGCAAGCTGGCGGCTACCTTGATGACACGAGAAAGCATGCTCGCCAAGGAATTTTGTGCGTTGTGCGCAAGGATTTGCCGCGCCTGCGGGGAGGCGTGCGGTAAGCATAAGGCAGACCACTGTCAGCATTGCGCACAGACCTGTTTGGCCTGCGCTGCATCCTGCGAAGCAATGGCTGCGTAAGCGTTTTCGCCCAGTCAGCTTTCCATGCGCCTGACAAAGGATATGGATACGTCGTTAACCGTCTGGCTAGGGAGACGGGTAGACCGCTGATGTTGAGCATGCGCTCTGGCGGAGCCTAGCTTGGGCAGCCATTCACCAAGGCGCTGCCTTACGGATCTGATGACAAAAAAGCCCGCCTCGGCGGCGGGCTATCAGATGTCTCCCAGGGGAGGCTGTAGGCCAACAAGTCTCGGAGCAAGCATTTGTAGGATACGCCTCTTGGCTCACGCCCACCAGCCAGCTTCGGCCGGAGCGAATGGTTCTACGTCGAGGGCATTGGAAACGGCTTATGTAGGCCCCGTCAATTGGCAGGGCAATCCGCAAAGACAAAGCAGGCCGATTATCCCCTGGCGGTATACCCCCAGGCAGAGTCAAAGGCAAAGCTAGGGGGGAAATCTAGCGGGTACCCCGATTTGAGGGCAGAATCACCAGCTTCACCTACGTTGCACTGGGTTGAGGGGCAGTTTGAAACTGCTATCTAGCGCGACAGCGACCATCGCCGCCATGAGCAAGAGCACAGGTGCGCCTTGAGTACTCAGCACAAAGGCCGTAGCAAACGGCCCCGTGGCCTGCGCCAAGACCATTGGGCGAGCTAATGCTCCCATGCGTGCGCGATACCCTTGCCAAACAGCACCAGAGGCAAGATGACTCTGGCAATAGTGAGAATCCCGATGCCGGCGCCCTACAGCGCTGCTGCAGGGAATGCCAGCCAAGGCACGCCAGGAATGAATAAGCAGATGCCGATGAAGCTCACCAACACGCCGGCACGGCCGACCAGGTTGGGTGAAGATGCCGAGCAAGCGAGAACTCCAATACTCTTGCCACCACCTGGGCCGGCCCAAGGACCATCCCCACCGCCAACACCGTGACCGTTGGAAGGCCAAGTTCCTTGAGCGAGGTGAGAAGATGCACAGAGAGGGTGGCCATGACGAAGGCAATGACCGTGAGCAGCCCTGCAACGAACCAGAAAAGCCGGCGGGCGCCATCATCGTTGAGCGGCGACTGAGCCTGCTTGGTGCTGTAGTCGGGAGGTTAACCTCATCGCCGGCGCACAGTATCAGAGGTAAGCCATGGCGCTGTTAAAAACAATGTCCGCTGAGCGTGCGTCAGCTCTGGCATACGCTTGGCCTTCCGTTACCTGTTGATAATCTATGCTATACCTTATGTCCAGCACACCTCATACGTTTAGTGAGGAAACGCGCGCTAAGGGTCAAAAACAGTATGGCTCGACTTACATGCATGATCCCTGGCTCTGTTTTCATGACTAAGTAGCGGGCGATCAACGCTTCTCAAGCACATAGCCCACACCGCGAAGCGTATGGATCAGCTTCGTCTCGAAAGGGTCATCGATCTTGGCTCTAAGTCTTCGAATCGACACTTCTACAACGTTTGTATCGCAGTCGAAGTTCATATCCCAGACCTGTGAGATGATCTGTGTGCGGCTGAGCACCACGCCGGTATTGCGCATTAGGTAGTGCAGAAGTGCAAACTCTTTCGTCGTCAGATCAATACGCTGGCCGTCCCTGAAGGCCCTGTGACGGCTCTGGTCTAGCTCCAGGTCAGCGACACGAATGATCTCCACAGATGCAGGGTGTTCAGACCTGCGCATTAAGGCGCGAACCCGGGCTAGCAGTTCTGGGAACTCAAATGGTTTGATCAGGTAGTCATCTGCACCGTTCTCCAAACCCCGGACCTTATCTGCCAAACGACTTCTCGCCGTGAGCATCATGATGCGGGAGGGGCAATTTTTACGCCTCAAAAGCTCAAGTACCTGCCACCCATCCATTTCTGGCAGATTGATATCAAGAATAATCAACTCGTATTCGTGTTGCTTGGCTAGGAATAGCCCATCTGACCCGGTATGCACGCAATCGACGACATAACCGCATTCTGTAAGGCCTTGACGCACATATTCCGCAGTTTTTACTTCGTCCTCAATTACCAGAATTCGCATGGGATTTTGTCTCGATATCACTGAGCAATTAACCGCGCACGCGCGCCGGCATTATTGAAAGGAATGGTAAATCAAAATGAGCTGGGCGGGGGCCTAAATGACGGATTTGTAATTTCCAGGTAATATGATTGATAGTCTGGAGGTATATCTTTTCGCGGTTTGGGTTTGACAGGTGCGGGCCCTCTCTCCAATAGGTAATTTGACCTTATGAAGTATGTGGTTGTTTTCTTCTTTGTGTTGACTTTGTTCCGTTCAGATGACGGCGAAGTTACTCATGTCGAGGAAACTGGTCATTGGTGCAGCCATGAGTTTCACCGGCATGCAATGCGTACACTCGAACGGTTGATTGAATTTTAGGTAAAAAAAAGGCGCCCAAAGGGCGCCAAATATCCACCTTTTACCAAAGGAGCACTTAAGCCACTCAAGGTGAATTCGTAATGCACATTTTTCTGAAGAGACCAGTTTACGAATAAACTGATCCCCTTAGAGAATCACAGGATCGAAAGCGGGTACTCAATGATCACACGAGTTTCATCCAGATCCGATTCGAATGCAGTGGCACGCGTGGTGGCCTGGCGCAACCGGAAGGACAGGTCTTTTGCTGGACCAGTTTGCACGACATATTTAACCTCTACGTCACGCTCCCAACGTTTCTGATTGGTGAGCGGATCACCGTTGGCGTCGGTGCGCATGTAGAACTGGTTGGCGTTCGAGTAGTCTGCGCCCGAGCCTCTGGCGTAGCGGGTCATGAACGTCAGACCAGGAATGCCGTAGCTGGTGAAGTTCAGGTCGTAGCGCAGCATCCAGGAACGCTCTTTCGGCGAGTTGAAGTCGCTGTACTGGATAGAGTTGTCGACGAAAATCGAGTCTGACTGACGCAGGTAGTCGAAATCATCGTCGCCGTTGTTGCGTTGGTGCGACAGGGCCAGGGTGTGAGCGCCGTAACGGACCCCGACCTTGGCACTCCAGATATCGTTGTCAAACTCGCCTAGGCGCTGCTTCCCTTCATCCACGGCTTTGTAATAGTTGAAGCCGCCAATCAGCGCAAGGTCGTCATTCAGTGGATAGGCGAAGCTGGTGCCAGCGTAGTACTGGTTCCAGACTTCTTTCAACTGACTGGCGTATACGCTCACGGTCCAGTTATCGTTGATCGCGTAATCACCGCCACCGTAGCCTACCCAAGGCGAGTTAACCGGGCCACCGTAGAAAGTTGCGAAGTTATCATTCAGATTGCTGGAGACCGGCTGGCTCATCGCATGCAGTCGGCCACCCTGCAGGGTGAGGCCCTGGATGCTGGTGTTCTCAACGGTCACACCGCGGAAGCTTTCAGGCAACAGGCGCGAGTCGCCTGATGCAACAACTGGCGTCGACGGGAAAACATCACCCACTTTCACGACCGTATCAAACAAGCGAACTTTAGCCGCCCCGCCAACCTTGGTGTATTCGTCGCGAGCTTCGCCTTTGTTATCAACAGGCATGACGTCGAATGAACTACGACCGCCGTTGCGCCCGTCACCAGTATCGAGCTTAAGCCCTATCATGGCAAAGGCATCAACACCAACGCCGACCGTCCCTTGGGTAAAACCAGAGTTGAATTTGGTGATGATCCCGTGCGCCCAGGCCTCGGAGTAGCCATTGGTGTTGCCCTTGCCGCTGTTGTAAGTGGGAGCTGAGCTGTCGCGGTTATCACGATTGAAATAGAAGTTGCGGTTGAGCACTGTAAGGCTGCTACCTTCGATGAAACCTTCGGGCTTATCTTCAGCTTGAGCAGTAACTGCATAGCTTCCAGACAGCGCCGAAACTGCCGCCAAATACAGTGGTACTTTGATTTTCATCCGATGCTCCTTTGATTTACGGCAGTTTTTATTATGTTTTCCGGCGCGGGTGTCGTTATAAGTTCTGAGCCGGCGGCGCGCCTCGCGTAGCGCCGAGCTCATATTTGCAGGCGGAAGATAACGGGATGGTGATAGGAAAATTACAATTTCGTCATCTGGTCGTTATTTTGGTCATTGACGCCGCATGCTAGCCATCTCTCGCGTTCGCAATGAAATTCGGTGGTTCGACTGTGTCATCAGCGTTTTCGGGCATTACAAGCTTTTCTTACGAAATTGTAATTTTCTAGCCACCCCTCTGATAGCTACCGCTCTTTAGAGTGCCATCACCTAATCCAGTGGGGCTTGGCAGCTATTTCGGCGTTCTGGCCAAGCTAACGAAGTTTGTGCACGAGGACCAAGAAAGTGCTCCGGTATAACCGCAATGTCTTATCCAAGACCTACGTCTCACCGTGGAAAATTGCCGCTCTCTGTGCGGTGATTTCCGGGTTGCTGGCACCCACCGCATTTGCCCAAAGCATCAGCTTGCCCCAAGCGCTGTCGACGGCAATGGATGCCAACCCAGACCTCGCGGCGGCACGTCAGGAAATCGGCATCGCGGACGGTGCGCGCAAGCAAGCCGGGCTGATTCCAAACCCCGAAATCTCGTATGAGATGGAGGACACACGGCGTAACACCAGCACAACGACCGTTACGCTAAGTCAGACCTTGGAGCTCGGTGGTAAGCGGGGAGCCCGCGTAGATGTCGCCACATACGGCCAGAGTGTTGCACAACTGGAACTGGACCGACGCGTGAATGGTCTGCGTGCAGACGTCGTGCAGGCGTTTTACGCTGCATTACGAGCCCAAACCGGACTCGACCTCGCTAAACAATCCCTTGAACTTACTGAGCGCGGCCTTCGCATTGTCGATGGTCGAGTTCGCGCAGGTAAATCTTCACCTGTGGAGGCTACCCGCGCCCAGGTTCAACTGGCTGAAGCCCGGTTGCAGGTCCGTCGCGCCGAAACGGAAAAAGCGAATGCTTACCAGCAACTCGCCCAAGTCACGGGGAGTCCTGTGACCATATTCGATCGCCTTGAATCACCAACCTTGTCTCCTGGCTTGCCGCCGCGCACTGAAGAGTTGCTGGCAAAGCTCGATCAGACTCCGGAAATGCGGCAGGCAGTGGTGGAGATTGATAAGAGCGATGCCTCGCTTGGCGCAGAAAAAGCTCAGCGTATTCCAAACCTCACGGTAAGCGTGGGTAGCCAGTACGACCGCTCGGTGCGCGAGCGAGTCAATGTCGTTGGTCTGTCCATGCCTTTGCCGCTGTTTGATCGTAACCAAGGCAACATTCTTTCCGCTTCTCGACGTGCCGATCAGGCCCGCGACCTGCGTAACGCTGTCGAGTTGAGACTGCGCGCCCAAACCCAAACCGCGCTGAACCAGTGGTCCACCGCCATGCAAGAAGTTGAGTCCTACGACAAGACCATTCTGCCCTCAGCCCAGCAGGCCGTGGATACCGCAACCCGCGGATTCGAGATGGGGAAATTCGGCTTTATCGAAGTACTGGACGCCCAGCGCACCTTGATCCTTGCTCGTGGCCAGTATCTCGACTCGCTGGCAGCGGCGACCAATGCGCGTGCGCAAGTAGAAAGGGTTTATGGCGAAGTAGGCTCGACCGCCGGCGCACGCTGAACGGGGCATACATTTTTCTCGGCACTCGGCGTTTAAACCTGCCGGTGCCTACGATCAGCAGGAGTAGCAATGGAAAACAAACGCAAGATCGCCCTCGCGGTAGCCGCTGTGGCAATCCTTGGATTTGGCAGCCTCGCCTGGAACAGCAGTTCCGATCAACAAGCGGCGACTAACGCAGAACATGGTGCTGACGATGGTCATGGCCATGACAAGAAGGCCGGATCAGCTAACAAAGAGAACAGTGAAGCGGAGCATAGTGAAGATGGGCACGGTGAAGAAGGTCATGGCGAGGAGGGCCACAGTGAAGAGGGCGGTGAGGAAGAAGGTAAGCTAACCCTTAGTGCTGAACAGATCAAAGCAGCTGGCGTGACTCTGGAATCGGCAGCGCCTCGTGATTTGGGAACCGTCGTGAGCTTCCCGGGTGAGATTCGTTTTGACGAGGACCGCACTGCGCACGTTGTTCCTCGCGTTCCAGGCGTTGTCGAAACAGTCCAGGCGAATTTGGGTGAGTCCGTCAAGAAGGGTCAAGTCCTTGCGGTGATTGCCAGCCAGCAGATCTCTGACCTGCGCAGCGAGCAACAAGCCGCTCAGCGTCGTGTCGAACTTGCGCGCGTGACTTTTAGCCGAGAGAAGCAGCTCTGGCAGGACAAGATTTCTGCGGAGCAGGACTACCTCCAGGCTCGCCAGGCGCTGCAGGAAGCCGAAATCTCTCTGGCCAACGCCAAGCAAAAAGTCAGCGCGATCGGTGCCTCGGTCAATTCGGTAGGCGGTAACCGTTACGAACTCAGGGCTCCCTTTGACGCCGTAGTGGTGGAGAAACACTTGACCGTCGGGGAAGTCGTCAGCGAGGCGACTAACGCCTTTATTCTGTCCGACCTTAACCAAGTTTGGGCCACTTTCGCTGTACCGCCTACCGATTTGGCCAAGGTCACTACCGGCCGCGCCGTGAAGGTTTCCTCACCTGACATGAACGTGGAGGTCGAGGGCAAGGTGGGTTATGTCGGCAGCCTGTTGGGCGAGCAAAACCGAGCAGCGACCGTCCGCGTTACGTTGACCAATCCCAACGGGGCCTGGCGTCCTGGTCTTTTCGTGAACATCGCAGTCACGTCCCAGACTGATCGCGTGGCGGTGGCTGTCCCGGAACACGCCGTGCAGACCGTTGAGGACAAACCATCGGTCTTCGTACGCACCGCCGAGGGCTTCGACACCCGCCCAGTAAAGCTGGGCCGCCGTGACAGTGGGTACGTGGAAATCACGGACGGCATCGAAGCGGGCGCTCAAGTGGCTACCAATGGCAGCTTCACACTCAAGTCTGAGCTCGGCAAAGCCTCTGCCGAGCACAGTCACTGATGCGAACTGACAGGATGATTTCTTATGTTTGAACGTATCATCAGATTTGCCATTGAACAGCGGATCGTTGTAATGATCGCTGTCCTGATCATGGCCGGTATCGGCATCTACAGCTACCAAAAGCTGCCGATCGATGCCGTTCCTGACATTACCAACGTCCAGGTGCAGATCAACACTGCAGCGCCTGGCTATTCCCCATTGGAAACCGAGCAACGGATCACGTTTCCAGTTGAAACGGCCATGGCTGGTCTTCCAGGTCTTCAGCAGACCCGTTCGCTGTCTCGCTCGGGCCTGTCTCAGGTGACCGTGATTTTCAAGGACGGCACCGACATCTTCTTTGCCCGCCAGCTGATCAATGAGCGGCTACAGGTTGCAAAGGAACAGCTGCCAGAGGGCGTAGATGCCGTCATGGGCCCGGTCTCAACCGGCCTCGGCGAAATTTTCCTGTGGACCGTTGAAGCCGAAGAGGGCGCGGTCAAAGAAGACGGTACGCCCTACACGCCCACCGACCTGCGGGTAATCCAGGACTGGATCATCAAGCCTCAGCTGCGCAACGTACCTGGCGTGGCAGAGATCAATACCATCGGTGGCTTTGCCAAGCAGTTCCTGGTTGCGCCGGATCCGAAGCGCCTGGCTACCTACAAGTTGACCCTGAATGATCTGGTAGCCGCGTTGGAAAGCAACAACGCCAACGTAGGCGCCGGTTACATCGAGCGTAATGGTGAGCAGTTGCTCATTCGTGCACCGGGCCAAGTCGGCAACATCGAAGACATCGCCAACATCGTAATCACCAGTGTGGATGGTGCACCGATTCGCATCAGCAACGTCGCCGACGTCAGCATCGGTAAGGAGCTTCGTACTGGTGCTGCCACTGAGAATGGCCGCGAGGTCGTGCTCGGTACAGTATTCATGCTGATCGGTGAGAACAGCCGCACTGTGTCCCAAGCTGTCGCAGCGAAGCTTGCGGACATCAACCGTACTCTGCCAAAGGGCGTGGTTGCGGTCACCGTTTACGATCGTACCAACTTGGTTGAAAAAGCCATTGCGACGGTGAAGAAGAACTTGGTTGAAGGTGCGATCCTGGTTATCGCCATTCTGTTCCTGTTCCTCGGCAACATCCGTGCAGCGTTGATCACCGCGATGGTGATCCCGCTGTCCATGCTGTTCACCTTCACAGGGATGTTCAATAACAAGGTCAGTGCCAACCTAATGAGTTTGGGCGCACTCGACTTCGGCATCATCGTCGACGGGGCCGTGGTCATCGTGGAGAACGCGATCCGTCGATTAGCACATGCGCAGCACAAACATGGCCGTATGCTCACCAAAACCGAACGCTTCCATGAGGTCTTTGCTGCTGCCCGCGAAGCGCGTCGGCCACTGATCTTCGGGCAACTGATCATTATGGTGGTGTACCTGCCCATCTTCGCCCTCACCGGCGTGGAGGGCAAAATGTTCCACCCCATGGCATTCACCGTTGTGATGGCGCTATTGGGTGCAATGATCCTCTCCGTTACCTTCGTGCCGGCAGCGATCGCCATGTTCGTCACTGGCAAGGTCAAGGAGGAAGAGGGCGTTGTTATGCGCACTGCGCGGCTGCGTTATGAGCCTGTGCTGCAGTGGGTGCTTGGGCATCGGAATATCGCTTTCTCCGCCGCACTAGCACTGGTCGTTCTCAGCGGTGTACTTGCCAGTCGCATGGGGAGCGAGTTCATCCCAAGTCTCAGTGAGGGGGACTTCGCTCTTCAAGCCTTGCGCGTACCTGGTACTAGCCTCAGCCAGTCGGTGGACATGCAGGAGCGTTTGGAAAAAGCAGTCATCGAGCAGGTACCGGAAGTTGAGCGTATGTTTGGCCGAACCGGTACGGCTGAAATCGCCTCTGACCCAATGCCACCGAATATCTCCGATGCTTACGTCATGCTCAAACCAAAGGACCAATGGGCCGATCCCGACAAGTCGCGGGAGGAGCTCATTGCCGAGGTTCAAAAGGCGGCAGCCAGTGTCCCGGGCAGTAACTATGAACTCTCCCAGCCTATCCAGCTTCGTTTCAACGAACTGATCTCCGGGGTGCGCAGCGATGTTGCGGTGAAGGTTTATGGTGACGACATGGATGTGCTCAACAGCACGGCCAATAAGATCGCCGCAGCGCTCAAAGCGGTACCAGGCTCCTCGGAGGTCAAGGTTGAGCAGACCACAGGTCTGCCAGTGCTGACCATTAACATCGACCGGGAAAAAGCAGCACGCTACGGCCTGAACATTGCGGACGTGCAGAATTCGATCGCGATTGCTGTGGGTGGTCGTACAGCGGGAACGTTGTACGAGGGTGATCGCCGATTCGACATGGTGGTGCGCCTGCCTGAGGCTGTACGCACCGACGTCGCGGGTATGTCTAGTTTGCTGATTCCTGTGCCTGCCAATGCGGCTCAGGGCGCTAATCAGATCGGTTTCATTCCACTTTCGCAGGTCGCTAAGCTGGACTTGCAGTTGGGCCCGAACCAGATCAGCCGCGAGAACGGTAAGCGCTTGGTTATTGTAAGCGCCAACGTCCGGGGCCGTGACCTTGGGTCGTTCGTTGATGAGGCGGCATCTACCTTGTCAACGAAGGTGGAAATTCCAGCAGGCTACTGGACCAGTTGGGGCGGCCAGTTCGAGCAGCTGCAGTCGGCAGCCAAGCGCCTGCAGATTGTGGTTCCGGTAGCCTTACTGCTGGTAATGACCTTGCTGTTCTTGATGTTCAACAACCTGAAGGACGGCATGCTGGTCTTCACCGGTATTCCATTCGCTCTCACTGGCGGGGTCGTGGCCCTTTGGCTGCGTGATATCCCGCTCTCGATCTCGGCAGGGGTAGGCTTCATCGCACTCTCCGGCGTCGCGGTACTGAACGGCCTGGTGATGATTGCCTTCATTCGCGGATTGCGAGAAGAGGGACGAACGCTCAGGCAGGCAGTCGATGAAGGCGCACTCACCCGACTGCGACCAGTGTTGATGACAGCCTTGGTGGCGTCCCTGGGCTTCATCCCAATGGCCTTGGCCACCGGTACCGGTGCGGAGGTTCAACGGCCACTGGCTACAGTGGTAATTGGTGGGATCCTTTCCTCCACCGCGCTGACTTTGCTGGTCCTGCCGGCCCTGTATCATTGGGCACATCGCAAGGATGAAGACGGCGACGAGGCAGAAGCCGTAAGCTGATCCCCCCAGATACAAAAACCCACAACACGCGTTGTGGGTTTTTTGTTTTATATGAAATAGATGCACTTACCTTTCAAAATTGTAAGTTTCTCGTCATGCCGGTGATGCCTCTGCGTTGCTAAAGTTACGCCCGAGATGATTTGAATTTGAGAGGTTCCTATGAAAAAGCTAATTGTTGCTGCTGCACTTGTTATGTTCTCGATGGCTTCGCAGGCTTATACTTACTCTGAAAGCAAGCAGCTGCAATACATCAAGGAGCATCAGACTGCTGTAGCGAACTATGCCGAGAGAAATGGCAAGCCGATGCCGGAGATCCAGGACTACAATTACGGCATGAAGATCGATGTTGCGAAATTCGTGCGTCAGTCCCAAGACCCGCGTACCTGCCAAGTTTACCCGCGATTGATGACCTTCGAGGACTCTCAGGGTACGCTTAAGACGGTTCGCTACTCCATGTACTCGCAATGCATCAACAACAAGTAGTAATTGCTGTGAGTAGAATACTTAGAGAATTCATAAATGCCAGGCAGTGCCTGGCATTTTTTATTGAGCTCGATGAACGTCATTTAGGCTAGATGCCTTAATGACTGCCCCTGGGTTAGCTGTGAAATAAATCTCAACTACACAACAGTAATGTCTTTCAACTGCATAGAGCAGTTTATAGTCTTGCCCCCCCAGAAGGGACGAGTTATGAAAAGTTCGCTTGAACGCCCAGGTGACCAAGCAGAGCATGAAGGGCTGAGCCATGAGCACGACGGCATCTTTGGCATGAACACCGAGCTGGTTTTCGCGCTGATCTGTGGTGCCCTGCTCGGAGCCGGAGCGCTCGCAGGAAAACTAGGGCTGATCGACTGGCTGCCGCTGGTTCTGTACCTGTCTCGGCGTTGCTCCTGTCCGGTCGGATCAATGAGGTTGGCCGAAGGATCACTAGGGCGCTGCCGCGAGCGTTGATACTGCCAATCATCGGCGTCGACATCATCTATGCCGGGGTGTTGATGCAGAGGCCTCAGAACCAGCGAGATGTCGTTCAGGCCTGGTTGAATGTGCTCAATCGGCCCCTCTGATCTACCCTGGTCGCCGCTCGAATTCCTCGGAGTTCTACAGCAGCGGGAAGTCCGAAAACATCCAGTACCCAGCAAAGTGGCCTCGTGACAGCTCATTCTACCTGTCCCGGCGCTTACTCGACAGCAATGCTGAGCTGCCTGCCAACCTGGGCTGTGTCGAGATCACCGAAGCGAACGCCAGTCAGCTGTTGCTGTGCCGTTGGAAAGACGCCAAGCAAGGTACCGAAGGTCTGGTCGGAGACAGTAATGCGGAAACGCCTCGTACAAACGAAGGTAAAATTCCAGACACAAAAAAACCAGGTTTTACCCTGGCTTTTTTGTCGATTGCTTTCGTCATTTAAAGTCCTATTTAACCGCCGTTTAGTTATCAGCTTTTTCCTTACCATTCTTGCTTTCTTTCTTTTGCTCTTGGGCAATTTGTTGTTTGTTCTGATCCGAAGAGTCATCGCTCCATAGGCGAGCCTGTTCATTTCGGAAGTTTTCCTGGAACTGTTTCGCTCGCTCGTAACCACCTTCAGCGTAAGCGGTACTCACGAGACCAAGCAGCAGGCTGCCAATAGCGATAGATTTAGCAAATTTCATTGTGTGCCTCGGTTCTCACTAGGCCTGCCTGACTGGCGGCCTTTGTTGGTTTGTAGTTTAGGAGCGCGAAGCTAACGACAAGGTGAGTCAAGAATTACAATTCCGTAATTTAGGCGGCTGGCGAGATGCGCCAAATCTGCAAACCTGGAAGGATCATGTCTATCTCGCTTGTGTCGAGGGTGACGTTGATATCTAAACAAATAAACCACTGCGGCGTTACCGGCCGCTCGGGGAGATAGCCATGAATGAGATTGAGCCTTGACTGTTGCCATCGGTGACTTCCGTCGAAGCACTGAAAAACTCACCTTTCAGCTCGATGAGCTGGCTTCCCAAACCAGGGCTTGCAGCGCCGTTCTGGAAAAGTCGAGTGAGTTGGTGGAGGAGGTTGATCTCGTCAGTAGGCAGATTCAGGAGGAGGTGCGAAAGGCTGAGAAAGCCTGGTCCAATGCCGAAGAGGTCGCCATACGCGCTGCTGCAGAGGCATATTCCGCTGCCGCTCGTGGCGTCGAGACCGCCATCCAACCGCTGATTTCGGAGCTTACTGTCGCGACAAATCAGCGGATGCCTCGATCCTGGAGCTAACGGTGCTGGCTAAGCGTTATGTCATGGTAGTGGCGACAGCATTCTTCATACTGGCACTGATCTGTGTGTACTCGACCATGCAGTCCATAGAGGCCGCCGGCAGTGTGAGCGCTCAGGAAAAAGTGAATGCCCAATACTTCTCCCACCTGTGAAGAAACGCTAATCCAGAAGAGCAAAAGATTATAAAGTCGGTAATTCTGCGGTCGCCCATGGACCCTGTGGTGCTTAGGCATTGATGCATTGCATCAGACAAAAGGCCCGTCGATTGACGGGCCTTTGCAAGTGAGCGCGGTTCAATCAGCGGTCATTGTTGGCTGCTTTAGCTGGGCTTCGGGAAGTGGAGGTGGAACCAGGTGAAATTTTCCTCGGTCACTTCCACGCTCGCCGAGCCTTGATGTAGGCCCATGATCGACTGCACGATGGCAAGGCCAAGACCGGTTCCCCCTTCGCTTCGTGCTCGGCTCTTATCCACGCGGTAGAACCGTTCAAACAAATGCGCATGGTGTTCCTTGGCGATCCCGCGGCCCGGGTTGCCAACACTCAAGGTCGTGCCGCTACCACCGTGTTGCACTTTCACATAGACCGTACGACCGCGAGGGCAGTAGCGAATCGCATTCGACACCAGATTCGAGACGGCGCGTTGAATCATCAGGCGGTTCCCGCGCACCACGTCATCACTGCCAGAGATCTGCAGCTGGATCTCGCCTTCCTCTGCCGAAATGCTGAAGAGATCGCACACTCGCTTAACCTCGTCGACTAGGGACACGGGTTCAAACTCCACCATGGATGCCGGATGACTGACCTGAGCAAGGAACAGCATGTCGGAAACCATGCGGCTCATGCGGTCCAGCTCTTCTGTGCACGACTCCAGCACCTCCCTGTACTCGGAAAGCGATCGTTCTCTGGTTAGCGCAACTTGGGCTTTACCCATCAGGTTGGAAAGCGGCGCTCGCAGTTCGTGAGCAAGGTCGTCAGAAAACTGCGAGAGCTGCTGAACTCCGTCATCCAGGCGAGCCAGCATGATGTTGATACCGTCGGCGAGCTCTTTGAGTTCTGCCGGCATCCCATTAGTCGGCAGACGATGGTCAAGGCTCTCGGTGGAGATCTTCGAAGCGACCTTCAGGAACTTGGTCAGAGGCAGCAGACTTCTGCGGACTGTCCACCAGCCGATTGCGAGGATCAGCGCGATGATGAGCGGGGAAATCATCAGGGCCCAGGTGAGCAATGCATCAAGCAGCGCTTCATTGGACGACTGGTCCATGGTCATGTAGACACTGACTTCGGTTCCGTCGCCCAAACTCATGGTGCGAGAAGCTGTCAGCAAGGGGCGGTCCTGGGTGTCGCGCCACTCATGCTCCTTCGGCTGTGCGGATGGTTGGAACTTGTGCACCTCCACGTTCACCTGCTTCGAGCCGATCGAGAGCAGAGGCGTTTCACTCTGCGCCGACTCGAAGATGCTGACGTACAGGTTGTTGTGGCCCATCACCAGATCCACAAGCTGATGTGCGTCTGCGTTGACGCCTGAGATGTCGGAGATCATAGACAGGTTGTGAGCCATGCCCGCCATCTTGACTTCCAGGTCACTGCGAGCATTACGCTCTAGCGCCTGGCCTACCATCAGATACCCGAAGGTGGCGAATAGAAGCAGCAACGCTGCGCTCATCAACCCCACTTTTAATCCCAGCTTTGCAGCCAGGCTGAAAGGCCTCATGCGCGTTCCTCAAAAACGTACCCTACGCCACGAAGCGTGTGAATGAGCTTGGTTTCAAACGGGTCATCGATCTTTGAGCGAAGGCGCCGGATAGCGACATCGATGACGTTGGTATCGCAGTCAAAATTCATGTCCCAGACCAACGAAATGATCTGAGAACGAGTCAGCGCTTCGCCCGTCCTGCTCATAAGCAGGTGCAGGAGCGTAAATTCCTTTGTGGTGAGATCGATGCGTGTGCCAGCGCGGAAAACGCGATGGCGCACTGAGTCGAGTTCTAAATCGGCAATTTTTAGCGATCTCTTCTCGACTAATTCATCACCACGCCGCTGCAGCGAACGGATACGAGCGAGCAGCTCTGGGAATTCAAAGGGTTTGACAAGGTAGTCGTCAGCGCCGCCATCCAAGCCTTTGAGCTTGTCGTTGATGCGACCGCGGGCGGTTAGCATGATGATGCGGACCCGGCTGGTTTTCCTGATGGTTTCCAAAAGGTCCCAACCGTCGATGCCTGGAAGGTTGACGTCCAGCAGAACCAATGAATAGACGTTAGTATTGAACAAGTGCAGGGCGTCGACACCATTGTGCACGATATCTACGACATACCCGCTTTCGGATAAGCCCTGCTGAAGATATTCGGCAGTTTTAATTTCGTCTTCCACAACTAGAACGCGCATAACTTATCTCAAGGTGTGAGGAAGGATTTGGCCTAATCCGTCAAGACTATGGTTGCAGGCAGTTTGAAGGTTCGGCTGATATGCATGGCATCTGGAAGTCGCTACCTCTATCCATACGCCGGGGTCACCTGAGGACGCTTGAATCTTAACGCGAAGACGCTGGCCGCGGCGAAATCCTACAAATTTGTAATGTAGCCGCAAGATTGCTGACAGTCATGACGGCTCTCCCTAGTGAGCTTAGCGGATTCTGTGGCCTTCAGCGGTTTGCAGCCTTCACGCCTGACAAGCGAATTCGGCCGAGAGGGGTGGTGTTTCTGCCAAGCTGCTCTGCTTTGTGGCGTTTAATCCTTCAAGCTCAAGCTCAAGCTACGAGTGATGACAAGCCACCGATCATTCTACCCATTGAAACGGGCTTCAACCGGCGATCATGCTTGGCTTTTCATCTTACTTGAGCAAGGATAATTACTTTACAAACTATTACATGTCCAAATTGTAATTTCACAATCATCTTATCGTTAGCCGCTTTTGCTAGTTTAACAACAGCACACAGGCAGCGCTGCTTTGGGCCAGTCTCATCTGAAGCAGCATGGCGGGAGTAACGGAACCCTGCTCACGCCAATGCATTCACCTTGGAACCATACGCTCCTTTGGTAAGGTGGATTTTAGCGCCCCGCCATGGGCGCTTTTTTATTAATGGACTTCTCATGAAAGCAACTATATCGGCTATTGCTGCGTTCATGCTTTCTCTGCACTGTCGAAAAATGCCCAAAGTAGCGTTCAGATCAACGACGATCTTTAGCAGTCTGCCAGAAAGGCCAGAAAGGCTACAGAACGCTATGCTCAGAGCGTGAAGAAACCCATTCCCGAGCTTGAAGACTACGCTTACGGTATGGATTTGGACGCTGGCAAGCTGGTGTATGTCTCGCCTAGCGTTCGGTACTGCGGGAATGTGAGAAGCATGATGACTTACGAGGACTCCAAGGGCGAACTGCACATGGTTCGCTACCTCGTAAGGTGAGTGCATCAACAACCGGTAAGCGGACACCGAGTGCTTTCTGCACCCGGGTTATAGCAACTCGATGCCAAATCGCCTCAGGAGCAGGGCAAATCCTCCGAAGCTTGCCATAGTGATGAGGATGCTGGTGATAAGTGTCGGCCAGAAGCCCAACTTGGGCAGCAGTGCCGGAAATGCGATAAACATCGGCAGCGTTGGAATCACATACCAGAACGTGTACCAGGCATGATTGGAAATTTTCTCCATGCTTTGGTTGTCCAAGTAAAGCCAGATGAGCGTCAAGACGGTGACCAATGGCAGGGCGGCAACCAAGCCGCCCAGCTTGTCACTGCGCTTTGCCAGCTCAGACACGAGAACCACTATTGCGGCAGTGACCAAGTACTTCGTGATGATCCAAGACATCGCTGAACCTACTTGAGCTAGTGGAATGGATCTGCCGGGATCATTCACCAGGCACTCATGAAGTGCTTCTGCTGTCGCCAATCCATCCTTACCTCATCCTCGACCACACTACCCCCGACGTTGAAGGCGGTGTGTTGATCAGGTGTCTACCGGCCGATCAATGCGACGGCGAAGGGACGTTCTCGTGGAAAGCTGCGCGCTCGATCTGAATGGTGCAGTGATGGATTTCGAACGCGTCGCTGACTGCATCCACGACGGCCGCTAGCACAGCATCTCCATCTGCTGCGTCTCGGACGACCACGTGCGACGTCATCACGTTGCTTCCGCTGCTGACGGCCCAAACGTGCAAGTCATGGACATCCGTGACGCCGTCGACCTTGAGGATCGTGGCCTCGATTGCCGCCACGTTGAGTCCCCGGGGTACACCTTCCATAAGAATTCCCAAGCTCTCTCGAAGCAATTGCCAAGTCCGCGGCAATACCCAAAGGCCGATCGCTACGGCGACAACCGTGTCGACCCAGGTCCAGCCGGTAAAGCGGATAATGAGGGCGGCGATGATCACACCCAACGATCCGAGCATGTCGCTCCAGACTTCGAGGTAGGCGCCTTTGACGTTGAGGCTCTCGTTGCTGGCAGATGCCAGCAGTCGCATTGAAATCAGGTTGATGATCAGGCCGGCAATCGCGATCCACATCATTGTCCCGGTGGCGATCTCCGCTGGCATGAAGAAGCGCTGGTAGGCCTCGTACAAGATGTACATCGCCACCAGGAAGAGCAGCACGGCGTTGAACGTGGAGGCTAGGATCTCCAACCGCGCATAGCCAAAGGTTCTTTTCTGATCCGCCGGCCGCTTGGCGATCTGAAGCGCAATCAACGAAATTGCCAAAGCGGCTGTGTCGGTGAACATGTGAGACGCATCCGACAGCAACGCCAGGCTGCCGGTAATCCATGCGCCGATCACTTCAGCGATCATGAAACTACCGGTCAGGACCAATGCCATGACTAGTTTCTTCTGATGCCCCTCACGAACCGCGGCGCTGCTATGATCATGATTCGATCCCACGTATTTCTCCTTCCACAGGGTGGTGGTTGCGTTGGATTTCCAGTGTGGCCAAGCGCTAAGGGGTTGCCTGGCCGCACTGGCTGCAGAATTTTGCTCCTGCTGTCAGGGACGAGCCGCAGGCCGTGCAATCACTCGATAGTGGTGTTCCGCAGTTTAGACAAAAGCGTGCAGACGGGGCGTTCGCGGTCCGGCAGTGCCTGCAAGTCTGCAGATCTTTGACTGGGGCTTGAGCTATTGCGCGCCCACCCCCAATCACCTGGTCATTACCGTCGCAGGTTTGCTGCTGCTCATAACGACCATGCCGGTCATGTCGATCACTCCCGTGCCCACTACCGTGGTGCTTGCCACCGCCGTGGGTTCCGCGGCCGTGGTGGCCCCCCAGTAAATTTTTGAGAAAACTCATGGTATTCGTCCCTCATCGACAGGTGACATCAGCACGGGCAAAGGTGAAAGAAGTGTTCTGCTCGCTAGAATGACTTTTAAGTTAAAGTAAAGGTTCAAAATTAGCGTATGGCAAAACGTAGCTGGTTTGTTTGTGAGTTTTAATTTAATTAATCGGGCGGCATTAACCACCCAAAGAGTCAGACCTATCCATTTTTTATCATAGCCTGGGCAGTTCCAATCAAAAAAGTCATTATCGCGATCATGTCAGCATTGTAATCGCGAAGTCATCATGACGTTATCGTGTAGCGGAAATAATGCGCCTGGCGAGAGTTTATTTCTCATCAATCCCATGCCTCACACATCTTAAGCGTCCTCAGGCTAAAGGGACCAAGGTCTCAGACCTTCTCTACGCCCTGATTCGCTATGTCTGTCGGAGGCTTGCCATTTAGCTCCCGGCTATTCATGACCAGCGCCATGGATGAGCAGCTTCTTAGAGTTTGATAATGACACCTTCTAAATCCATTCATACCCTGTTCAGTAAATGGATCCATGCTATTCGCAATGTTAGACAGGAAGGCATCAGCACCAACTTACTCATCGCGCTAGTAACTTTCTGGTTATTGCTATTCGCGAACGCTGAGTTTTGGCGTGTGCTCTGGCGCCTGGCATTCAACACCGAGGAAGTAAACTGGCCGCTCGCCGCCAGCCTGCCAGTCGTGGTATTCGTTTGGGTGTTCACCGTACTTAGCTTGGGGTCATGGTCAAGATTCGCAAAACCTATGCTATGTCTAGTGCTGATCAGCGCGGCGTTAGCCAGCTACTTCATGAGTGCTTACGGAATTGTCATTGATTACACGATGTTCACCAACGTCGTGGAGACCGACGTCAGTGAGGTATCTGAGCTACTGAACTGGAAACTTGGCCTTTGGGTGGCAATGGTAGGGGTATTGCCCGTCTACCTGATCTGTCTGGTGCCCCTGCGACGCAAGCCCTGGACCAACGCGTTGGGTAGCAGACTCATCGTCCTGGCGCTCGCACTGGTAGCCCTTGCTGGTATCGTGCTGAGCCAGTACCAATCTTATGCCTCCCTCCTACGCAACAACCGGGAGATCCGGCTCATTCTGGTTCCCACCAATTTGTTTGCTGCCGGTCATGGTTACCTGAAACGCAAGCTGGCCACACCGAAAGCGCTGACCTCCATCGGTACCGACGCCGTGGTGACCAGGCAGGGAGCGGCTCGTAAACCCAAGCTGCTGGTACTGGCAGTCGGGGAGACCGCACGTTCCGCCAACTTCTCCCTGAATGGCTACTCCCGCGATACCAATCCTGAGCTGGAAAAGCGCAATGTCATCAGCTTCTCGAATGTGAGTTCTTGCGGCACCGCCACCGCGGTTTCGCTGCCATGCATGTTCTTGGACGTCGGTAGGGATGATTACAAGGACGGTTTGGCCAAGAGCCGCGAAGGGCTGCTCGATGTGCTTCAGCGCGCAGGCATCAGTATCATGTGGGCTGATAACAATTCGGGCTGCAAAGGGGTCTGTGATCGGGTGCCAAACCACAAGGCTACCCAACACGCAGATGCTCAGCTGTGCAGTAGCGACGAGTGCAAGGACGGTGTATTGCTCTCTGAGATGGAGGGCTTCATCAAGCGTCAGGAAGGCGATGCAGTCCTGGTGCTCCACTACAAGGGTAGTCACGGCCCGGCCTACTACAAGCGCTACCCCACGCAGTTCGAGAAATTCGGGCCGGTTTGCGAGACCAATGAGCTCGACAAATGTGAGCAGCAGGAAGTGATCAATGCCTATGACAATTCGATCCTCTACACCGACTACGTCACGGCTGGGCTGATCGATATTCTGGCCGCGAACAGCAAATTCGACACTGCGCTGATGTACGTTTCGGACCACGGGGAGTCACTGGGAGAGGGTGGTCTTTACCTGCATGGGCTGCCCTATGCGATGGCCCCAGATGAGCAAACCAAGGTGCCATTGGTGCTCTGGATGTCTGATTCTCTCGCGAAAAGCGAACGCCTCAATGTGGGCTGCTTGAAAGCACAGACGAGCTCGCCACTGAGCCACGACAACCTGTTCCACACCGTACTCGGGATGATGAACGTCCAGACATCCTCGTATCGCTCAGCTCTTGATTTTACTGCCCCTTGCAAGACTTTGACCGGAAGCACCTACTCAGGCCTCTAATGCTGCAACGGGCTGAACACGTGAGGTCGATAGCGATTCCACATCGAGCTGCTTTGACAGCAGCCAGAAGCTCGACTAACTACATAGCAGTACTCAACAACCCAAGCGGAAAAGGAAATTTGCATGAGCATCAAGCCAGGCCCTAAACGCACCAACGAAGATGGCACTCCGGACAAGAGGCAGCGGGTCACGCCTGAGAAGCAGAAGGATCACCCAGACCTGAAACCCCACAAGCATAAAAAGGGGGAGTAGGGCAGAAAAGCAGCTCTTCGGAGCTGCTTTTTTATCTGCAGACAGTGTCCTGAAAAGCTCTCTAGCCCAGGAATGTCAGGCATGAAAGGACGGCTGAAGCCACCTGATGCCACTACCACAGCACGCGTAGTGAAATTCGCTCCGTTGGCGGTGCGAACCTCAAATGCCTTGCCCTTCTGTACGACCGCCACCACTCGGGTACCGCCCTGAAAAGGGAGCTGAAACTCGGCGGCGTATGCCTCCAGGTACTGCACCACTTCATTTCGCACCGGGTAGTCCTTGGGATCGCCAAGAAACGCTCGCCCCGGCAGCGCTGAGTACTCCGATGGTGAGAACAACTGCAAGCTTTCGTAGTAGTTACGCCAGTTACCGCCCGGGGATGTCTGCTCATCCAAGATGAGGTAATCCAAGCCGTGCTGCTGTAAATGCCAGCCAGTCGCCAAACCTGCTTGCCCACCACCGATAACGACCACATCCAGAACGCGATCCAACTCATTCATATATGCGCACTCATGCATATTTAAAGGCAAAAAAAGGCCGGACTACGGACAGCAGATCGATACTAGACCTTTGGTTCGCTGGAGCAGGCCCTCCAGTCGCTCGACGATCGACCCACCATTTACTTCATAGAACACCTGCCGACCCACCTTGGTGGCCTTCACGATCTTGGCGTCATGCAATACCTGCAGGTGCCTGGAGATCACCGAGCGCTCCTGTGGCAGCTCTTTGGCGATTTCGCCGACATCCGCCCGGCCGAGCAAAAGTACGCGCTTGAAAACCGCGACTCTGGAAGGCTCGCAAAGCGCTTTGAAGAAGGTCTCGTCTAGCGACTCGATGGCGGCTTCGATGGCTTGAGCACGGAGATTTTGGTTGGTCGTCATGCAGCCAATATATGTGCATGAACGCGCACATGTAAAGCCACCCATCATCGAGGGGTTGCGACACATTCGAAAAAGCGTATATTCGAAAAACCATATACACTCAGGGTACCAAGTGATGACTGGCAAGACCCGCGTTCTGTTTGTTTGCACCGCAAACGCCGCTCGCTCCCAGCTCGCCGAAGCTTTGCTCCGGCACACAGACCCTGTGCATTTCGAAGCTTTTAGCGCAGGTACCCAGCCTGGCCAAGTCGATCCGCGCACCTATGACGCCCTCGAATATCTCGATATCGATACCAAGGCTCTACGCAGCAAGTCCATCGACGAGTTTGCAGGGGAACGGTTCGACTACTTGATTACGCTCTGCGACAAGGCAGCCCATGAGTGCCTTACTTTGCCTGCCCTCGGCGAGGTTCTGGCGTGGAACTTCGAAGACCCTGTTACCAGTGACCAACACGATGCCTTCCGACGCACGCTTCACGAGATTCATGAGCGCATCAAAATGTTCGTCCTCGTGAAAACTAAACACTGAGAATTGCTATGACTGACTCGCTGACACCTACCAAGGTTTTCAAATGCCTCGCCGACGAGAACCGCATTCGGATGATGCTGCTGATCGCTCGCGAGGAAGAACTCTGCGTCTGTGAACTGACCTGCGCGCTGGAAGAAAGCCAGCCCAAGGTTTCCCGCCACCTGGCGCAACTGCGCACGTGTGACCTGCTGGAAGACCGGCGTCAGGGCCAGTGGGTTTATTACCGCCTGCATCCATCGCTTCCCGGCTGGGTACGTGAGGTCCTGGCGACGACGCTGGAGGCCAACCGCGAATGGCTGAGTGCTAGCACTAAACGACTGGACACAATGGGTGACCGCCCTCAACGCGTCGCCTCCTGCTGCTGATCATTGCCGAGAAAAACCGATGAAAGTTCTGTTCCTCTGCACCGCCAATAGCTGCCGCAGCATCCTCTCCGAGGCTGTTTTCAATCATCTGGCCCCGGCCGGCATGAAGGCCTACAGCGCCGGCAGCCAGCCAAAGGGTGATGTGCACCCGCTGTCCATCACCGCGCTGCAGCGTGCTGGTATCTCCACCGAGGGCCTCAGCAGCAAGTCAAGTGACGCGCATGCCGAGCTGGCACCGGACTTTGTCATCACCGTCTGCGACAAGGCCGCTGGCGAAGCCTGCCCCGTGTTCTTCGGACCAGCAGTGAAAGCCCACTGGGGGCTTTCTGACCCTTCTGACCAGCAGGGCAACACCGCCGAACTGGACGCAGCGTTCGACGTCACGCTTGAGCAGATCAAACGACGCCTCAATGCATTCCTCGCGCTGCCTTTCGAACAATTGGATGCCGCCCAGCTTAAGGCCGAGCTGGCCCGTATCGGAACGCTCTGACGTTTAGGGAGATCCACCATGAGCAAAAGCCGACTTTCCTTTCTAGACCGCTACCTGACGGTGTGGATCTTTCTGGCCATGGGCCTGGGCATTGGTCTGGGCAGCCTGTTCCAGGGATTGCCTGCGTGGCTGAATAGCCTGTCGGTAGGCTCGACAAACATCCCCATCGCCATTGGCCTCATCGTAATGATGTACCCACCTCTGGCGAAGGTGAAATACGAGGAGTTGCCACAGGTATTCAAGGACAAGCGCATCCTTGCCCTGTCGCTGATCCAGAACTGGGTGATCGGCCCGGTCCTGATGTTCGGGCTGGCCGTTGTCTTCCTTTCCGACAAGCCTGAGTACATGACCGGCCTGATCCTCATCGGCTTGGCACGCTGCATCGCCATGGTGCTGGTGTGGAACCAGATCGCCGGTGGCAACAACCAGTACGTGGCGGGTCTGGTCGCCTTCAACAGCATTTTCCAGATCCTGTTCTTTAGCGTGTACGCCTGGATCTTCCTGGGGCTGTTGCCGCCGCTGTTTGGCCTTGAAGGTAGCGTCATTGAGACCAGCTTCCTCGATATCGCCCAATCGGTGCTGATCTACCTGGGCATCCCGTTCCTGGCTGGTTTCCTGACCCGCAAGATCCTGATCAGCAGCAAGGGCGAGACCTGGTACCAGGAGCGATTCATCCCGAAGATCAGCCCGCTGACCCTCGTGGCGTTGCTGCTGACCATCGTCGCCATGTTCAGCCTGAAAGGCGACATGGTGCTGCAACTGCCGCTGGATGTGCTGCGCATCGCTATCCCGCTGACCATCTACTTCGTGGTGATGTTCTTCATCAGCTTCTGGATGGGCAAGCTGTTGGAAGCTGACTACCCACGTACCACTGCGCTGGCGTTCACTGCAGCGAGCAACAATTTCGAACTGGCCATTGCCGTGGCCATCGCCACCTTCGGCCTTGCCTCGCCGGTCGCGTTTGCCACCGTCATCGGGCCCTTGGTGGAAGTGCCGGTACTGATCTCCCTGGTGGGCGTGGCCTTGTGGCTCAAGCGCCGCTGGTTCGATCAGCCATCTGGCGCCTTGACTCAGGAGTAAATCATGACCGAACACCATATCCCGAATATCGACAACGATCTGGTCGACCTGCCGACAGCAGACAAACTGGCAGTCGAGCAAAAGTCCACCCATAACCCTCGCATCCTGCTGCTGTACGGATCGACCCGCGAACGCTCGTTCAGCCGCCTGCTGACGGAAGAAGCGGCACGCCTGCTGGAGCACTTCGGTGCCGAGACGCGGATCTTCAATCCGACCGGGCTGCCACTGGCGGATGACGTGCCCAATGACCACCCCATAGTCAAGGAGCTGCGCGACCTGGTGCTGTGGTCGGAAGGCATGGTCTGGTGCTCGCCAGAGCGCCACGGCGCGATGACTGGCGTGTTCAAGTCGCAGATCGACTGGATTCCACTGAGCATGGGCGCCGTGCGCCCCACTCAAGGCAAAACCCTCGCGGTGATGCAGGTCTGCGGCGGCTCGCAGTCTTTCAACGTGGTCAACCAGCTGCGCGTCCTCGGCCGCTGGATGCGCATGTTCACCATCCCTAACCAGTCGTCCGTGCCGAAGGCCTATCTGGAATTCGACGAGGCGGGTCGCATGAAACCCTCTTCGTACTACGACCGTGTTGTCGACGTAATGGAGGAGCTGGTGAAGTTCACCCTGCTGCTTCGTGATCGCTCCGACTACCTGGTCGATCGCTACTCCGAACGTAAAGAGTCGGCTGAAGAACTATCCAAGCGTGTCAATCAACGATCCATTTGAGGCTTTGTGAGCATGCAATTGCACCCGTATTCAGTGTTGGCTAATTCCGAACTGGTCGGCCAGCTGATCTTCACTCCGTGCCCAGGTACCAAGGAGACATCGGTATCTCAGGCTCTGGCAACGTTGCACGATGCCGGCGCAAGCGCGCTGGTAACCCTGATGCCGAGTGAAGAACTGCTGCAGAACGAGATCGATCTGCTTCCCGAGGAGTGCCAACTGCTGGGCCTCGAATGGTTCCACCTGCCGGTCGAGGATGACGAAGCGCCCGGTGAGCCGTTTGCGGCCGCCTGGAAGGCTCACCGGGAACGCCTGAAAGAGCTGGTGATGACCGGTAAGACGATCGCCATTCACTGCAAGGGCGGCTCTGGCCGCACCGGCCTGTTTGCCGCCCGCCTGATGATCGAGTGCGGCATCCCTGTGCAGGAAGCTGTTTCCCAGGTCCAGGCCCTGCGTCCACGTGCGATCCAGAACCCTGCGCACGTTGGGTATATCAACCAGTTCAGCGACACCCTCTGACCTTTCGCTAATCGCGATTCGAGAACAAGAACATGGCTATCAAAGTAGGTATCAATGGGTTTGGCCGTATTGGTCGCTTGGCGCTTCGCGCCTCCTGGGACTGGCCGGAATTCGAGTTTGTGCAGATCAATGACCCGGCCGGTGACGCCGAGACCCATGCCCATCTGATCAACTTCGATTCGATCCACGGACGCTGGCACCGTGAAGCCCGCGCAGAGGGCGACGCGGTAGTGATCGAGGGCAAGCGCATCAAGGTCACCGCCAACAAGACCATCGCTGACACCGACTGGTCGGGCTGCGACTTGGTCATCGAGGCCAGCGGCAAGATGAAGTCGGTAGCCGTACTCCAGGCCTACCTGGATCAAGGCGTCAAACGTGTGGTCGTCTGCGCTCCACTGAAGGAGAAAGGCGCACTGAACGTGGTGATGGGCGTCAACCAGCACCTATTCGAGCCGGCGCAGCATCGTATCGTCACCGCCGCTTCCTGCACCACTAACTGCCTGGCCCCGGTGGTCAAGGTGATTCACGAGAACCTGGGCATACGCCACGGCTCGATCACCACCATTCACGACCTCACCAATACCCAGAGCATTCTGGATACACCGCACAAGGACCTGCGTCGCGCCCGAGCCTCGGGCATGAGCCTGATCCCGACCACCACGGGATCTGCCACCGCAATCGCCGAGATCTTCCCCGAGCTACGCGGCAAGCTGAATGGTCACGCCGTACGTGTACCACTGGCCAACGCCTCGCTGACCGACTGCGTGTTCGAAGTGGAACGTGAGACAACGGCTGAAGAGGTCAACGCGCTGCTGAAAGCCGCAACCGAAGGACCGCTGAAGGACATCCTGGGCTACGAAGAACGCCCCTTGGTGTCCATCGACTACCGCACCGATCCGCGGTCCTCGATCATCGATGCGCTGTCCACCCTCGTAGTCAACGGTACCCAAGTGAAGATCTACGCCTGGTACGACAACGAGTGGGGCTACGCCAACCGTGCGGTTGAACTAGCACGCCTGGTCGGCGCAGCGGAGTAAATGGCGACCATGAAGGCGTTGTCAGCCCTGTCTGCGGAAGTGCGTCAGTACCTGCTGGTTACCGGCAATTACTGGGCCTTCACCCTTACCGACGGCGCTTTGCGCATGCTGGTGGTACTGCACTTCCATTCGCTGGGCTACACGCCGCTGCAGATCGCGGCGCTGTTCCTGTTCTACGAAGTGTTCGGCGTGATCACCAACCTCGTGGGCGGCTACCTCGGCGCCCGCCTGGGGCTCAACCGCACCATGAACATCGGTCTTGGCATGCAGGTTGTCGCCCTGCTGATGCTCACGGTACCAGCAGCCTCGCTAACGGTGCCGTGGGTGATGGCCGCCCAGGCGCTCTCCGGCATCGCCAAGGACCTGAACAAGATGAGCGCCAAGAGCTCCATCAAGCTCCTGGTACCGGACAGCCAGCAAGGCACCCTCTACAAATGGGTGGCCATCCTAACGGGCTCGAAAAACGCCCTCAAAGGTGTGGGTTTCTTCCTCGGGGGAGCATTGCTAGCGCTGCTCGGTTTCACCCTGGCGGTGCTGGCCATGGCAGCAGCCTTGGCCCTCATTTGGATCTGCAGCTTGATCCTGCTGAAAAAGGACTTGGGCAAAGCCAAGGCCAAACCGAAGTTCCGCGACATGCTGTCCAAGAGCCGGGCGATCAACATTCTCTCGGCCGCACGGCTGTTTTTGTTCGGTGCGCGGGATGTCTGGTTTGTTGTGGCACTGCCGGTGTACCTGAGCTCTACGTTTGGCTGGGACTTCTGGCTGGTCGGCGGTTTCTTGGCCGCGTGGGTCATCGGCTACGGCATCGTCCAGTCGTTTGCTCCACATATCACCGGTAAGAAGCGCGGACATGTACCCGATGGTCGAGCAGCCTTCATCTGGGCAATCGCCCTGGCCGGGCTGCCTGCGCTCATTGCCGTGGGCCTGGCGGCAGGCTGGTCAGCGCAGGTAGTCTTGCTCGGCGGGTTGATGCTGTTCGGCGTGCTGTTCGCCGTGAACTCATCGCTGCACAGCTACCTGATCGTCAGTTACGCCAAGGAAGACGGCGTGTCCTTGGATGTGGGCTTCTACTACATGTCCAACGCCCTCGGGCGCTTGGTCGGCACGCTGCTGTCAGGTTGGGTATTCCAAGCCTATGGGTTGGAAGCTTGTTTGTGGGTCTCCAGCATCCTCGTATTGGCTGCCGCGCTCATCTCGATCGCACTGCCCAGGCACAGCGAAATGGCACAGCAGACGCACTGATCCGTGAGGAAATGCGGAGGCCATCAGGCCTCCGCTTTCACCACAAACTGCTCGATCTCAGTTGCACTACTGCGGGCAGTGCGGGTCACCCCGATCAAGGTTGCTGATGCAGAACCTGTCCACTCGCCATAGCCCACCAACCAAAGTCTCGGCTCACTCACAGATCGGGTCCCTTCGACCTCTACACGTCCTTGCTCAGTAACAACCCCAAGGCTGGCGAGGTGTCCCAAGGCGGGTTTGAACCCGGTGCACCAGATCACTGCATCCACTGCGGTTTCCGAGTCGTCTGCCCAGACCACGCCGTTAGGGGTGAAACGAACGAAGGGTCTCACCGCGTGCAGAACGTCTCGCTCACGCGCCTCCACCACAGGCGGGACCATTACCACATCGCCCAACCCGCCGACCGGCTGCTCAATTACACGCCCCTCCACCTGCGCTTTCCAGCGCTCTGTGGCCCGCTCGAACAGCACTCGGCCATCTACATCATCAGGTAGGAAAACTGGATCGGTAGGGGTTACCCAGGTCGCAGCAGCTACTTTGGAAACCTCTGCGAGAATCTGAGCGCCGGAGTTGCCGCCGCCGACGACTAGCACGCGCTTGCCCGAGAAGGCCTGCGGTTCAACGTAGTGAGCCGAATGCAGCTGCTGGCCACGGAACAGCTCAGCGCCGGGGTAAGAAGGTATGTTCGGATTGCTCCAAGTGCCTGTAGCACTGACCACAGCTTTGGCATCCCAATGGCCAGACTCTGAATGGACACGTAACGCGCCGGCTACTCGCTCGACTGAGGTGACACGTACCGGCCGTTTAATCGGAAACTGATAGCGCGCCTCATACTGGGTGAGGTAGTCGATGACATGTTCGCGAGACGGATAGCCATCCTGAGCAGGCGGCATCATCCAACCGGGAATGGAGCTCCAGGTGGCTGGCGAGAACAGTCGCAGGGAATCCCAGCCGTGTCGCCAAGCCCCGCCGGCGCCCTGCTCGGCATCGAGGATGATGAACGAGAGATCTGTCCGGCGCAGGAAGTACGCCGTTGCCAGGGCGGCTTGTCCTCCGCCAATGATGGCTACATCCCACAAGCGCTCTGCATGGGCTTTCATTTCACTCCCTCCGGCCATGGTCAGGCCCCATTTTCTCAGGTGCTGCGGTAAGTGACTTGATGTAGGTCGTCTGAAGCCAGAGTCTGACAAAGAGCTGGACGTACTAGCAGGGGAGTATGTACTGCTTGTCGACCGAGCAACATGTCATGCTGACCGAACGCCTGGCCACCGATACCTTTCTGCGACTAGCCGTGGATGGCTTTCTCCGGCCTAGCTCCAATTGATATGCGTATGCTCTCCAGAAGCGAGGAACTCTATACTCAAACTAGTAGTCAAAATGCCATTACAGCGCGCTGTGGTGCGTCAGGTAACAGTCAACTCTTGAAGGGAGGATGGTTGAGGCCTAGCGCGTCAACGTATGGTTCTCACTCAGTCATGGTTGTCATTGGCACCCCAGTGCTGCTTGCCACTGCTAGCTCAAGAGCCAAAAACATGAACTCGGAACACGAAATGCTCGGACTCCTCCTGATCGTCGAGGACGAGCCAATTCTGCGATCAATGATGGTTGAGGTACTGCAGGATTCGGGCTTTCTACTTCTCGCCGTAGCTACAGCAGACGAAGGTTTGGAGATACTCAAACGAACACCGGTGACCATGCTCATTACTGATGTAGAAACGCCCGGACAACTGAATGGCTGGGAACTTGCTCAGATCGCTAGTCAGCAGGATCCCAAAACCTCAATAGTCATTTCTAGTGGATGCGTCAGACATGAAACAGACCTCATACCCGAAGGCGCTCAGTTCCTCGCGAAGCCATGGTCAATTGACCTACTCCTGAGCCTCGTGACCGAACACCGGCAGCTCCTCTTGCAAAAATCAACCTCGGGAGAGCATGGGAACTCATAGCCGCATTCCCATAGGCCAACCATGCCAACGTGTCGAGCGGAGGCAAAACGGCTAGAGAGACTGCTGGACATCATTTTGAATTGCCCGTTGCCAAGGTACCGGTGAGGTGCAATATCAAAGCCTTGACGGCTCCATCTCAAGCACGGTCATAAAGAAAGCCCCACATCATCCTGCGTCACCTCTTGTGATAGTGATACTTCGCGGCACTAAGCGTCATTGATTCGTCTCGATGAGTCATATTGATGCTTTTCAATCCTGGGACTAATACTAAGGTATCCGCCTGGAGAGACACGCGCCATGCAAAAGAGATTTGTTATCGTTCCGGCTGTGCCGATCGACAAAGAATGCTTCCAATCTGGTTCTCGATACTATGCCGCTACCGTATCAGGCGGATTCGACATTTACGACAATCAGGAAAAATTACGATTGAAGCCAAGCTACTCCACGAGGTCGCTCGCAGAAGCCACCTGTGAGGAGTTGAACGGGGAATGCGGCAATCCAGGCGAACTTTTTCCATTCTTGCGGGTGGACTGCTCTCCCAATGAATAGTGATGTGGGCTGGCGACTGTGGGCGCTACAACATAGTTTGACACAAGCAGACAGGAGTCCGATCTTGTTCATTACGGAGTACGATATTCGGTGAAGCCACCCTCGAGCCGACCTCTATGAGGCAGCCATTACGTATGACAGTGAAATGCTAGGACCCTGGGGACACGGCTAAGGAGATTTCATCGTCGAGCTACCTCCGGAAGTCCTGAGGTAGCTCGGTGTCACAGTTGGTGACCAGAGCATCGAACTCATCGCTGGCGTAATTGTCCTGAAGCCAGTCTATATAGCTACTCCTGAGTAGCTGCTGGCTCTTGCTGACTGATTTCACTGAGTGGGGTCTGGGCACGAACCTCTATCATTTCGATCAGCTCCAAATGCTTGGGGAACTCACGCTTCAGCCAATCGCTGGGCACAAAGTGATGATCTAGGTGCACCGCCGTGCTCTGTCCGTCATCGCAAGCACAGAGCATTACGTTCATCTCCGTCTCATCACCCGCCATTGCTGCAGGTACAAATATAGTAGGGGGGCTCGCAGAATTCGGAAAAAATCGTACGCTAAGGTTTTCCGGGCATCCGTAGGGGCCGAAACTTCCCGTCTTCCAGTCTGCGGCTCTGCCGCCAGACGTAATCGCCGGTGAGGTTGATGTGCTCCCAGCCCAGCGGCGACAGGAATTGCAGCAGCTCGCCGTCCACCGGCTTGCCGGCCTCGACCAACCCCTGGGTGGCGCGCTCCAGGTACACCGTGTTCCACAGCACGATAGCCGCCGTCACCAGGTTGAGGCCGCTGGCCCGGTAGCGCTGCTGCTCGAAGCTCCGATCCCTGATTTCCCCAAGGCGGTTGAAGAACACCGCCCTGGCCAGCGAGTTGCGCGCCTCACCTTTGTTCAGGCCGGCATGCACGCGGCGGCGCAGCTCAACACTTTGCAGCCAGTCTAGGATGAACAGCGTGCGTTCGATCCGGCCCAGCTCGCGCAGGGCCACGGCCAGGCCGTTCTGGCGCGGATAGCTGCCGAGCTTGCGCAGCATCAGCGAGGCAGTGACGGTGCCCTGTTTGATCGAGCTGGCCAGGCGCAGGATGTCGTCCCAATGGGCGCGGACGTGCTTGATGTTCAGGGTGCCGCCGATCAGCGGCCGCAGCGTCGGGTAGGTCTGCACGCCCTGCGGCACGTACAGCTTGGTTTCGCCGAGGTCGCGGATGCGCGGCGCGAAACGGAAGCCCAGCAGGTGCATCAGGGCGAAGACGTGATCGGTGAAGCCGGCCGTGTCGGTGTAGTGCTCCTCGATCCGCAGGTCGGACTCGTGGTACAGCAGGCCGTCGAGCACATAGGTGGAATCGCGCACGCCGACATTCACCACGCGGGTGCTGAACGGCGCGTACTGGTCGGAGATATGGGTGTAGAACAGCCGTCCCGGCTCACTGCCGTACTTCGGGTTGACGTGTCCGGTGCTCTCGCCCCGGCCGCCAGCCCGGAAACGCTGGCCATCGGAGGATGAGGTGGTGCCGTCGCCCCAGTGGGCGGCGAAGGCATGCTGGTACTGGTGGTTGACCAGCTCGGCCAGGGCCGCCGAATAGGTCTCGTCGCGGATGTGCCAGGCTTGCAGCCAGGACAGCTTGGCGTAGGTCAGACCGGGGCTCGACTCGGCCATCTTGGTCAGCCCGAGGTTGATCGCATCACCGAGGATCGCGGACAGCAGCAACGTCCGGTCTTTGGCCTCGGCCCCGTCCTTCAGGTGGGTGAAGTGGCGGCTGAAGCCCGTCCAGTCGTCCACGTCCATCAGCAGTTCGGTGATCTTGATGCGCGGCAGTAACTGACTGGTCTGGTCGATCAGCGCCTGCGCCCGATCCGGCACCGCCGCATCCAGCGGGGTGATCTTCAACCCGGACTCGGTGAGGATGGCATCGGGCAGCTCGTTGTCCTTGGCCAGGCGGGCGACAGTGGCCAACTGCTCGTCCAGCAGCTGCAAGCGCTCTTCCAGATACTGGTCGCTGTTCGGGTTGATCGCCAGCGGCAGGGCCTGTTCCCGCTTGAGCGCGGCGAACTTCTCGGCCGGCAACAGGTAGTCGTCGAAGTCGCGGAACTGCCGCGAGCCCTTGACCCAGATGTCGCCGGAGCGCAGGGCGTTCTTCAGCTCGGACAGGGCGCAGATTTCGTAGAAGCGCCGGTCGAGGCCTTCCGGGGTGATCACCAGTGGCTTCCAGCGCGGCTTGATGAAGGCGGTGGGAGCATCGGCCGGCACCTTGCGCAGGTTGTCGGCGTTCATCTCGCGCAGCGTCTGCACGGCTGCCAGCACGCCCTGCGCGGCCGGGGCGGCGCGCAGCTCCAATACCTCCAGCAGAGCCGGCGTGTAGCGGCGCAGGGTGGCGAAGTTCTCGCCGACCAGGTGCAGGTGGTCGAAGCCCTCCGGCCGGGCCAGCAGCTCGGCTTCGCTGACGCTCTCGGTGAACTCGTCCCAGGGGATCACCGCCTCGATGGCGGCATAGGGGTCGCTGCCGGCTTCCTTGGCCTCCAGCAGCGCCTGGCCGATCTTGGAGTACAGGCGCACCTTGTCGTTGATCGCCTTGCCCTGCTTCTGGAACTGCTGCTGATGCTTGTGCTTCGCGCCGCTGAACAGCTTGACTAGGATGCGGTCGTGCAGATCCACCAGCTCATCAATCACGGTTGCAGTGCTCTCCAGCACCACGGCGGCCAGGGTCGCATAGCGCCGCTGCGGCTCGAACTTGCCGAGGTCTTTGGGCGTCATCTGCCCACCCTCGCGGGCCAGCTTGAGCAGGCGGTTCTGGTGGATGTGCCGGCCCAGGACTTCGGGCAAGTCCACCAGCTGAAATGTCTTCAGCCGCTCGATGTGCTCAAGCATGTGCCGAGAGTTGGGTTTCAGCGGTGCCTGGCGCAGCCAGGTCAACCAGGTGATGCTGCTGCCGGCCTTGAGCTTCAACAGCTCGTCCAGCTTGGCCCGATGCGAGTCCGTGAGCGGTTCAACCAGGGCGCGGTAGACCCGCCGATTGGCCCGTGCAATGGCCTCCGAGCAAGCCCGGTCGATCACGCTCAACGCCGGCAGGATGCGTCGCTTCTGCCGCAGGCTCTCCAGCGCCTGGCCGGCCAGCAGCAAGCCCTTGTCGGTCTGCTGGGCCAGTTCGGTCAGCTCGCGCACCAGGGCGCGGAAGTCGGACAGGCCGAACGGGGCCAGTTGAAGGTAGGTGCGCAGTTCCTGGGCGTGCTCGCGACGGGTCACATCGCGCTCGCCGTACTTCGTCCAACTCGCCGGATCGGTCTGGACTTGCTTGGCCACCCACAGGATGACCGGTTCGGGCAGCTCGCTGTCAGTGCCCAACGCATAGCCGGGGTAGCGCAGCAGGCAGAGTTGCACGGCGAAGCCGAGGCGGTTGGCGTCGCCGCGCCGCTGACGGATCAGCGACAGGTCGGAGTCGTTGAAGGTGTAGTAGCGGATCAGGTCATCCTGGCTTTCTGGCAACGCGAGCAGGGTGCCCCGCTCCGTGGCCGAGAGGATCAAGCGACGCGGCATGTGTCAGTCGTCCGTGCGGAGGTACTGGTAGAGGGTTTCCCGGCTGATGTTGAACTCGCGGGCAAGCTGCGCCTTGGGCTCGCCGGCCGTCGCTCGCTGCCGCAGGGTAGCAGCCTGCTCATCGGACAGGGCTTTCTTGCGGCCCCGGTACGCGCCACGCTGCTTGGCCAAGGTGATGCCCTCACGCTGCCGCTCGCGGATCAGGGCGCGCTCGAACTCAGCGAAGGCCCCCATCACCGACAGCATCAGGTTGGCCATCGGCGAGTCCTCGCCAGTGAACACCAGGCCCTCCTTCAGGAACTCGATGCGCACGCCGCGTTGAGTCAGCTTCTGTACCAAGCGACGCAGGTCATCGAGGTTGCGGGCCAGCCGGTCCATGCTGTGCACCACCACTGTATCGCCTTCGCGGACGAAGCTCAGCAGCGCTTCGAGCTGGGGGCGCTGGGTGTCCTTGCCCGATGCCTTGTCGGTGAACACCTTGCTCACCTGTGTCTGTTCCAGCTGGCGTTCCGGGTTCTGGTCGAAGCTGCTGACCCGGACGTAGCCGATGCGGTGCCCCTGCACGATGTCTCCTTGGTTGAAGGCGGCTTAAGTGCTCCTTCTGTTCCGTTGTGCCTCAAACCCCGTTTCTGTCAGGCTGAAATCTATGACCTTCGCAGGCATGTGTCAAAAATGCGAAAGATGACTCTATTCTGACTAAGCGGCGCGGCCCTGCCTGACATCCAGTTAGGGTATGCCTCAATCTGACGGTAGCGAGTCGCAGGCGTTCGGATCGGCATCGGTTTCGTTCCCTGTCTTGGCACGCGCTTCGAAGCGTTGATAACACTCCAACCCGCAGAAGTGCTCGACGTATTCCGCGCCTTCCGGGGTGAAGGCGGCATCGAGCGGGATTTCCTTGCAGCACACGCAGCAACTGGTGGTGGTCGAGTCACTTGCATTCATGGTGGCACCCCTCCATTGACTGACGAAGACGGCGAATGCCGCCGCCGGCATTGGCTTCGCGAACAGGAAGCCTTGTCCTGTGTCGCAGTCCGCTTGTCGCAATAGATCAAGACTCGCCGATGTTTCCACGCCTTCAGCCACCACATCCATGCCCAGCCCGTGCGCAAGCTGAATCACGGTGTGCACGATGGTTTGGTCGCGGCGGTCGTTGGCGAGCCCGGCGACAAACGATTGGTCGATCTTGAGCGTGCTGATTGGGCAGCACTTCAGATGTTGCAGACAGGAATACCCCGTCCCGAAGTCATCGGCGGCGAAGCGCACACCGATCTGCCGCAAGGCGTCCAGGGCGGGGAAGATCGCCGGATCACCAAACGCGACCGATTCGGTCAGCTCGATTTCGAGATACTCGGCGGGCAACTCGGCATCAGCCAGCACGCCCTTTACCCACCCGTCGAAGTCCGGTCCCACTTGGCTCGCCGAAGCATTGACGGCCAGCCGGAACGGTCGCCATGCCAGCATTCGCCAGTCACGCATCTGGCGGCAGGCTTCGCCCAGCACCCAAGCGCCGATTTCAGGCATCAGGCCGGACGATTCGACCACGGGCAGGAACTGGCCCGGTGGCAATAGTCCAAGCGTCGGATGACGCCAGCGCAACAGGGCTTCCGCGCCGACAATCCCACCACTGCGCAGATCGACGACGGGCTGGTAGTGCAGTTCAAGCTGCCCGCGCTCGACCGCTTGGGCCAGTTCCGGCGTCGTCCATCCATCCGGCCGGAAAGCGCTCATTCTCTTTCCCTGAATGCCCGCAACGCCCGCGACAGGGACAGAAGGAACAGGCCGGTCAAACCGAGCGCCGCGATGACCCAATGCTCGCCGAGGAAAGCACCGGCGGTTGTGCCGGCCAGCACGACAGCGAGGATGGGCAGGTGGCAGGGGCAAGTCAGCACAGCCAGTCCGCCCCACAGGTAGCCGGTGATCGGTTTGTGCGTCTCGGACGGCAAGCGCTCGGGGTTGTTCATGGCAGACTCTCCGCGTGCTGTGCCGGCTCGGTCGGCAGGGTGGCCAACTGCACTTCCAGATCGGCCAACGCTTCGCGCCGACGCTCGACGAACTGACGCAGCAGGGCAAGCTGCGCGGCCGCTTCGTCGCCGTCCGCCGCATCCAGCGCCCGGCACAGCCGCGCCAGCGCGTCGAGGCCGATGCCCGCCTCGAAGGCCGCCCGCACGAAGCACAGCCGTTGCAAGGCGGCGTCATCGAACAAGCCGTAGCCGCCTGGTGTGCACGCCACCGGGCGCAGCAATCCGCGCAGCAGGTAGTCGCGCACGATATGCACGCTCACCCCGGCATCAAGAGCCAGCCGGGACACCGTGTAGGCGTTCATTGAACACCTCCTTTTTCTCACCCGGCGCAGCAGGAAAGCTGCTTCACATCCTTGTTGAAGGTCTGCGCCGCGAGCTTCAACCCCTCGACCATCGTCAGGTAGGGGAACAACTGGTCGGCCAGTTCCTGCACCGTCATGCGGTTGCGAATGGCCAGAGCCGCCGTCTGGATCAGTTCACCCGCTTCCGGCGCGACCGCCTGTACGCCGATCAGCCGATGGCTGCCTTCCTCGATAACCAACTTGATGAAGCCGCGTGTGTCGAAGTTGGCGAGCGCACGCGGCACGTTGTCCAAGGTCAAGGTGCGGCTGTCGGTCTCGATCCCGTCGTGGTGGGCTTCCGCCTCGCTGTAGCCCACGGTCGCCACTTGCGGATCGGTGAACACCACGGCCGGCATTGCGGTCAGGTCGAGCGCCGCATCGCCGCCGGTCATGTTGATCGCGGCACGGGTGCCGGCCGCTGCCGCCACATAGACGAACTGCGGCTGGTCGGTGCAGTCGCCGGCCGCGTAGATGTTCGGGTTGCTCGTGCGCATGCCTTGGTCGATGACGATGGCACCTTGCGCATTGACAGTGACCCCCGCTGCGTCCAGCGCGAGGCTGCGCGTGTTCGGTGTCCGACCGGTGGCAACCAGCAGTTTGTCGGCGCGCAATTCACCGTGCGTGGTGGTCAGCACGAATTCACCGTCCATATGGGCGACCTGGCTGGCTTGCGTGTGCTCCAGCACCTCGATGCCCTCGGCACGGAAAGCGGCTGTCACCGCCTCGCCGATGGCCGGGTCTTCACGGAAGAACAAGGTATTGCGCGCCAGGACCGTGACCTTGCTGCCCAGCCGGGCAAAGGCTTGCGCCAGCTCCAGCGCCACCACCGACGAGCCGATTACGGCAAGGCGTTCGGGAATGGTGTCGCTCGCCAGGGCCTCGGTGGAAGTCCAGTAGGGTGACTCTTTCAACCCCGGAATCGGCGGGACCGCCGGGCTGGCACCCGTGGCGACCAGGCAGCGGTCGAACATCACGACGCGCTCGCCACCCTCGTTCAAACGGACGGTAAGGCTCTGGTCGTCCTTGAAGCGCGCCTCACCGTGCACAACGGTGATGGCCGGATTACCGCCCAGGATGCCTTCGTACTTGGCGTGCCGCAGTTCGTCGACGCGGGCCTGCTGCTGGGCCAGCAGCTTACTGCGGTCAATCGTAGGCACAGTTGCCGCAATACCGCCATCGAACGGGCTTTCCCGGCGCAGATGGGCGATGTGGGCGGCGCGGATCATGATCTTGGACGGCACACAGCCGACATTGACGCAGGTGCCGCCGATGGTGCCGCGCTCGATCAGCGTGACCTGCGCGCCTTGCTCGACGGCCTTCAGCGCCGCCGCCATCGCGGCTCCACCGCTGCCAATGACCGCTACCTGCACCGGGGGCTCGTTGCCACTGTGCTTTTCGGCGGCGGCCATCCATCCCCGCACCTTGTCGAGCAGTCCGACGCGGTTGTCCGCCAGTGGCGCATCGGCTAGCGTTGCCTTGTAGCCCAGTCCGGCCACGGCGGCAGTCAGCGCGTCCGGCGATGTGCCCGGCACGATGGCGAGTTGCGCTGTGCCCTTCGGATAGGACACCAGCGCCGACTGCACGCCTGGCACTTTTTCCAGCGCTTCCTTGACGTGCGCCGCGCACGAGTCGCAAGTCATGCCGGTGATTTTTAGATGGGTCATGCAACAGATCCTTTATCGTTTGTGGCGCCAGACAATGACGTCCGTTGTGCTGCGGTGCCGTTTTCAGTGACTCACTGCTTGACGCTGGACGGATAGCCCGCGTCTGCGGTTGCCTTGGTCAGCTTCTGCACGCTGGTCTTGGCATCGTCGAAGGTGACGACCGCTTGGCGTGTCTCGAAAGTCACGTCAACTTTGCTGACGCCTTCGACCTTGGAAATCGCCTTCTTGACAGTGATCGGGCAGGCGGAGCAGGTCATGCCCGGTACGGACAGCGTGACGGTCTGGGTGGCGGCCCAGACGGGGGCAACAACGGCGGCGAGGGCGAGGGAGGCAAACAGTTTCTTCATGGTGAACTCCGATCAGTAGAAAAATGGCATGACGTAGGGAAATCCGAGCGCGACCAGAACCAGCGCGGCCACGATCCAGAAAATGAGCTTGTAAGTAGCTCGCACTTGGGGAATCGCGCAGACCTCACCCGGTTTGCAGGCCGCTGCCTGCCGGTAGATGCGCCGCCAGGCGAAGAACAACGCCACCAGCGCCACGCCGATAAAGATGGGGCGATAGGGTTCCAACACCGCCAAGTTGCCGATCCAAGCGCCGCTGAACCCCAAGGCGATCAGAACCAACGGCCCGAGGCAGCAAGCCGAGGCGAGGATGGCGGCAAGCCCTCCAGTGAAGAGCGCGCCGCGCCCGGTTTTTGGTTCAGACATGCGCTTGTCCTTTCGAATTGAAATTGGATAGCGTAACCTTACTTCCGTACTCATGTACGGAGTCAAGCGATATGGAAAACAATTTGGAGAACCTGACCATTGGCGTTTTCGCCAAGGCGGCCGGGGTCAATGTGGAGACCATCCGTTTCTATCAGCGCAAGGGCTTGTTGCTGGAGCCTGACAAGCCCTATGGCAGCATCCGCCGCTATGGCGAGGCGGATGTAACGCGGGTGCGCTTCGTGAAATCAGCCCAGCGGCTGGGCTTCAGCCTGGATGAGATCGCCGAGCTGCTGCGGCTGGAGGATGGCACCCATTGCGAGGAAGCCAGCAGTCTGGCCGAGCACAAGCTCAAGGACGTGCGCGAGAAAATGGCTGACCTGGCGCGCATGGAGGCCGTGCTGTCTGAGTTGGTGTGCGCCTGCCATGCGCGAAGGGGGAACGTTTCCTGCCCGCTGATCGCGTCACTACAGGGTGGAGCAAGCTTGGCAGGTTCGGCTATGCCTTAGCGTGCTTTATTTTCCGTTTTCTGAGACGACCCCTTAGAAAGCCTAGTCAAAGAGCTGTCACGAGAACACCGTTAGCTTAGCGTACGATTTTTTCCGAATTCTGCGGTTCCCCCTAGTACCGCTGTCACTGACGCCAAACGACCGGCGCCACTCGGGAAAGCGCTTGCCGTCTGGGTTGGAAACCGCGAACCAATTGATCTTGTTCATTTGTCATTCTCGAATGGAATCAGAGTGGAGTACGGAAGCTCTTCGTCTTCGACCGCAGCAAACACCTGATCCAGCACTGCAGTTGGGGCATCAAAAGCTCCAAGGATCACGTATAGCTCGCACATGAGGTTAGCCTTGGCCTGCCGGTCAAAACCAGCATCACCGGCTACCTTTTCAGCCGAGTCGAATGCCTGGCTTACTGACGTTTCTGCGATCAAGTAGCGAGCACCGCAGTCACACAGCAACGGGTGGTTTGAGCGAGGGGCAGTGCTCGCAGGAGCGGAGGAGAGAGGCCTCACCGGCTCCTGCGACAGTTTTAATTCTCTAAATCCAACGATGCAAGAGCGCCCACACGGGTTACCCATCCCAAAAAGATACCATCATAATTTTTTTGGGGGTTTTGCACGGTACATTCCTGCGATTTTTCTGTGGCTGAACCTTTGCTGTGACAACCTTTATTGTTGTGACAACCTTTATTAAACGAAAAACCCCGAGAATTTTTGAAAAGCTATGCTTTGTGACAACCTTTATTTTCTCTTCCCCAGGATCAATCTCCCCGCTAGGCCGCGAATTTCAAGAGGTTTTGGGACAAAGTTTATTAATCAGCAACAAAAAACGTGAGCCCCGGCTAAATGCCGGGGCTTTTTCATTTACACAGTTCGCAAAGTTTCAGGCGGTCTTCAGCAAGGCCTTTTCAGTTGCCCGCGCTTTCAGGTTCAACAGCCATGCATCCACGCTGATTGCACCACCACCAAAGGCTGCGATTTGCAACAGGCCGCCGGCGATCGAGATGTTCTTGAAGAAGTTGATGAACTGCCCTTGGTCCGCCAGGTTGTTGTGGAAGGCGAAGGCGGCCATCACGGTGAATCCAGCCATGACCACAGCGACGATGCGTGTTTGAAAACCGACGATCAGCAGAGCTGCGAGGCCCAGTTCAACGCCCAGTGCTGCCAGGTAGCTCAGGACCGGGAAGGGCAGGCCGCTCGATTCGATATAGGCGATGGTGCCTTCGGGCGAAGCCAGCTTGCTGAGGCCGCTGAGCAGGAAAAGAACGGCTAGCAATACGCGACCGATAACTGCAGTGGTGTCTTTCAGAGAGTTCATCTTATTGCTCCTAAGTTTCTAGTGTTTGCCAGCGTGGCGGGCGATGGAGAAATAGTAAAAGCTCCCATTAGTTGCAACAATATAGCGATTTTTGATTTTACTGTTTCTAAAACAGGGACAATAGCCGAGCACCCTTAGGGAGCACAGACCTGCAAGAAACAACCCGGCAGGAAGTTTATTCTCGCGCCGGGTATCGTCCCCCTGACCAAAGGAAATTCGAGTGGACCGAATTGAATGCATGCGGGCCTTTATCGCCACTGTCGACGCCAGCGGATTCGCCGCAGCCGCGAGGGTCTTGCATGTACCAAGATCGAAGGTAAGCAAGCAGATACAGGCGCTGGAAGAGGCGCTTGGCGTCCAGTTGCTGCACAGAACGACCCGCAGCCTGCACCTGACCGAGGCCGGTTGTGAGTATTACGAAGCCTGCCGGGAAGTCGTGGCGTCGCTTGAGGAAGCAGAGCAGCGAGCACGCAGTGGCTTGGCAGAGGTGCAAGGCGTACTGCGGGTAAATGCGCCGATGTCGTTTGGCCTTTGCCGGCTCGGTCCGTTGCTGCCGCAATTTCATGCCCTGTACCCGAAGGTGGAACTGCAACTGGTTTTGAGCGACCAGCAGGTCGACCCTATCAAGGGTGGATTCGATGTGACGATTCGTATTGCCAGCCTTGCAGATTCGTCGCTGATTGCGAAGCAGCTATCGCCGGCGCCGAGAGTCTTGGTCGCATCACCGGGTTATTTGGCTCAACACGGCGTTCCCGAGACTCCCAAAGATCTGGCTTGCCACAAATGCTTGAACTACGGCTACCTGCAAAGTGGGGCCAGTTTGCAGTTGAGCAATGGCAAGGAAATTCAACGTGTTCACGTGACAGGGCCTCTTCACGCCAACAATGGTGACCTGCTGGCGCAAGGCGCGGAGGCTGATATGGGAATTGCTCTTCTGCCGCTGTTCATCGTCGAGAAGGCGTTAGCAGAAGGACGCTTGGTGCAAATCCTGAAGGAATGGGAGGCACCTCCTATCTCGATCAATGCCGTGTACCCATCAGCTCGCCGAGTGCCTCTTAAAACCCGAGCGTTCCTGGATTTCCTCGCTGCAGAACTGCGGATTCCAGAGACCGCGGCGGTTTCGTAGACGTCAGTACTGTACAAACCGATGGGATCGTCCAATGGATCAGGCAAGGCTGCGTTTTGCCGAAAACGTTGGAGTCTTGAAGGTCCAGGCACCTGGACCCGTGATGGCCAAGCCTATAAACAGCACGGTGAACAGCCAAGCGAACTGCGCTTGCTCCAACGTCCACTCTGGATGAACCACTACCAGCGCGACACCAAGCACGGCGAGAACTGGCAGACACGCAAGACGCGCAAATACGCCCAGCATCAGCAATACCGGGCAAACCACCTCGGCGAAAACGGCCATTGTGAGCGTCAACGTTGGCCCCAAACCGAATGGGTCCTCGATACGTTGCAGCTCGGTGCTCCAGTTGAGCAGCTTGGGAAGGCCGTGAATTTGCAGCAGTAGCAATGCAGCAGATACACGGAGAAAGAGCAGGCCAAGTGGCATTGAGATGTCTGCCAAGCGCTTTGGCTGATCTTGAATCTCAGGCGTAGCCATTTTCATGAATCCTCGTTTCAAGACGGTAAAAAACCTTGGGCCACTCAGCGCATCGCGACGAGTCAGCGTAAAACCGTCAGCCCGAGCGCGGCTGCTGCTCAGGCTGATGGCCGATGTCTAACGGTCAGGACAGCTTACGTTGCGGGGCCTTGTGCACCATGGTGTAGGCGTAATCAACACCCATGCCGTACGCACCGCTGTGCTCCAGAACCAGGTCCATCACGGGCTGGTAGGTGTCCTTGTGCGCCCAGTCACGTTGGTACTCGAGCAGAACTTGCTGCCAGGTCACCGGGATCGCGCCAGCTTGAATCATGCGCTGCACGGCCATGTCGTGGGCTTCCTGAGTGGTGCCACCGGAAGCGTCGGTAACGATGTACACCTCGTAGCCGGCTTCCATGGCTTCCAGTGCCGGGAAGGTCAGGCAGACCTCGGTCCACAGTGCCGCCATGATCAGTTTCTTGCGGCCGGTGGCCTTCACCGCTTCGACCAGCTTGGCGTCTTCCCAGCTGTTCATCGAAGAGCGCTCGATCGGCTGGGCGCCTGGGTTGACCGCCAGCAGCTCTGGCCAGATGTAGCCGCTGAAACTCTCGGTTTCGACCGAGGTGTAAATGGTCGGCACGTTGAAGATCTTGGCCGCCTTGGCCAGGCCAACGGTGTTGTTCTTCAGCGTCTGGCGGTCGATCGATTGAACGCCGAAAGCCATTTGCGGCTGATGGTCGATCAGGATCAGGGCGGAGTTGGTTGGGTTCAGCAGTTCGCGTTTGGACATGGTCGTCATCTCTTCAGAATGGTTGAAAGCATTGGGTTTCAAGTAAGTCACCGCGCGGTGCCGGTGGCGTTGTCTGCGGTATGGGGGCCATTCTGAAGTTGGAAATGAATCAAGACAATTAGGCAAAAACGGGAATGATTGTCCCTAAAATTGAGACAGACTTTGGGCTTAACTTGCCTTGGATGAATTTAGGAGAAGGCCTTTGGTGTGACCAGTGATCGCGCCGGATCAGCGCGGCCCCGTTGAGTTTGCCGACGGAGCGCAGCGGTAATCCGTGAAACCCGCTCTATAGTCAATAACGCGGTGAAGGCAGTGAGCCATGCCGTGATTGTCGACGACAGGGAGGTCTTGTTCATGGCCAGCACCTACCGCTCTCGCCCGCCACTGGCGGCATGGGCTCGCGAAAACTGTCAGGACCCTCTCAAGTGCGCCTTATGGGCTGTCAGCCTGGCCGCCTTCGCCCTGATGGCTTTCAGCAACGACATCCACGACGAACTCGAATCCTTCTGCATCAGCGGCTCGCCATCGATGCTCGCCGAAGGCTGGGTTTACGTGCGTCTCTACTATTCCACCCTGGACGTCATCGCATTCGCCGCTGCCATGGGCCTCATGCTGATTGCAATGATGCTGCCAGCGCTTCAGGGGCCTTTGCGACATCTCTGGGTGCGGTCACGTCTTCACCAACGGGGACCGGCCGTAGTGCTGTTTCTGATGGGGTACTTTTGCGTATGGCTGTTGGGCTGCCTGGCACTGCTGACGCTGGCACTGCTGCTGATTTCCTTTACCGGCTCACAGCTGATGGCAGGGCTCCTGGCGTTGGCGACGGCGGTGGGTTGGCAGTTCAGCGGCGTGAAAACTCGTTCCCTGACGCGCTGCCATCTGCACGTCAATCCAAGAAAAACGGGGCTGCTGGAGAGGGTGGGGCCGGTGGCCTCAGGTGCCTTGCATGGCCTGTGGTGCTTCACCACCTGCTGGCCATTGATGCTTATCGCATTTTGTCTGCCATCCATCCACCTGCCGGTGATGGTTGTCGGCGCAATCTTCATCGCCTATGAGCGCGGCGACCGAAAAACAGCTTCGGCCGCCGCGCCAGCGGCAGATCAGTAAGTCTCCAGCTTGAAGGGTGCGTCAGTTGCCGCCGCGGCGCCGGTGCTGAGCAGACGCGCTGCCTCTGGCCGCGTCAGAACCGTGTCACGGGTCTGCACTTCGACCTCGATCGTGCTCTCGTCAATTGCCGAACTATCGGCATTGAGCGGCAGCTTGAACGTGGCCGTGGCTTCCAGGTGGGTCTGGCAGTTCATGCACCCCTCGACGTGCCAACGGCTCAGGATCGGCCGGGTGCCCAGGTACTCACGCTTGCCGTCCACCTTCGCATAGGCGCTGATCAGAAACGACCCGCGAATTTTCCCACGGTTGATTCGGCTGACTCGCAGCGTCTTGCCGGACGGTTGGATTGCCTCGGCCTTGAACAGCAACGGGTGAGCCGGTTGGGCATAGGCATCGAGTGAGCCTTTGCCATAGACGTAGCCCAGTTGCTTCTCGATGTTGATGCAGTCCTTGGTGGTAAAGGGCGTGCCATCGGCCTTCCTGAACGGATCCAACGAGGTGTCCAGGCTCAGGATGGCATTGGGGTCCAGGCCTGCGGCACCTGCCGGGGGCTGCACACCATCGGGCTTGTAGTAGCTGGCGCCCGGGTCGCTGGCGTCGATGCTGAATTCATCGGTGGTGCCTTGCCGACGTTGCCAGGTCCAGAACACATAGTCGATGAAGCAGTGGTGGAAGAAGAAAATCGGGTCCAGCCCGGCCGTTTCGTTCTCGCCCATGTCGCCGTTGGCCCCAGGAATCGCCGAACTGTCTCCCTGACCGGGGTAGTCGAAACCACCGACCGCCAGGTGCATGAAGTTGTGGGGCTCTTCCAGGGATACGTAGTGGGTGCCGGCTGGCGCGGTCTTGTTTTTCTCGCCGGCCGAGGTGGTATTGGAGAACAACGTGTAAGTCGGGGCGTCGAGGCAGTTTTCAAAGCGACTGAACACCTCGCCACGCCACTTGCCACCGATCTTGATCTTGCCGCTCAGCCAGGTGCTGATGTTGTCATTGAGGTAGCCGACATTCTTGACCGGGTCCGGAAAGCGCTTGTTGTGCGCATCGGTCGCCAGGCTATCGGCCTCGGTGCCCACCAGTCCGGACAGCGGATAGCGCACGGTCTCGTACCCCTCCGGCTTGCTGTAGACGATGGGGGTGCCCGTGACTTCATCGGTGATGGCCTGTGGGAACACGAATGAGCGCAACGGGTTTTCGATCTTCTGGCCGTCGAGCACGAAATACTCTTGTGTCAGGGCCGAAGGAATTCCTTTTTCCCGTGATTCATCACTGCATTCATCCCAGAACGGCAAGGTGACGTTTTCACATTTCGGGATGCTGCGCAGTGCCTCTTCCAGACGCCAGAGATAAGCGCGATGCCAGCTTGGGAAAAGCACCGTTCCGTGCTGGCAGTAGCCACCCCACCAGTTGGGGTCGGTCTTGCCCTTGTCACGGAACGGCTCGCCATGCAGGCCACCGAGGGTGAAGAAGGAATTGGGGTGGTTGGCGGGAAGATCCTTGATGCCCTTCCAGGCACGCATCAGCGCTTCAAGTTCTTCTTTCTTGCCATGGTCGTAGTCGTACTGGATATCACTGAGGGAACGGCGTACACGCGGGGCGGATGACATGGTGAACCTCCTTGTTGCCAGTGGTCCCGAGTAGCTCGGGGGGTACAGCTCCATCGTCCAGCATATCCGCGAACCAAAAATCTGCCTGGGCGGGCGCCAAACGGTTGGTCATCCTTGCAACCGCCTGGCATTGGGCCTCGTGGGAGGGTCAGATCTGCATCGCCATCCTGTCTACATTCATTGGTGTTGGGATTGGCGATGACCTTTGAACGGTACCGGGCTTCGCAGGGTATTTAACAATAAATATGAATTACACCCACAGCCAGACTTCCATCAGTTCGGTTATCTCATCGGCTCTTAAAGTTTTCAGGTCATAACTATAAGTATTTGAAAGGAAAATAAAAGTTTAAACAATAAATGTTTCCTACGTGGCGACAAGAATTTTCCCACAGTTATTTGCCGTATTTCCTCTATGGATTTGTACTAGGATCCGCTTTTCATGCGAATTATCCAACATTTATTCAAAGAGAGATTATATGAAAAATATACATGTGCTCGGTGCGGGCCATATGGGTGGTGCGATCTTGCGTGCTCTCAAAAAAAATCAAAACAGTTCCGCGAACTTACGGGTTATTGAGACAGACTCGCAACGCGCTCGGAGTTGGCAAAAACTTGGCTACAAGGTTGCGCCGAAATTAGATGAACTCAGCTCGGAAGACTGCGTGGTATTGGCTGTACCACCTCAACAGTTCGAGAACGCATTGACCCTAAACCCTGCGCTTACCAGGCATTGCGGGCCGGTTATTTCGGTCATGGCAGGTATCACTCATGCCTCCTTGGTGCGATTTTTGGGGCATGACGCCATCGTCCGAGCCATTCCAAACACGCCTTCCGAGGTGTCGCAGGGCGTGACGATGTACTACGCACCGCAAAGCTCGAGTAGTGCCTTGCTTGAAGAAGCCCGGCAGATTTTCGATGCGATCGGTATTTCGCTGCGGGTCGAGGAGGAATGGCAGATTGATACAGGCACAGCATTGGCCGGCGGTGGCCCGGCGTTGGTTGCCTATTTCGCCGAAGCCCTGCAGGACTATGGTCTTCGTAGCGGCTTGGATCGTGAACAAGCGGCACTGGTTGCCTTGCAATTACTCAGCGGGACCACAGCGCTTATCCGTGCTCAAGGAAAGACCGTCAGCCAGATCTGCCAAGAGGTCCAGACGCCTGGCGGCACTACCGAACATGCAATCGGCACACTTGCCAATGCAGGTTTCAAAGGGCTGATCGGCAGCGCGCTGGACTCGGCTGCCAGACGCTCGATGCAACTTGGCCAGTAGTCGGTGGAGGCCAACATGATTATCCAATCTGAATCAGGACGGCATGCCACTGCCGGCTGCGAACAGCCGAAAAACGATGTCTACGCGCTGTACTTTGGCATGGGGCAACGGATTAGTTTGATCGATGATCCACGGGTATTCAGGGTCAGTCCAGCCGGCGAGGCATTTGCTGAACTGATCACAAGACGCTTTGGCGGGCGTCATCGTGATGCGCGATTCCTCGACTTGGGCACGGGTAGTGGAGTCCATGCCATATTGCTGCGCCAACTGGGTATGCGAAATGTCACCGCGAGCGATATTTCGCAGAAAGCCGTGGAGACGGCCAGGGCCAATGAGTTGCTTAACATGGGCGAACCTCGAATCGAATTCGTCCACGGCGACTTGTTCGACGCTGTTCTGCCGGGGGAGGGCTTCGATGTAATTCTATTTAACCCTCCGGGGTGGCAGACACCGTCGGCGACATTCATTAGCGCCCTGCAGAAAAGTACGGTAGCCGAAGGGCTGGCGTTGGAGACAATGTTCTATGGCGAGCAAACTCTGCGACAGTTTTTCCGGGAGGCCCCGCGTTACTTAAAGCCTGGGGGTAAGCTTATTGTTGGGCTCAACTCGTTAGTCGGCATAGCTGATGTGATGCGCGACCTGTATCAGATGCACGAGGGCTGTCTGCATATCGACTGGTCATTGCTCGACCGCCAAGAGTTCCCACTGCTGCTCTACACCGAGCAATGGCAGGCGCTGCGCCCCTTGCTGAACGAGGAGGTCGCACGATGGACCAGCCAAGGCCGGGCACATTGTCGCTTCACCGCAGAAGGTGAGTTGTTCTGGTCCTATGAGGTCATCGAGTTCTCCTTCAAGCCTCTCAAAGGGTGATGGCCATGTCTTCCAGATCTTTTTCCACGGTCGCAGGTTTGTCGGCCGCGTTGGTCTCCAATTGTTTGCTAGGCCTTTCGTCGCTGTATTGGAAGGCCCTCGGTGTGCTGCCTGCGTTAGTCTTGCTGGGATATCGGGTGTTGATTTCGCTGTTGTGCGTCACCTTGGTATTGGCGTTGCGCCGTGAACTGGCGCCGGTGCTGCGAGGACTAACCCGACGTGACTTGCTGCTGCATGGGGCGGCTGCGTTGTTCGTGGCCGTGAATTGGGGCACGTTCATATGGGCCTCCATCCATGGTCACGTACTGGAAAGCGGAATGGGTTACCTGATCGCGCCAGTACTGGTCATCGGTCTAGGTATTCTGCTCTACCGTGAACGGCTGTCGCTGCGACGGGGTCTGGCGTTGGCGTTGGTGGTGGGAAGCGTGCTGTACCTGATCATCGACGCAGGTAGCCTCGACAACAGAGTCTTCCTGGCAATCGGTATTACCTGGGGCGGGTATGCCTGGCTGAAGAAATTGGCGCGACTATCTCCGTGGTCTGGGCTTTTTATTGAATCTTTGGTGCTGGGTGTGTTGTCAGTTCCGTTGATCCTGTTGTTCGACGCGCCGATGCAGGACATCACAGTGCTCGGAGCTGCTGATATGAGCCTGCTGTTGCTGTGCGGAGTGGTTTCGCTGTTGCCGCTGGCGCTGTTCTCGTTTGCGACGCGACACCTGCCGTTGAGTGTCATGGGCCTGATGCAGTTTGTCCTGCCTTTGACTCAGTTCTGTCTTGCCCTGGGCTTCTATGGTCAAGCCCCATCCCCGGGTACTTTGTTGGCGTTTTCGCTGATTGCGCTCGCCATGTTGCTGGTGATCCTCGAACCCATGCTCAAACCCTGATCGAACAGCACAAGATGGAGTTGTTGAAGATGCTTCATACCTATAGTGCTGTGGTTGTTGGGCTGGGCATTCTTGGTAGCGCCACGCTGTGGAGGTTGTCACAACAACAATCCTCCGTGCTGGGCCTGGAGGCTAGCGGGCCGATCAATTTGCAGGGTAGTTCCTACGGAGGCTCGCGCATCTTTCGCCAAGCTTATTGGGAAGGCGAGGACTACCTCCCTTTACTGAACAAGGCCGAGCGCGGCTGGCACGAGTTGCAGGCCAGTTGTCATCGGACATTGCTCCACCAAAGTGGAGGCCTTTTCATTGGGCCTGCTTGCTCGGGGGTGGTATCTGGCAGTGTGGCCACTGCCCGAGCCGGTGATATAGCTCATCGGCGCCTGACCGCTGTGCAAGCTAGCGGAGAGTTTCCGATGTTCCAGATTGGCGGGCAGATGGAAGGCTTATTCGAGGAAGGGGCGTTCACCATAGCCGCCGACGACGCACGGCTGCAGATGCACAACCAAGCGGTAGCCAACGGCGCCGAGCTGCGCTTCGGTAGCCAGTTGCAGGAGATCACCCGTATCAAGGATGGCCTATATCTTCGCCTTGCCAATGGCCAGGTGCTTCATACCCGAAAGTTGGTATTGGCGACAGGCGCAGGCTTGGGCGGAACGTTGATTCCTGACCTTGTCGGCCTTGTGCGTTCATGCAGCGTGCCAGTCTATTGGTGTGCTTTCAAGCCCGGTAAAGAGTCATGCTTTACCGACTTTCCAGCGTTTCTTTACGAACTCGAAGACGGTCGTCTGCTGTATGGCACGCCGCAGATCGATAACGCCGAGCCGGGAATCAAGATCGGCTTTCACAACCACCAGCAGGTGCCTTTGGATCTCGAAACGCAATTGCAACGGGTACCCGAGGTGCTCATTGATGAAATGACTGCTTGTGTTGAGCAGGTGCTCCCAGATCTAGTTGCCAGGCCTTATGCTTCGCGCAAGTGCGTGTACACACTTACTCCGGACGAGGCCTTCGTGCTGGGCGAATCGAAGGAGTTGCCGGGAGTGTTCTACGCTTCGGCATGCTCTGGCCACGGCTTCAAGTTCGCCCCGGCGCTGGGAGAGTGCTTGGCTAAAGCGGTAGCCGGCCAAGCGTTGGAGGATTTGGTACCAAAATTTACCCGAGAGCGATTTGCCTTTTAGTGGATCGTTTGCTTTGGCATGCACTTAAGCCAGTTAACACGCTCTCCCTACGAACAAAGCCCCCGATAGGGGGCTTTGTTTCTCTGGCGGTTGCGAATCAGATCTGCATCGCCATCCCATCCACATTCATCGCCGCCTGGCGCAAGGCCTCGGAGCGGGTCGGGTGTGGGTGGCAGGTGAGGGCGATGTCTTCGGCCGAGGCTGAGAACTCCATGGCGACACAGAATTCGCCGATCATCTCGCTGACACTCGGGCCGACCAGATGAACGCCCAGCACTTCATCAGTGTTGGCATCGGCGATGACCTTGGCGAAGCCTTCGGTCTCGTGGTTGATCTTGGCTCGGCTGTTGGCGGTGAAGGGGAACTTGCCGACCTTGTAGGCACGGCCCTCGGCCTTGAGCTGCTCCTCGGTCTTGCCGACGCTGGCCAGTTCGGGGCGGGTGTAGATCACGCCTGGGATCAGGTTGTAGTTGACCTCATGCGGCTTGCCGGCGATTCGCTCGATGCACGCAACCGCTTCGTCTTCGGCTTTGTGCGCCAGCATCGGGCCGGAGGTGACGTCGCCGATGACCCAGACGCCGGGCACCGAAGTACGATGGTGCTGGTTGTCGAGCATGCCGCGCTTGTCGGTTTCCAGGCCCACGCTTTCCAGGTTCAGGCCCTTGGTATAAGGACGGCGGCCGATGGCGACCAGTACGTAATCGGCTTGCAACGTTTCGGCGGCACCACCAGCGGCAGGCTCTAGGGTGAGGCTGACGCCGTCGGCCGAGGCGTTGGCCTGGGTAACCTTGCTGCCCAGCTTGAAGGCCATACCTTGTTTGGCCAGGGCCTTCTGCAGGGTCTTGGCGGTTTCTTCGTCCGTGCCCGGGCAGATGCGGTCGAGGTACTCGATGACGGTGACTTGGGCGCCAAGACGTCGCCATACCGAACCCAGTTCCAGGCCGATCACCCCAGCGCCGATCACCACCAGGTGCTTGGGCACCTGTGGCAGGGCGAGGGCACCAGTGGAGTCGATGATGCGCTGGTTATCGATGGTTACACCGGGCAGCGGAGTCGGCTCGGAGCCGGTGGCGATGACGATGTCCTTGGCTTGCAGTGTGGTTTCGCTGCCGTCTTCTGCCTTGACGATAACCTTGCCTACGCCATCCAGACGGCCCCAACCTTTGACCCAGTCGACCTTGTTCTTGCGGAACAGGTATTCGATGCCCTTGGTCAGGCCGGTCACGCTCTCGTCCTTCTGCTTCATCATCTGGGCAAGATTGAGGGTGGGTTTCACCTCGATACCAAGGTGCGCGAACTCGTCGCCGCTGGCGGCTTCGTAAAGTTCAGAGGCATGCAGCAGCGCCTTGGATGGCATGCAGCCAACATTCAGGCAGGTGCCGCCCAAGGTCGAGCGGCCTTCCACGCAGGCCACGCTCATGCCCAGCTGACCGGCACGGATCGCCGCGTTGTAGCCGCCGGGGCCGCCGCCGATGATCACTACGTCGTAGGATTTCATGGGTTCTACTCCAGGATTAAGAAGCGCGAGAGGGGCACAAGGTTAGTCTGAGCGCACGAGATTGTATACAATCTATGAGTCTTTCATGTCTGTTAGTTCTAGACCATGGTCGTGTTTAGAGGAAACTTCGTACCAATGAACTACCCTTTTGCGGTGGCGTCCCAATTGTTAGGTGTCACGCCCGCTACATGAAAGGGAGGGTCATCGATGCTTGCGCAACTTCCACCCGCGTTGCAAAGCCTGCACTTACCTTTGCGTCTGAAGTTGTGGGACGGTAACCAGTTCGATCTTGGGCCAAGCCCACACGTCACGATCCTGATCAAGGAGCCTCAGCTGATTACCCAATTGACTCACCCCAGCCTGGGTGAGTTGGGCGAGGCGTTCATTGAAGGCAAGCTGGAGCTTGAGGGCGACATCGGGGAAGTCATTCGGGTTTGCGACGAGCTCAGTGAGGCCTTGCTCACCGATGAGGATGAAACCTCGCCGCAGCGTAAGTCCCATGACAAGGATACGGACGCTGAAGCCATTTCCTATCACTACGACCTGTCCAACGAGTTCTATCAGCTGTGGCTCGATCCGGACATGGCGTATTCATGCGCCTACTTCAAAGAGGTGGACAACACCCTCGCCCAAGCCCAGCAAGACAAGTTCGATCACCTGTGCCGCAAGTTACGTCTGCAGGCTGGGGACTATCTGCTTGATGTCGGTTGTGGGTGGGGTGGGCTTTCACGTTTTGCTGCGCGAGAGTATGGCGCCAAGGTGTTCGGTATCACGTTGAGCAAAGAGCAGCTCAAGCTTGCGCGTCAGCGGGTGAAGGAGGAGGGGCTGGCCGACAAGGTCAATCTGCAGATTCTCGACTACCGCGACTTGCCTCAGGACGGCCGCTTCGACAAGGTGGTCAGCGTCGGCATGTTCGAGCACGTTGGGCACGCCAACCTCGACTTGTACTGTCAGCGTCTGTTCGGTGCCGTGCGTGATGGAGGCCTGGTGATGAACCATGGCATCACCGCCAGACACGTGGATGGTCGCCCGGTCGGGCGGGGCGCTGGCGAGTTCATCGACCGCTATGTATTCCCTAACGGTGAGCTGCCGCATCTGTCGATGATCAGCGCCAGTATCGGTGAGACCGGCCTTGAAGTGGTGGATGTGGAGAGCCTGCGTCTGCATTACGCCAAGACTCTCAACCACTGGAGCGAAAACCTTGAGAACCAACTGCACAAGGCTGCAGACCTGGTTCCGGAAAAGACCTTGCGCATCTGGCGCCTGTACTTGGCGGGTTGTGCCTATGCGTTCCAGAAGGGCTGGATCAACCTGCACCAGATTCTGGCAGTGAAGCCCTATGCCGATGGCCACCACGACCTGCCTTGGACCCGTGAAGACCTTTACCGCTAACCCCTCACAGAATCGGTGAGATCAGTCGGGCGATTCGCATCCCCAGTTGTTGAAGGCGATGCGTATCCCGGCTGTCTTCCGCAGTGATTTCCCTGGCATGTTCAAAGTCATGGATCAGCATGCTCTCGACTTGGTCTGCGAATACGCGGTCGATGGTGAGCAGGGTGATTTCAAAGTTCAGGCGGAACGAGCGGTTGTCCAGGTTCGCACTGCCGATGGCGCTGACTTCGTCGTCCACCAACACCACCTTCTGATGAAGAAAGCCTGGCAGGTAGCGGAACATGCGCACGCCTGCTCGCACTGCCTCGAAGGCGAACAGGCTCGAGGCAGCGTAGACAATTCTATGGTCCGGTCGCGATGGAATCAGAATGCGTACATCCACCCCCCGCAGGACGGCCAGGCGCAAGGCGGCGAACACGGCCTCGTCGGGGATGAAGTAGGGGCTGGTGATCCACACGCGTCGGGTCGCAGAGTGAATGGCCTCGATGAAGAACAGCGAACAGGTTTCTTGAGGGTCCGCCGGGCCGCTGGCCAAGGCTTGGCAAAGCACGCCGTTTTCCGGGTAGGCATCCGGCAAGATCAGTGGGGGTAGCTGGCGCGTGGCCCAGTACCAATCTTCGGCAAATGACTCTTGCAGGCAGGCCAGCACCGGACCACTCACTTGCACATGGGTGTCGCGCCAAGGTGATAAACGCGGATGCCCTCCAAGGTATTCGTCACCGACATTGTGACCGCCGATGAACCCAAGCAGGCCATCCACCACGACGATCTTGCGATGGTTGCGGAAGTTGACCTGGAAGCGGTTGAACCAGCCGCGTCGGGTTGCGAATGCATGTATCTGAACACCGCCATCACGCAGTACCTGGCTGTAGGCCGCGGGCAAGGCATGGCTGCCAACCCGGTCATACAGCACGAAGACCCTCACCCCCTCGGCAGCCTTGCGTAGCAACAACTGCTGAAGCTCTTTGCCGATGACGTCATCGTGGATAATGAAAAATTGCACCAGCACCGCTTGCTGTGCGTTGGCGATGGCCGCAAAGATGGCATCGAAGGTCGCTGTTCCGTTGATCAGCAGTTTCACCTGGTTGTTCGCCAGGCACGGCATTCGCCCGAGCTTGGGCATCGCCCGCAAGGCTGCGTAACTTTCCGATTCTCTCGCTGTAAGGGCTTCCTCTACCCAGGGCCGCCAATTGAGGTTGGCCATGGCCACGTGCATTTCCTGGTTGGCCTGCCGGCGAGCGTGGATGTAGGCATAGAAGGAGCGTGCGCCGAAGACCAGGTAAGGGACCAGGGTGAGGTAGGGAATGAAGAACAGCGACATGGCCCAGGCAATGGCGCCTTGGGCGGTGCGTACGGTGAACACCGCATGCAGGGCAGCGAATATGCCGACCAGGTGAATCACACCCAGCACGTAACCGAAGAAGTAGGGGCTGTGGTAATCCATACGCATCCTGCTTGCCGAATACACTTGGGATAACAGAACACGTTCAGGGTATGGCTTGCAACCCGCGAACGGATTTAGCGTCTAAGGCACAGTCCGGCCCGTTGGCCGGCTTTCTCGAGGAGCGTTCGTCCATGAAGATTCGTCTGCCACTGTTGGTTCTGGCCCTGGGCCTGAGCAGCCCTGTGGTGCATGCGCAGATGTTGCAACCTGGCCTGTGGGAGTTGACCACCAGCAACATGCAGGTCGATGGCAAGCCTTTGCCCGACATGGAATTCATGCTTGGCCAATTGAAGAACCTGCCACCGGAGCAGCGGGCGATGATGGAGGGTGTGCTGGCCAAGCAGGGTGTCACTGTGGGCGGAAAGGGCGTGCGTTCTTGCCTCACTCCCGAGCAGGTCAAGACCGATGACATTCCGCTTCAGGACCCTAAGTCCGGGTGCACGCAGAAGGTTACCGACCGCACTGGCAATGTCTGGAAGTTCCAATTCAGCTGCCCACGAGCCCAAGGCACTGGGCAGGCTACCTTCCTCAGTGATCGGGAGTTCCACACTCAGGTCAGCGGTACCTTCAATGCTTCGGGTGTTCAGCAGCAAGGCAGCATGAACACCAAAGCGGTCTGGCTGGGTAGCGATTGCGGTACCGTCAAACCTCGCAGCTGAGTCTTCACCATTGCCACTGGCTTGTGGCGACTGCGTCGTGGGCGTGCAGGCTTTCTGCATGTTCCACGCGCACGGTGAAAGCCGAGCTCCAACTCAACTGCCGCAGCGATAGGTGAATACGTCGTGCGGCATCTTCACAGAACATCAGGTTCTGTCCGTTGGCCAGTGCGAAGGCCTGTTCGTCAGCACGCTTGACCGCCGTCTGAACGGCAGTGCCCAAACTGGATTCGATGCTGTCGATCAACTCGGTCACGGGAATCCGGTCCAGTTTGTCCTGCAGTCGCACGCGAACCAACGCCTGGCTGCGTTGGCTATGGGGTGTTGCGACAATACCCTGCGTGCTCCCAAGCCACTGCAGCACGGCATCATGGCTAATTTCCTGGTCGCCAAAATCCGCCTGAAACTGCCGCTGAATCAACTGTCTGGCAAGGGCTGCCGAGCATGGGCAGGTGGATGAATACGGCACGCGGATGGATAGTTCCACGTGGAACATTTCATTTTCAATCTTTGCATCGATCGTTACTGCATAGCTTTTCCAGCCTGTTAACGGGCTGACCAGAGCAGGCCGCTTCAGCAGATGATCGAAGTTCAGGCGCAGGTAAGCGGCTGAAGACAGACCTTCATGGCTGCTGAGGAAATCCGCTAGTAAACGACGAATGGAAAGCGGTGTAAGTGTTTGCTGTTCCAATGTCTCTAGCGAGAGGTACAGCCGCGACATGTGAATGCCACGCGAAGTTTCGTCCACCAGGCTGACACCCGCGTCGGCCGTTGCCGCCACGCTACGTCCCTCGAATTGGATGGGCAAGGCGATGCCGCACATGCCGACCCAGTCCAAGGGTATGGCGTGCTGTTGGGTTTGCGCAGCGATATCGGGAAGCGTCAGGCTGGTCATCTGTTAGTCCAGGAAAAGTGTCGTCAGCGGCAACCGCCGACCAGGCTGCAATGCAGATTGAACCGTTCTCCGCTGGAACTCGACACACGGTTCAGTGTGGTCCAGCCAACACGGCGGCTGTAACCGACCCAGGCTTCACCGTCGCTGGCTACCCCGGTGAAGAATGTCAGCGTGCCGAAGCGGCTGTTGGTCTGTGCCCAAAAGCGGCGGCTGGCGCGGTCATAACCTCGCAGGTACAGGTTGCTGTGATCTGTGCGCACACTGTAGTAACTGCCCTTGCCGTCATGACAGGCCAGCAGGGTGGCGCTGCGTGTGCACAACGCGAGGTTGCCGCCACTGGGCATGGCGAACAGTGGCGACGGCACGATGAGCAACAGCAGCACGACTGCGCGTGACAGGTTCATTTTCCAACTCCGGGCAACGCATCCGACGAGAACGGCTTGGCGAAATTGTATTGTTACTTTATAACATTATGCAATGCATCGCTTCGAATGCGTCCGCCTGAAGAGGTTTCGCCATGTCCAATCGTTTACCCGTTACCGTGTTGTCCGGCTTTCTTGGCGCCGGCAAAAGCACGCTGCTCAACCACGTACTGCGTAATCGCGACAACCTGCGGGTCGCGGTGATCGTCAACGACATGAGCGAAATCAACATCGACGCCAGTGAGGTGCAGCGCAACGTCAGCCTGAACCGCGCAGAGGAAAAGCTGGTGGAGATGAGCAACGGCTGCATCTGCTGCACCTTGCGCGAGGACCTGCTTGAGGAAGTTGCACGGTTGGCTCAGGACGGCCGCTTCGATTACCTGCTGATCGAGTCCACTGGCATTTCCGAACCCCTGCCGGTTGCTGAGACGTTCACCTTCCGCGACGAGCAAGGTCGCAGCCTTTCCGACATGGCGCGCCTGGACACCATGGTCACGGTTGTCGACGGCCTGAATTTCCTGCGCGACTATCAAGCTGCCGAGAGCCTGGCCAGCCGCGGTGAAACGCTAGGCGAAGAGGATGAGCGTTCGATCAGCGACCTGTTGATCGAGCAGGTGGAGTTTGCCGATGTGTTGCTGTTGAGCAAGATCGACCTGATCAGCCAGCACGAGCGTGAAGAACTCACGGCCATTTTGCGTAGCCTCAACGCACGTGCGCAGATCGTACCGATGGTCATGGGCCAGGTACCGCTGGCGCAAATTCTGGATACGCGTCTGTTTGATTTTGACCAAGCGGCGCAGTCGCCGGGTTGGCTGCAGGAACTGCGAGGCGAGCATATGCCGGAGACGGAGGAGTACGGAATCGCAGCCACCACCTGGCAAGCGCGCCGGCCCTTGCATCCACAGCGCTTCTTCGACTTTATCCACAACCCTTGGAATAACGGCCGTCTGCTGCGCTCGAAAGGCTTCTTCTGGCTGGCCAGCAAATTCCAGGAGGCCGGCAGTTGGTCACAGGCCGGCGGCATGATGCGTCATGGCATGGCGGGTCGCTGGTGGCGGTTTGTGCCACAGGAGCAGTGGCCGCAGGATGAAGAGAACACTGCCGCCATTCTCAAACTGTGGACAGAAGAATGCGGGGACTGCCGACAGGAGTTGGTGTTTATCGGGCAGCACATAGACTTCGATAAGTTATCCACAGAACTGGATGCCTGCCTGTTGACCGACGAAGAAATGAACCTCGGCCCTATGGCCTGGCTGCGTCTTCCGGACCCCTTCGGACCCTGGCATGAGGAGGCGGCAGCATGAGGCTGGCCCAGAAGCCTGTGGATATCCACCAGGTCTTTGGTGAATCGCCCCAGAGCCTGGCCGACATTCTGCTCGAAGGCGTCAACCTTGCGGTCTGGCAACGCCGCTTACCTGCGCAGATCGAGGACTTTGCAGCGCTGGTGCTCAGCCTTGAACAACCGCTGGCGGATGAACGAGTGTTGGAGGTGGACGAACATCAGCCCCCACGCTTGAACAATCTGCTGCCTGAAGCTGCCGATTTACATGGGTACGAAAGTTTCGTCGCCGATGTGGCCTGGTTGGTTGCGGCGTTCACCTGCCTGCTGGGTGCACGCCGGGTTGGTTTGCGTCTGCGGGTACTGCAAGGTGCCATGTGCCCGCGCTTTCATGTCGACCACGTGCCATTGCGCTTGCTCACGACCTACGTCGGGCCGGGTAGCGAGTGGCTGCGCGAAGGTGCAATCAGGCGTGAGGGCTTGCACCTCGCTCCCGCACCTGTGGATAACATCGAGTGCCTCAAGGCGGGCGAGGTTGCCATTCTCAAAGGCGAGAAATGGCTGGGCAACGAAGGTGCCGGGCTGGTCCATCGTTCTCCTTCGGGCAGCGAGCGGCGCCTGCTGTTCAGCCTTGACTGGTTGGCATGAAGGGGCATAGTGGGCGGCATATCTGTCTCGAAGCCATAGCATGCTGCAGAACATTCCCACACATGTCATCGCGGGCCCGCTGGGCGCCGGCAAGACCAGCCTGATCCGCCAGTTGTTGGCCCAGCGTCCAGCAAACGAACGCTGGGCCGTACTGGTCAATGAATTTGGCCAGGTTGGGCTGGATGCTGCGCTACTGCATCAGGATCAGGACGGCATTGCCATAGGTGAAGTGGCCGGCGGCTGCCTGTGCTGTGTCAATGGCATGCCGTTTCAGGTTGGATTGGGCCGGCTTCTGCGCAAGGCCCGACCCGATCGTCTGTTCATCGAGCCTTCGGGGCTCGGCCACCCCCTGCAACTGCTGAACCAGCTCGGGCAAGCGCCCTGGATTGGGGTGCTGGCAGTGCAGCCACTGTTGATGGTTGTGGATGCCTTGGCGCTGGCCCGCGCAGAGCCCTTGCCGGAGGCTCAAACACAAGCCTTGCAGGCTTCCGGGCTGGTGGTTTTCAACAAGTCGGAGTCTGTGGATGAAGAAAACCGGCTGTTGATAAGTAATCGGCTGGTAGGAAAGCAGGGCTTTTGGACCGATTACGGCGTGCTGCCGTTGAGCATGCTTCCTGTTTCGTCCACAGGCAGCGAGCAGGTACAGCCTGTGGAAAACCTGGTTGTGGGTAATTTACCGTCACCACCTACAGCCCTGTGGACAGATCCGCAGCTGCCAATTTGTCTTTTCCACAAGGGTGAAGGTGGCTGGAGTATCGGCTGGCGTTGGCATCCCAGCCAGTGCTTCGATCCGCCGCGTCTGCGAGCGTTTCTTCAAGCCTGGCCATGGCGTCGTGCCAAGGGGGTTATCCACAGCGCTCAAGGTTGGCAGTCGTTCAATGGCCTCAACGGCGTGGTGCAGGACTGGCAGCCAAGCGATTGGCGAAAGGACTCACGAATCGAACTGATCTTCGAGCAAGCTCAGCCCCAGCAGGCCCTCAACGATGCGCTGAGTGATTGCCGAATCAGCTGATCAATTGCGCCAGCGATTGTGCTCCTGGCGCCACTGCTGCATCTCGATCACATTGTCGCCCCGAGGCGGAGTCTTGATCTCGAACGGGTAGGGGGCCAGTTCGATCTGCACGCTATGGGCACCAAATTGAGTCACGGTGCCTGGGTGGCGTTGCTCGCCGGTGACCGTGAATTCGAAAGCATAGACCCGCGCCAGGCGTTTTCTGCCGTTTGCATCGCGGATGAAGGCGATACGTTTGAGTGCAACGGCGTCGTCGAGCAATTCAAGGTCGAGCTTGGCGCAATGCTGCTTGACCCGCTCCAGGGCTTTTTCGCGCAGCCCGTGGTTGTGCCACAACCAAGCGCCTGCCGTGGCCACCAGCATCAGGACGAGAAGGTTCTCAAGGGTCAACATTTGCATATGCTCCAAACAGGTCGAACCAGCTTAACTGCGTCCCTGGCCTGTCGTACAGGTGGCAATCGAGTTCATACTGCGCTGCGCACAATTCTTGAAACAGCTTTGGAAACCTCCCGCATGAAACGTACTCCGCACCTGCTCGCAATCCAGTCCCATGTGGTGTTCGGCCATGCCGGAAACGGCGCTGCGGTGTTTCCCATGCAGCGTATCGGGGTCAACGTGTGGCCGCTCAATACTGTGCAGTTCTCCAATCACACTCAGTATGGCCAGTGGGCTGGAGAAGTGCTTGCCCCAGCGCAAATTCCTGCGTTGGTGGAAGGTATTTACAACATTGGTGAACTGGGGAATTGCGACGCCGTGCTTTCCGGTTACCTGGGGAGCGCCGAGCAGGGGCGAGCGATTCTGGCAGGAGTCGAGCGGATCAAGGCGGTGAACCCGAATGCCCTGTACCTGTGCGACCCGGTCATGGGGCATGCGGAAAAGGGCTGCGTCGTTCCTGTCGAAGTGAGCGAGTTCCTGCTGGAGCAGGCGGTGGCCAAGGCAGACATCCTTTGCCCGAACCAACTGGAACTGGACAGCTTCTGCGGTCGTCGCGCCGAGTCCCTGGAAGACTGCGTGGCCATGGCTCGCAGCCTGCTTGAGCGTGGCCCGCAGGTGGTATTGGTCAAGCACCTGGCCTACCCCGGACGTGCCGAAGACATGTTCGAGATGCTGCTGGTGACCCGCGAGCAGAGCTGGCACCTGCGCCGTCCCTTGTTGGCGTTCCCGCGTCAGCCGGTGGGGGTGGGTGACCTCACCTCCGGCCTGTTCCTGGCGCGCGTGCTGTTGGGCGACAACTGGCTGCAGGCGTTCGAATTCACTGCAGCGGCCGTGCACGAAGTGCTGCTGGAAACCCAAGCCTGCGCCAGCTATGAGCTGCAACTGGTGCGGGCGCAGGACCGCATTGCCCACCCGCGCGTGCGCTTCGAGGCACAGCGGCTGGTGGGCTAGATCGAATCTGTCTTGAGGTCTTGGTAGCGCTTTTCCAGCTCCTGGCGAATCTGACGGCGCTGCTGGCCTTGCAGGAAGCGGCGCTTCTCTTCGCTGGTCTGCGGTTGGCGCGGCGGTACCTGCACCGGGCGGCGGTTGTCGTCTACCGCCACCATGGTGAAGAAACAGCTGTTGGAATGGCGCACGGAGCGTTCACGGATGTTCTCGGTCACCACCTTGATGCCGACCTCCATCGAGGTATTGCCGGTGTAGTTGACCGACGCCAGGAAGGTCACCAATTCGCCAACATGTACCGGCTCGCGGAAAATCACCTGATCCACCGACAGGGTCACCACATAGCTGCCGGCGTAACGGCTGGCGCAGGCGTAAGCCACTTCATCGAGATACTTGAGCAGGGTGCCGCCATGTACGTTGCCGGAGAAGTTGGCCATGTCCGGGGTCATCAGGACGGTCATAGTCAGCTGGGCGTTTCCAGGTTCCATAGTGTGCTCACGGTGAGGTTGCGCTGGATCGGGGCGGGTATCTGCAGACACTTCTGTTCCCCTCTTGATGTTTGCCATCCTGATACGGGACGTTGGCTGACGCTCCATCGTCACGCCGATCACGCCATCGGCGACGGTTAAGTAGCCGATCTGTTTCTGCATATTGCACCGGCATTTTGCGGCGGGGTGCGATGTTAACCTGAGTACGCCCACGCAACATGGGCTTTCCGGCATTCAAAACAGTATGTACTTGCTGCTCGCTCGGGGCTGCCTTGGCAGAGGAGCGGTCTGCCCTGGCATCGAGAAAAAGGAGAATCGCGCCATGCATGCCATAAGCTTCATTCAGGATTTGGCAGTGATCATGCTGGTCGCCGGCGTTGTCACGATTCTCTTTCATCGGCTCAAGCAGCCCGTGGTGCTGGGCTACATCGTGGCGGGTTTCATCATTGGCCCGCACACGCCGCCATTCGGCCTGATCCACGATGAAGACACCATCAAGACCCTGGCCGAGCTGGGGGTGATCTTCCTGATGTTCTGCCTGGGCCTCGAGTTCAGTTTGCGCAAGCTGTTCAAGGTCGGAGCCACGGCATTCATCGCAGCATTCCTGGAAATCGTTCTGATGATCTGGATCGGTTTCGAGATCGGCCGCTGGTTCGGCTGGAGCACCATGGATTCGCTGTTCCTCGGGGCGATCCTGGCGATCTCTTCGACCACCATCATCGTCAAGGCGCTCAACGACCTGAAGATGAAGAACGAGCGCTTTGCCCAGCTGATTTTCGGCGTACTGATCGTTGAGGACATACTCGGCATTGGCATCATTGCCTTGCTGTCGGGGATCGCAGTCAGCGGCACGGTCAGTTCAGGTGAAGTGTTCTCCACGGTGGGCAAACTGTCGTTGTTCATGATCGTGGCGCTGGTCATCGGCATTCTGCTGGTGCCGCGGTTGCTGGCCTACGTCGCGAAGTTTGAAAGCAACGAGATGTTGCTGATCACGGTACTGGGTCTGTGTTTCGGGTTCTGCCTGCTGGTCGTCAAGCTTGAGTACAGCATGGTGCTGGGGGCCTTCCTGATTGGCGCGATCATGGCTGAGTCGCGGCAGTTGCTGAAGATCGAGCGCCTGATCGAACCGGTGCGCGACCTGTTCAGCGCCATTTTCTTCGTTGCGATCGGTCTGATGATCGACCCTCAGGTACTGGTCGATTACGCCTGGCCGATCGTGGTCATCACCCTGGCGGTGGTGCTGGGCAAAATGTTGTCCTGCGGCATGGGGGCATTCATCGCGGGCAATGACGGCCGCACTTCGCTGCGCGTCGGGATGGGGCTTTCGCAGATCGGCGAATTCTCGTTCATCATCGCTGCCCTGGGCATGACGTTGCAGGTCACCAGCGACTTCCTCTATCCGGTCGCCGTGGCAGTTTCGGCCATTACCACGTTGCTGACACCGTACCTGATCCGCGCGGCCGATCCGCTCTCGATCAAGCTTGGTCATGTGGTGCCCCGCCGCCTGGCGCGGGTGTTGTCGTTGTACGGTGAGTGGCTGCGCAGCATTCAGCCGCAAGGTGAGGGCGCGATGCTGGCGGCGATGATCCGCCGTATCCTGCTTCAGGTGGGTGTGAACCTGGCATTGGTAATCGCGATCTTCTTCAGCGGAGGCTATTTTGCAGGGCGCATTGGCACTTGGCTGATGGAGTGGGTGAGCGATGTCAGCCAGCAGAAGGCGGTGATCTGGGGCGCTGCGCTGCTGCTTTCGCTGCCGTTCCTGATTGCGGCTTATCGCAAGCTCAAGGCGCTGTCGATGTTGCTGGCAGAGATGGGTGTGAAACCGGAAATGGCCGGGCGCCATACTCAGCGCGTGCGGCGGGTGATCGCTGAGGTGATTCCGCTGCTGTCGCTGTTGGTCATCTTCTTGCTGTTGTCGGCGCTATCGGCAAGCATTCTGCCCACCAGCGAGTTGCTGCTGGTGATCGCAGTGGTGGCGGCATTGGTGGTGGCATTGCTTTGGCGCTGGTTCATTCGCGTTCATACGCGCATGCAAATTGCCTTGCTGGAAACCCTGGAAAACAGCCGCGACCACTCGCACTGAGCGCAGTAGGCTTTCTGCGCCAGCGTTCACCGAAGTCCGAGGGGATGGAGCGGTAACGGTGTCGCCAAGCGCAGAAAGCTTGGCGATTTTACGGTGCTTAATGGCTATGAGCCATTATTTTGTGAGTTTAATTCTCACTCAGCTTTCGAGCCAGACGTCTCGGGCCCAGTGCCAGACCGACTCCCAGCTGTCTTCACCCACGGCTTCTTCATCGCCATCCCACAGTACGACAGTGCCGTCTTCCTCGACACAGTAGTAATTGTCGCCGTCTTGGCAGAGTGGAATCAGATCGCGCGGTACACCGGCATCCCATGCGTTTGCCGCGACGTCGGGCAAGTAGGTGTGCGACTGCGGGTCGGTGACGGTCACGGGTTCAAGCGAGCCGTACACCACGTCGCTGACGGTCAGCAGGAATTCCTTGAACACGAAGGGAATGTTGATGAACAGCTGTTCCTCGATTTCGACCAGTTGGTCCTCATCGGGAAGCTCCAGGGGTACCGGTACCGGCTCATTGGCTTCACGGAGTTGTTCGATCACTTCTTCCACGGCTCACATCCTCTGACCTTGATGAACGCTGCGCGTTATACCCTAGTATCCCGCTTTGGCAAAAGCAAAAACCCCGGGGCAAGCCCGGGGTTTTTTGTACAACGTGCGTCGGTTAACCGTTTTGGCGGATACCGGCGACCAGCCACGGCTGGTTTTCGCCTTGGGCGCGCACCATGTGCCAGCTTTCGCTGAAAGCTTCACCCTGGTCGAAGCGCGAGTTCTTCGACACGCCACGGAAGGTCAGGGTGGCGTCGGTACGGTCGGAGCGATCGTCGACACCGTCCAGCTGCACATCGAGGTTGTCGATGTAGGTGGACTGGAAGCCATCACCCAGCTCGGCACGTTCGCGCTTGAGGAACTCGAGCATTTGCGGCGTCACGAACTCGGCGATCTTGTCCATCTCGTTGGCATCCCAGTGCTGCTGCAGCGACTGGAAGTGGTTGCGGGCGGCAGCCAGGAAGCTTTGCTCGTTGAACCAGGCTGGTGCGTTGATCACCGGAGCGGCTGCGGCAGCTGGCGCGGCCGAGCCACCGAAGATGTTCGGCTGGGCAGGCTGGGCGTGAGCTTCACGCTGGAACGGTGCATTGCCAGGCATGGCCATTTGCGGCTGCTGCTGGCGACGACGCGCCGCGATGAAGCGGAACACCAGGAAGGCGATCAAGGCGACGATCAGGAAGTCCATGATCTGGAAGCCTTCGAAGCCGTCACCCATGAACATGGAAGCCAGCAGGCCACCGGCGGCGAGGCCGGCCAGTGGGCCCAGCCAGCGCGAAGCACCGCTGGCAGCGGCCGGAGCACGGCCAGGAGCGGTCGGCGCGGCGGCAGGCGTGGTTGGCGTGGCCTGGCGGGTCTGGTGGATAGGCGCGGAGCCCGAGCTCTTGCCGCCGCCGAAACGCTTGGCGTTGGCGTCCAGGCTCAGCGTCAGGCCGACGCAGAGCGCCAGAGCGATGCTAAGAAAACGTTGCATAAATGGGATTTCCCCTGTTGTGGATTGCACGCGCGTCATGTTGCACAGGTTCATGGGCACATGACCAGCGACATAATGTTTCCAGCTTTTGCCTAAATGTTACGAGGGTGCCTGTACCGGCCCTTTCGCGGGCAAGCCCGCTCCCACAGGTTCACCTTGGCGCCACGCGTGGCAGGGAACCTGTGGGAACGGCCTCAGATGGCCTCGAGCTTGGCATACCCCAGCATCAGCCACTTGCTACCTTCGGCGAAGTTGACCTGCACCCGTGCCTGGGCGCCAGAACCTTCGAAGTTGAGAATCACACCCTCGCCGAACACCGCGTGCTGCACACGCTGGCCAAGGTTGAAGGCGGTCTGTGGAATGCTGGCATTGGCGAACAGGCTGCTGGAGGTCGTGCTCTTCGCGCCACCGAACGGGCGGCTGACGCTGTTGGACAGGCGCACTTCCTGAACCAGGCCAGCCGGAATCTCCCGTACGAAACGCGAAACCTTGTTGTAGGTCTCGCTGCCATATAAACGCCGGGTTTCGGCGTAGGTCATGATCAGCTGGCGCATGGCGCGGGTAATGCCCACGTAGGCCAGGCGACGTTCTTCTTCAAGGCGGCCAGGTTCTTCCAGGCTCATCTTGTGCGGGAACAGGCCTTCTTCCATGCCCACCAAGAACACGTAGGGGAATTCCAGGCCCTTGGCGCTGTGCAGGGTCATCAGCTGGATGCTGTCTTCGTGCTCGTCCGCCTGGGCATCGCCAGCCTCCAGTGAGGCATGGCCAAGGAAGGCCGACAGCGGCGTCAGGTCGGCATCATCCTCGCCGGCTTCGAAGTTACGCGCCGCGCTGACCAGTTCCTCAAGGTTTTCTACCCGTGCCTGGCCCTTTTCACCCTTTTCTTCCTGGTGATAGATGATCAGGCCGGACTGCTCGATGGCCGTTTGGGTCATGGTGTGCAGCGGCATGTCAGCGACCTTGCTGGCCAGGCCCTCGATCAACTCGATGAATGCACCCAGGGCGGAAGCGGCGCGGCCTTTCAGCGCCTTGGCGGCGAGCAGCTGGCACATGGCCTCCCACATCGACAGCTGGCTGTGGCGGGCATGCTCGCGAATGGCTTCGACGGTTTTCTCGCCGATACCGCGTGGCGGCACATTGATCACCCGCTCCAGCGCCGCATCGTTGCCACGGCCTTCGATCAGGCGCAGGTAGGCCATGGCATTCTTGATTTCGGCGCGTTCGAAGAAGCGCTGACCGCCGTAGATGCGGTAGGGGATGCGCTCGCGCAGCAGGGCCTCTTCCAGCACCCGTGACTGGGCGTTGGAGCGATACAGGATGGCGATGTCGTTACGTGAGCTGCCTTGCTTGATCAGGCTCTCGATGGTCTCGACCACATAGCGCGCTTCATCGTGTTCGTTGTAGGCGGCGTACAGCGTCAGAGGCTCGCCTTCACCCATGTCGGTCCACAATTCCTTGCCTAGGCGCCCGCTGTTGTTGGCGATCAGCGCGTTGGCAGCCTTGAGGATGCCGCCGGTGGAGCGGTAGTTCTGCTCCAGACGGATCATTTCCGCGTCAGGGAAGTCGGCGGTGTACTGGTGAATGTTTTCGATCTTGGCGCCGCGCCAGCCGTAGATCGATTGGTCATCGTCGCCCACGGCCATCAGGCTGCCACCGTTCTTGCCCGCCAACAGGCGCAGCCAGGCGTACTGCACGGCGTTGGTGTCCTGGAACTCGTCCACCAGCAGGTGGCGGAAGCGCCGCTGGTAGTGTTCCAGCAGGCCAGGATGGTCGCGCCACAGGTCGAGGGCACGCAGCAGCAATTCGGAGAAGTCGATGACTCCGGCGCGCTCACAGGCCTGTTCATAGGCGCTGTAGACATCGCGCATGGTTTGCAGGAACAGGTCGCCGCTGGCCTGGATATGATGCGGGCGCAGGCCCTCGTCCTTTTGCCCGTTGATGAACCACTGGGCCTGGCGCGCCGGCCATTTTTGCTCGTCCAGGCCAAGTTCGCGCATGACGCGCTTGATCAGCCGCTGCTGATCGTCGCTGTCGAGGATCTGGAAATTCTGCACCAGGCGGGCTTCCTGCCAGTGCGCACGCAGCAAGCGGTGAGCCAGGCCGTGGAAGGTACCGACCCACATGCCGGCCGGGTTGATGCCCAGCAGTTGCTCGATACGCTGGCGCATTTCCGCTGCGGCCTTGTTGGTGAATGTCACCGACAGGATCGAATGCGGCGAAGCCTGCTCGACCTGGATCAGCCAGGCGATACGGTGCACCAGCACGCGGGTTTTACCGGAGCCGGCGCCAGCAAGCACCAGTTGACGCCCCAGCGTGGCCGCTACGGCCTGGCGTTGGGCATCGTTGAGGGAGTTCAGCAGGAGGGAGAGGTCATCATTGTGCATCCGGCCATTCTAGGGCCGCGCGGGGGAGAGGGGCAAACGTCGACAAGGGAAATCTTGCCGTTCGTCTGCTGCCGTTCATCCGGCCTTGTGTGAGGGCGGCGCAGTTGAGCGGTTTTGGGTTGGATGGCCGGTGATTTTACAAATCATGATCCAGAGCAGTTTGGTCTGGCGCGGCGCTTGTGTATTCTCCCAGCAGTTTTGCGGTCATCCATAACAAAAACAGCAAAAGAACCCAGCCATATGACCCAGGATTGCGTGGCGATCGGAGCATCGCCGGAAACGACACGGAGTGTTCGCAGGCAATTCGCCACCCAGCTTTCGATCGAACGCACCCGTCTGCTCTACCAGGGCTCTTTGTTGCCCACCCTGTTCATGCTGCTCAACGGCCTGCTCTGCGCCTGGTTGTTGTGGAGTCCTGCGCGCTATCTGCTGGTCAGTGTGTGGCTGGTCTGGTTGCTGGCGCTGGTGGCCTTGCGGGTCATTCAGGTGGCGGCCTTCGAGGCTGCCGACACCCAGCGTCAGGCCCGGCCTGTGTGGTGGCGAATGTTTCTGCTGGGCTCGGGGTTCAGCGGCCTGACCCTGGCCTGTGCGGCCATTGCCTTGGTTCCCGCTGAAAATTTCGTCCAGCAGGCCTGGGGCTTTGGTCTGCTGGGTGCGGCGACGCTATCGGCCAGCGTCGCCTATGCAGTCAGTTTGCCGGCGTTCCTCAGCTTTGCCTTGCCATGCCTGTTGCCGCCGGTTGCGTTCCTGTTCTATTACGATGCCGGTGAGCAAAGGGGCTGGGGCTGTTTTGGCCTGATTCTGCTGGCGGCACTACTGGTCGTGGCCTGGCAGGTCAATCGGCTGATCGAGAGGGGCCTGCTGCGGCGTTTCCAGAACCAGGCGTTGACTGAGGACTTGCAGCGCATCCAGGCGCAGAAGGCCCTGGAAGACCATCAGCGGCTGGCGGCTTCCGTGTTCGAGGCCTCCAGCGAGGGCATCGTCATTCTGGGGCCAGACTTCACACTGCTTACCGTCAACCGGGCGTTTTGCCAGATGACTGGCTACTCACGCAGTGAACTGCTGGCGCGCAATGTGCTGGATCTACCCTGCAGCAGTGACGCCAGGCGGCACTACGGAGTCATCGAGCAGTCGCTGCGCCAGCAGGGGTATTGGCAGGGCGAGTTGGTGGAGGCACGCAAGACTGGCGAGCTGTACCCGCAATGGCTGCAGTTCACAGGCGTGCTCGATGCTTCGGGAGAGTTGAGCAACATTGTCGGCTTCTTCACCGATCTTTCAGCCAGAAGGGCGTCTGAAGAGCGCATGCGCTACCTGGCCCACCATGACGATCTGAGCGGCCTGGCCAATCGTGCATTGTTCCGCATGCGCCTGCATGAAGCCGGGCGGCGGGTGCGTCTGAGTGGCCGCAGCTTGGCTCTGCTGCACATCGACCTGGACCGTTTCAAGCTGCTCAACGAGAGCCTGGGCCATGAAAGCGCGGACCAGTTGCTGAAGAAGATCGCCCAGCGTATTGCCAATGCCGTACCCGAGGCCGATACCGTGGCGCGCCTTTCTGGCGACGAGTTTGCCGTGTTGTTCGATGGCTACAGCAACTTGTCCAGCCTGGTGCGAGTCACTACGCGGCTGCTGGACAAGCTACGCGTGCCGCTGCGGCTGGGCGAGCATGAAGTGGTCATCAGCGCGTCGGTGGGCATCAGCCTGGTGTCCGATGGCAGTTTCGAGCCGAACGTGTTGATCAGCCAGGCCGACATGGCCAAGCAGCATGCCAAGCACCTGGGAGGGGACAACTTCCAGTTCTATACCGAAAGCCTGCGAGCCAGCACCCTGGAGCGTCTGCAGTTGGAGAACCAACTGCGTAAGGCCATTGATGAAGGGCAGCTGCTGGTCTACTACCAGCCCAAGCTCTGCTTGCGTACCGGGCGCCTGCACGCGGCTGAAGCCCTGGTGCGCTGGCTTCACCCTGAATGGGGCATGGTGCCGCCGGGCGACTTCATTGGCCTGGCCGAGGAAACCGGGCTGATTGCGCCCATGGGCGAATTCGTTTTGCGACGTGCCTGCTGGCAGGCTTGCCAGTGGCAGCGCCAGGGGCTGGACGTGCGTGTGTCGGTCAACCTCTCGGTGTACCAGGTGCGTCAGGGCAAGATCGTCAGCCTGGTGCGCCAGGTGCTCGAAGAGACTGGCCTGCAGCCGCATCTGCTGGAACTCGAACTGACCGAGAGCCAGTTGCTGGAAAACGTCGAGCACATCATTACGACCTTCAGGCAACTGCACGAATTGGGCGTGAAGCTCGCCATCGACGATTTCGGTACCGGCTACTCCTCACTGAGCTACCTGAAGCGCCTGCCCGTGGACTATGTGAAGATCGACCAGGCCTTCATCCGTGGCTTGCACGAAGGCAGCCAGGATGCAGCGATAACCCGGGCGATCATCGCCATGGCGCGTAGCCTGAATCTGAAAGTGGTAGCGGAAGGGGTGGAGACCCAGGAGCAGTTGGCGTTCCTGCGAGAGCAAGGGTGCGACGAGGCCCAGGGTTATCTGATCAGCCGACCGATACCCGAAAAGGACTTCGAACGCTTGATCAGCGCCCGCCAGGCCTGACGCCCATTGGCTACCGGGTGAGCAGCAGCGTAATCAGCTGTGCCACGCACGTCCCTGATGGGCCAGCAGGGCATTGGCTTGTTCGGGGCCATTGGCGCCAGCCGAGTAATGGCGTGGTGCCTGGAAATGCTCCTCCCAGCCCTTGATGATCGGGTCGATCCAGGCCCAGGCCGCTTCGACCTCGTCGCGCCGCATGAACAGGGTCGAGTCGCCTTCGAGCACATCCAGCAGCAGGCGTTCGTAAGCCTCCCAACGTCGGGTCTGGCCGAATACCTGAGCTAGGTTCAGGTCCAGGTCGACCGGCTCCAGGCGCATCCCCTTGCCCGGGGTCTTGGTCATCATGCGCAGGCTGATGCGTTCTTCGGGTTGCAACTGGATCAACAGTTGGTTGACCTGGCCGCCGTTGAACAGCTCGTGGGGCACCGGCTTGAACTGGATGACGATTTGCGATGAGCGCCGCGCCATGCGCTTGCCGGTGCGAAGGTAGAACGGCACCCCCGCCCAGCGCCAGTTGTCGATGTGAGCCTGAACGGCGACGAAGGTCTCGGTATCGCTGTCGTTGTCGACATCTTTCTCGAAGTAGTAGGCCGGCACTTCCTGGCCACCGATGCGCCCAGCGCCGTACTGGCCACGTACGGTCTTGTCCTGGACGTCCTGGCCGGTGATCGGCTTGAGGGCACGCAGAATCTTCACTTTCTCATCGCGCACTGCCTCGGCTTCGAATTGCGCGGGTGGTTCCATCGCCACCAGGCACAACAGCTGTAGCAGGTGGTTCTGCAGCATGTCACGGGTGGCACCGGCGCGGTCGTAGTAGGCGCCACGGTTTTCTACACCCAGCGTTTCGCAGACGCTGATCTGTACGTGGTCGACCTGGCCATTGCGCCATACCGGCTCCAGCAGGGCATTGGCGAAACGCAGGGCCATCAGGTTTTGTACGGTTTCCTTGCCCAGGTAGTGATCGATCCGGAACACCTGGGGTTCGGCGAAAACCGCGCCAATGGCTTCGTTGATGGCGGTGGCCGATTCCAGCGAATGACCGATGGGTTTTTCCAGCACGATTCGGGCTTCGCTGTCAGCCAGGCCGGCGATGCGCAGGTGGTTGGCGATCGGCACGAACAGGTTGGGCGCGGTGGCCAGGTAGAAGATGCGGGTCAGCCCGCCCGGTTCGCCAAGGTAGCGGGCCAGACGTCCGAAGTCCGCGCTCTGTGAGGCGTCCATGGTGAAATAGTCGAGGCGTGCGGAAAAACGCCGCCACACTTCTTCATCGAAGTCGTTACGGGCAATCTGCGCTCGGCAATGGCGTTCGGCGAGCTTGACGTATTCGCTGCGTGGCAGGTTGCGCCGGGCCAGTGCAATGATGCGCACGGCGTTGTTCAGGCGAGCCTCGCGATACAGGTGATAGAGCGCCGGCAGCAGCTTGTGCAGGGCCAGATCGCCCGTGCCACCGAATACCAGAATGTCGCAAGGAATAGTCAAACCACCACTCTCCACGTTCGTTTAACTGGGCGGGTTGGCGTGCATGTAGTATAACTACAAGAAAGCTACATCCCGGCCAGCCGATCATAACCGAGTCCAGCCTGTGAATCTGTTGCAACATATCGCTCAATCGCGCCACCTGCTGCGCAAATCGGAACTGAAAGTGGCTGACCATGTGCTGCTTGATCCGGCTGCCGTCATGCACAGCTCGATGGCCGACCTGGCTCACAGCGTGGGTATCAGCGAACCGACCATCGTGCGCTTCTGCCGCGCGATCGGCTGCTCGGGCTTCCAGGACCTGAAGTTGAAGCTGGCGCAGAGCCTGGCGGCCGGTGCCAGTTTCGGCCAGTTCGCGATCCACGAGGACGACTCGGTCGCCGACTACAGCCTGAAGATTTTCGACACTACCCTGCACACCCTCATGGAAGTGCGCGAACACCTCGACCCGCACGCATTGCAGCAGGCGGTGAGTGCCATGGCGCAGGCGCAGCGCGTGGAGTTCTACGGGTTTGGTGCCTCTGGCGCGGTGGCCGCCGATGCCCAGCACAAGTTCTTCCGCCTGTTGCTAAGTGCCGCCGCGTATTCCGACCCACATATGCAGGCGATGTCTGCAGTCACCCTGAAGCCAGGTGATGTCGCGGTCTGCATTTCGCAGTCGGGGCGTTCCAAGGACTTGCTGATTACCGCCAACCTGGTCCGTGAGAGCGGTGCCAACCTGATTACCCTGTGCCCAAGCCAGACGCCATTGGCCGAGCTGTCGACCGTCAACCTGGCGATCGATGTGCATGAGGACACTGAAATCTATACGCCGCTGACCTCGCGTATCGCCCACCTGGTGGTGATCGACGTGCTGGCCATGGGCGTGGCCATGGCGCGGGGGCCGAGCCTGGTCAACCACCTCAAGAGCGTGAAGCGCAGCTTGCGCAGCCTGCGGTTGTCGCCGAAGTCGATCAAGGCGATGGACGACTGATCGCGATTGTCTGTACCGGCCTCATCGTCGGTACAGGCGCCACAAATTTCACGGTTTTGTCACCATTCCACAGCCAAACCGTAAACCGCCAAGGCCAGTCTGAAACTCCCGCATCCTATCTGGGAGACAGGCAATGGCTCGTGACTACGACGGTACGTACCAACCCAACGCCAAGGCTCGCAAGCAGCAGGAAAAAGATCAGCGCCGCATGGAATATCGTCGCGCGATCGAGAGCTACTGCGACCAACGTCAATTGCTCCGCGACCTGGCGGATTACCCCGAACTGCAAGAGCTCACGGTGTGGCAGGCGTCGGCGGCAGTTTCCCCGAAAAACGCTCCACAAGCGCGCTGATCAACGCACGTTCGCTGCGGATGAACGCCAAAAACGCCAAGGCCACCGGCGACTGCCGCTTGGCCTTTGACTGCACTACGCACCAGCTGCGGTACAGGGGCAACTCTTCGACCGGCAGCTCCTTCAGCACCCCCGTGGCAAGCTCCAGATTCAGCGCATGGCGGGTCAGCAAGGCGATGCCAAGACCTGCGATCACGCATTCGCGCTGGGCGTCGGCAGAGGCGACTTCAAGGGTCTGGGTGAAGTGCACGCGCTTGTCCTTGAAGTACTCCTCGCAGGCCTTGCGCGTGCCTGAGCCTTGTTCACGGACCAGCAGGGTATGAGGCTCAAGGTCCTGCAAACGCAAGTGTTCGAGCTTGCACAGCGGGTGGTCCGGGGGAGCCACGGCGACGATCGGGTTGTTGAGGAACGGCAGGAACTCCAGGCCCATGTCCTGCGGCACCATCGACATGATGATCAGGTCGTCGCGATTGTCCGAAAGGCGCCGGATCGCCTGGGCACGGTTGACCACCGTGAGGGTCAGGTTGACCTCCGGGTGACGTTGCTTGAAGGCGGCGAACAGGTGTGGCACGAAGTACTTGGCGCTGGACTCGATCGCCAGCTTCAACTGCCCCTGCAGTGAACCCTGCATGTCCGACAGCTGCATGTCGAGGCTTTCCAGCCGGCCGAAGATATCCCGGCTGGCGCGCTGCAAGGCTTCGGCCGCCTCGGTCAGGTAAAGCTTCTTGCCGACATACTCGAACAATGGCTGGCCGATCAGCTCTTCCAGCTGGCGAATCTGTAGACTAACGGCGGGTTGCGTCAGCGCCATCTCCTCCGCCGCCCGGCTGTACGAGCGCAGATCACACACCTCGTTGAAGATCTGCAGTTGACGCAAAGTCATACGCATCAAGGACTTACGCATTTTTATCCGGGCTCCGGCAAAACCTTGTTACTGCACTATAAGCTTTTGCTAATACTGCCTCTAACAAATATTGATTTTTGTTTATCGTCCTTCAGCGCTAGGGTGAATACGCGACTGGCCAACAACGTCTGGTCACGCGCCGACCGGTAGAACCGGCTCGTCTGTTCCTACGGCTTTGGGAAGACTCCAGTGATAAAAAAAATCCTGATCGCCAACCGGGGTGAAATCGCAGTTCGGATCGTGCGTGCTTGCGCCGAGATGGGCATTCGCTCGGTTGCGATCTATTCCGACGCCGACCGTCATGCCTTGCACGTCAAGCGCGCCGATGAGGCCTACAGCATTGGTGCCGAGCCGCTGGCCGGTTATCTGAACCCGCGCAAGCTGGTCAACCTGGCTGTGGAAACTGGCTGCGATGCCCTGCACCCGGGTTACGGTTTCCTGTCGGAAAACGCTGAACTGGCAGAGATCTGCGCTGAGCGCGGAATCAAGTTCATCGGGCCGGCAGCCGATGTCATTCGCCGCATGGGCGACAAGACCGAAGCGCGCCGCACCATGATCGCCGCTGGCGTGCCGGTGACCCCAGGCACCGAAGGCAACGTTGCCGACATTCATGAAGCGCTGAGCGAAGGCGACCGCATCGGTTACCCGGTCATGCTCAAGGCCACCTCCGGCGGTGGCGGCCGCGGTATTCGCCGCTGCAACAGCCGTGAAGAGCTGGAACAGAACTTCCCTCGGGTTATCTCCGAAGCCACCAAAGCTTTCGGTTCGGCCGAAGTGTTCCTGGAAAAGTGCATCGTCAACCCAAAGCACATCGAAGCGCAAATCCTCGGTGACAGCTTCGGCAATGTCGTGCACCTGTTCGAGCGCGACTGCTCGATCCAGCGCCGTAACCAGAAGCTCATCGAAATTGCCCCAAGCCCGCAACTGACCCCTGAACAGCGCGCCTACATCGGTGACCTGGCAGTGCGTGCGGCCAAGGCGGTGAACTACGAAAACGCTGGTACCGTGGAGTTCCTGCTCGCCGATGGCGAGGTGTACTTCATGGAGATGAACACCCGGGTGCAGGTGGAACACACCATCACCGAGGAAATCACCGGCATCGACATCGTCCGTGAACAGATCCGCATCGCCTCGGGCTTGCCTCTTTCGGTCAAGCAGGAAGATATCCAGCACCGCGGCTATGCCTTGCAGTTCCGTATCAACGCCGAAGACCCGAAGAACAACTTCCTGCCAAGCTTCGGCAAGATCACCCGTTACTACGCCCCCGGCGGCCCGGGCGTGCGCACCGATACGGCGATCTACACCGGCTACACCATTCCACCGTTCTATGACTCGATGTGCCTGAAACTGGTGGTGTGGGCGCTGACCTGGGAAGAAGCCATGGACCGTGGCCTGCGGGCCCTGGATGACATGCGCGTGCAGGGGGTGAAGACCACCGCTGCGTACTACCAGGAAATCCTGCGCAATCCGGAATTCCGTAGCGGCCAGTTCAATACCAGCTTCGTGGAAAGCCACCCGGAACTGACCAACTACTCGATCAAGCGCAAACCCGAAGAGCTAGCCCTGGCCATCGCCGCCGCCATCGCCGCCCACGCAGGCCTGTGAGGAACTCCATAATGTCCAAGAAAATTCACGTAACCGACACGATCCTGCGCGACGCCCACCAGTCCCTGCTGGCTACCCGCATGCGTACCGAAGACATGCTGCCGATCTGCGACAAGCTCGACAAGGTCGGCTACTGGTCGCTGGAAGTCTGGGGCGGTGCCACCTTCGACGCCTGTGTACGCTTCCTCAAGGAAGACCCGTGGGAGCGCCTGCGCAAGCTGCGTGCCGCGCTGCCCAATACCCGTCTGCAGATGCTGCTGCGCGGCCAGAACCTGCTGGGCTACCGCCACTACAGCGATGACGTGGTCAAGGCTTTCGTGGCCAAGGCGGCGGTCAACGGTATCGACGTGTTCCGCATCTTCGACGCCATGAACGACGTGCGTAACCTGCGTGTGGCCATCGAAGCGGTCAAGGCTGCGGGCAAGCATGCCCAGGGCACCATCGCCTACACCACCAGCCCAGTGCACACCATCGACGCGTTCGTCGCCCAGGCCAAGCAGATGGAAGCCATGGGTTGCGACTCGGTGGCGATCAAGGACATGGCCGGCCTGCTGACCCCGTTCGCCACGGGCGAGCTGGTCAAGGCACTGAAGGCCGAGCAGTCGCTGCCGGTGTTCATCCACTCCCACGACACCGCCGGCCTGGCCGCCATGTGCCAGCTCAAGGCAGTCGAAAACGGTGCCGACCACATCGACACCGCCATCTCCAGCTTCGCCTGGGGCACCAGCCACCCGGGCACCGAGTCGATGGTTGCCGCGCTCAAGGGCAGCGAGTTCGACACCGGTCTGGACCTGGAGCTGCTGCAGGAAATCGGCCTGTACTTCTATGCCGTGCGCAAGAAGTACCACCAGTTCGAAAGCGAATTCACCGCGGTGGACACCCGCGTGCAGGTCAACCAGGTGCCGGGCGGCATGATTTCCAACCTGGCCAACCAGCTTAAGGAGCAGGGCGCGCTCAACCGCATGAACGAAGTGCTGGCTGAGATCCCGCGTGTGCGCGAAGACCTCGGCTTCCCGCCGCTGGTTACCCCGACTTCGCAGATCGTCGGCACCCAGGCGTTCTTCAACGTACTGGCTGGCGAGCGCTACAAGACCATCACCAACGAAGTGAAGCTGTACCTGCAAGGCGGTTATGGCAAGGCACCAGGTGTGGTGAGCGAGCAGCTGCGTCGCCAGGCCATCGGCAGCGAAGAAGTGATCGACGTTCGCCCGGCTGACCTGCTGAAGCCGGAAATGGCCAAGCTGCGTGAAGACATCGGTGCCCTGGCGCGCTGCGAGGAAGACGTACTGACGTTCGCCATGTTCCCGGACATTGGCCGCAAGTTCCTCGAAGAACGTGAAGCCGGCACCCTGGTACCAGAAGCCTTGCTGCCGATTCCGGAAGCTGGCGCTGTGGCTTCGCATGGCGGCGAAGGCGTGCCGACCGAGTTCGTCATCGACGTGCACGGCGAAACCTACCGCGTCGATATCACCGGTGTGGGCGTCAAGGCCGAAGGCAAGCGTCACTTCTACCTGTCGATCGACGGCATGCCGGAAGAAGTGGTGTTCGAGCCGCTCAACGAGTTCGTCAGCGGTGGCGGTAGCAAGCGCAAGCAGGCCAGCGCACCGGGCCACATCAGCACCACCATGCCAGGCAACATCGTCGATGTGCTGGTCAAGGAAGGCGATGTGGTCAAGGCCGGCCAGGCCGTACTGATCACCGAAGCCATGAAGATGGAGACCGAAGTGCAGGCAGCCATTGCTGGCAAGGTCGTGGCCATCCACGTGGCCAAGGGCGACCGTGTAACGCCGGGTGAGATCCTGATCGAGATCGAAGGCTGAGATAAGCCTTCATCTACAAGCGGTTAACCTCTGGGGAGCGGATGCTCCCCTTTTTTTATTTATATAGGTGCATTTTAGTGCAGATGATAGGTATGAAGACGGTCTGTTTCTGCACTAAAATACAGATGTGAGATGGATCCGAAAGAAAATCTGCACTATGCTGCAGATCGATTGCTGAAGGTGGTCGAAAACATGCAGTAAATTGCAGGTGACCAAATGTATAGACTCACACTCCAGCTACATGACCAAGGTCAGTGGCACGATGCTATTGCCATCGCCTTTGCCGAGCCGGAAAGAAGCTTTTCCAGCCCCTGCGAGTTCGGATACACATCCAACTATGTCAAAACCAATCTTAATGCGTACGACAGCGTGTTCTGCCAGGCGGCCAGCGCCAAGCTGCCGGTGGACTTTGGCTCCCATCGTCTGTCGCATGCTCCCGCATTCCTATACGACATCGCGCCTTCAGGAGCTGCCAAGCGTTTTCTGATGAGGCATATCGGTCGTGAGAAACCGACCGGCATGGGGGAAGACTTGTTTCTGCTGGGGCGCTCCACCCCGGCCCCGATTGGCAATCTGCGCATCAAGGAGTCGGCTGAGTTACTGGACCTTGCGGACCCCATCGGTTTTACCCGCCAGGATGTCATAACTCGCGATCAACGTTTTCTGGAATATGCCTATGAGCAGGGAGCGGCCATAGGTGGCGCGACGGGCGCAGGAGGGGAAGCGCCAAAGCTGTTGATGACCGAAGGTGAAAGCGGCCAGCTTTATCCGGACGCGGTGCTCGCCGATGAAGAGGCCCGTCGCCACTGGTTCATCAAGTTCGCCAGAAACCAGGCCTTGGCCGATGATCAGGATATCCTGCGGGCCGAGTATCTGTATTACAGGGCGTTGCAGCAGCTTGGCATCGAGACAGTGGCCAGTGAACACATGGCGCTGGAAGAGGGAATCAAGCCCAGCCTCTGGGTGGAACGCTTCGACCGCCAGGTTGGCGCTCAGGGGGTACAGCGCTTTGCCGTGGAATCGATGTATTCCTTGTGTGGTGTCACCGAACCCGGTAGCCGGATGATGCATCTGGAAGTGATCGAGACGCTCGTCGGTTTGTGGAAGACGGTCGGGCAGGGTAGAGAGGTTCCTGATCTGATTGCTGACTACCTGCGGCGCGACCTAATCAACAAGATCCTGGGTAACGCCGATAACCATGGGCGTAATACAGCGATCATTCGCACCCGTGACAAGGTGCGTCTCGCACCGATTTACGACCTGGCGCCGATGGTGATGGATCAGGAAGGGATAACCAGAACGACGAAGTGGCCCGCCTCAATCGAAAGAGCAGGCGAAATCGACTGGCGGGCAGTCTGTGTTGCGTTAGCTGAGTTCATCGATCCGGACGAGGCTTACCAGCGTTTGCGGCAGGAAGCCCGGAACCTGTTGGCATTGCCGGATATCCTGTCCGGCCTTGGGCTACCTGAGGCAGTGATGAATCACCCGGCGATCGCGCTGGGCAAGCTTGAACGCCGGATGGCGGAATGGGGGTTGGCATGACGGTTTCCATCGATGCCCGAGGTCTGATGATCGATGGCGTGCGTGAAGGCATTGCCGACGGAACAATCGAGTTGGGTGCTGGTGTTCGCCGCCTGCGCGTGGAGGTTGCAAAGATGCAGCAGACCCAGTTTGCGCGGATGTGCAAGATTTCCGTGCGAACGCTGATTCAGATCGAACAGGGGGACAGTAACCCCACGCTCAAGTCGTTGAACGCGGTATTCAAACCATTCGGTTTGCAGATGGGTGTCGTCAAGCGCGCGAGCCAGATCAGATAGTTTCTCTTACACCGACCGCGGGCCTGCCAGCCCGTGATCGGTCATGGATATTAACCTCTGCGGCATGCTTCCAAGGTCTGAACCTGTCCTTCAGGTCGCTGGTTGTCTTCGCTCAACCACCGCTCGAACCCGGCAGCCACCTGTGGCCACTCATCATCGGTAATCGAGTACCAAGCCGTGTCCCGGTTGTGGTCCTTCACCACCAGGTGCTTGCGGAACACCCCTTCGAACTGGAATCCGAACCGCTCCGCTGCGCGCTTGGAGCGGGCGTTGGCGTTGTTGCATTTCCACTCCAGGCGGCGGTTGCCCAGCTCGAAGCCGAGTTTGCCTAGCAGATACACCGCTTCGGTGCCCTTTGGCGTGCGCTGCATGGCGGCGCCGAAGGCGATGTGGCCAATTTCGATGCGGCCATGGTCGGGCACGATCGACATCAGGCTGAGAATGCCTTGGGCCTGGCCGGAGCGGCGGTCGATGACGGTGTAGAAGAACGGGTCGCGGCCTGCTGCGTTACCCTCCAGCCAGCGGTCGAAGGCGCTGCGTTCGCTGAAGGGCCCATAAGGCAGGTAGTCCCACAACACCGGGTCCGAGCCCGGCCCTTGCAGCACCTCCCACAGGTCGTCGCCATGTCGGGCCGGGTCGAGCTTTTCCAGGCGGATGAAACGGCCGTCGATGGGCTCGGCCGTTGGGGTTGCGGCGGGTTTCCAGTTCAATGCGTCGGTCATGGTCGGCTTACAACCCTTTGCGGAATTGGATGAAGCCCGGGCGCTCGGCAACCTGCTGATACAGGCTGATGGCGGTGGCGTTGGTTTCGTGGGTCAGCCAGTGCACCTTGATGCAGCCTGCTGCCTTGGCCGTGGCATACACGTGTTCGATCAGCTGGCGGCCGATGCCCAGGCCGCGCTGGTTGCTGTCCACGTACAGGTCCTGCAGGTAGCAGGAGTTCTCGATGCTCCAGTTGGAACGATGATAGATCCAGTTGACCATCCCGACCGCCTTGCCATCGACCCAGGCCAGCGCCGAGTGGGTAGGCTCGCTTGGGTCGAGCAGGCGCTGCCAGGTGCTGGCGCTGACCGCTTCGGGCAATTCGGTTTCATAGAAGCGCAGATAGGCCTGCCACAAGGCGAGCCAGGCAGAATGGTCACTGGCGCTGACGGGGCGCAGGGTAACGCTGGTCATGGGCTTTTCCTTCAGAGTTGGCGCATGTGCGCCGCGAGTTGGTTGTCCAGGTAATCGGTGCTGTTGCCAAGGCCTTCGCGCACGCCAGCGATATCCTCGGCCGAGCGGTTCTGACTGAGCTTTCGCGCACCCTGCAGGCGGGCGATGGGCATACGGATGCCAACGATGGCGCGGAGCATGCCTTCGAGGTAGTCGGCGGGGGCCTCGGCCACCTTCCAGGGCTCGCTGCGGCCCTGTTCGTGACGGTTGGTCAGGCGAGTGACGATGTCCAGCAGAGGTGCGGCGTCGTGGATGACCTCGACTGCGCCATAAGCATGCACTGCCAGGTAATTCCAGGTCGGCACCACCTTGGGGTTGTCGGCCTTGCTGGGGTAGTAGCTTGGGCTGACATAGGCATCGGCCCCCGGGAACACCAGCAGTGCCTCGCCGCCTTGCTCCAAGTCCTGCCATTGGCGATTGGCCCGGGCAAGATGGGCATAGACCGTGCCGAACTCGCCTTCACCGCGTTCAATGAGCACGGGCAGATGCGTGGCCAGCATGCCGTGCTCGCCATGGCTGACCAGCAAGGCCAGGCGTGTGTCGAGCATATGCTGGTGCAGGCGATCGAGGTCGTGTTCCTGATGGGGCTTGCTGTTGTACATGGCAGGTTCCTTGTCGAATGGCTCCATCCTAGGCAGGCTATTGGTTCTGAGTAAGAGCCATTAGCAGCTGATTTCATAGGTCCAATACCATGAGCGAGCGTCCCCTCGTATTGCCTTTCGACCCAACCGGCATCGTCCTCGACCGACGCCGTGGGCTTAGCCAGCAGCTTTATCAAGCACTGCGGGCAAGGGTGCTCGATGGGCGGTTGAGCAGTGGCACGCGCCTGCCAGCGACTCGAGACCTGGCGGCCATGCTGGCGCTTTCGCGCAACAGCGTGGTGCGTGCCTATGACCAGTTGTATGCCGAGGGCTACATCGAAAGCCGGGTAGGGGATGGCACCTATGTGAGCCGGCTGCCGAAACTATCCACACAACTATCCACAGGGTTATCCCTGGGTTTATCAACAGGGTTATCCACATTTTCATCAGAAAATACTGAGGATTTATCCAGCGACGAGCGCTCCAGCGAGCCGCTTGAGCGTCTGAAAAATAACCATTTGCCACCTCCAAGAAGTGGCGCTCCGCGTGCATTTCGGGTGGGTATTCCGGCCTTCGACCTTTTCCCGTTTGACGTGTGGGCCAAGCTGCAAGCGGGTTTCTGGCGCAATCCAGACCCGGCCCGGCTCGGTTACGGGGACCCGGCCGGCGAACCAGTTCTGCGGGAGCTGGTGGCGGCCTATATGCGTCGTTCCCGAGGGCTTTCGTGTACGGCTGAACAAATTGTGATCACCAGTGGTGCGCAGCAGGCCATTAGCCTTTGTGCACAGTTGCTGTTGCATCCCGGCGACGGAGTGGCTGTGGAAAACCCCGGTTACCGGGCTGCAGGTCATGCCTTCGCCGTGGCAGGAGGGAAGGTGATTGGGGTTGCGGTGGATGAAGAGGGCTTGGATTGCCAGCAGTTGGGGCAGTTGGCGGATTGCCGGTTGGTCTACGTGACGCCAGCTCACCAATACCCCACAGGTGTGACCATGAGCCTGGCGCGGCGGCTGGCCTTGCTGGCCTGGGCTGAACGCAACGATGGCTGGATCATCGAAGACGACTATGACGGTGAGTACCGCTACAGCGGTGCACCGTTGGCCCCCTTGGCGGCCCTCGATAAGCAGGGGCGGGTGCTGTATGTCGGCACCTTCGGCAAGATTGCATTTCCGGCCTTGCGACTGGGTTACCTGGTATTGCCCACGCGGCTGGTGGAAGCCTTCAGTCAGGGGCGCGCGTTGGCGGTTCGTCACTCGGAAGTGGGAACGCAGTGCGTGATGGCTGAGTTCATGGCCCAAGGGCATTTCCAGCGGCATATCCGGCGGATGCGGCGGGCGGCGTTGAGCCGGCGCAATGTGCTGAAGGCGGGGTGGCCTGTGGGTATTCCAGGTCTGGGCTCAATGCCGGAAGTGGCTGCCGGGCTGCACGTCAAGGTGGATGTGGATAACTATGCGCGGGAGCAGGAGTTGGTGGCCAGGGCTGAGGTGGTGGGGGTTGAGGTCAATCCGTTGAGCAGTTACTGGCTGGAGGACAGCGAGGTGCCTGTGGATAAGCGAGCGGGGTTGGTGCTGGGGTTTGCGGCGGTGCCGGAGGGGGAGATTGCCGAGGCGCTGATGCGGTTGCGCAAGGCTTGGCGGCCTGTTCGCGGGTGAACCCGCTCCCACAGAACTGTACAAATCCTGTGGGAGCGGGTTCACCCGCGAAGCATCCAACTCAGGTCCCGGACTTGATCCGTGTCCAGGCCCGCGTCCGTGCCCGTTCCGCATCCCGTGGCAGCGGTTTGAGGGTATACAGCTTGGCCATCGCCTCAGCCGTCGGATACAGGTTGGGGTTGTTGCGAATTGCCGGGCTGACTTTCTCGGTCGCGTCCTTGTTCGGGTTCGGATACCCGACAAAGTCACTGATCGGTGCAATCACCTCTGGGCGCAGCAGGTAATTGATGAACGTGTGGGCATCTTCCGGGTTGGCCGCATTTTTCGGTATCGCCAGCATGTCGAACCAGATCGGCGCACCTTCCTTCGGCAGGCGCATGTCGACCACCACCCCGTTCTTGGCATCGCGAGCACGGTTGGCGGCCTGGGAGAAGCTGCCCGAATAACCCACCGCTACGCAGATGTCGCCGTTGGCGATATCCGCCATGTACTTCGAGGAATGGAAGTAGGTGATGTGCGGGCGGATCTTCAGCAGCAATGCTTCTGCTTTCTTGTAGTCGTCAGGCTTGCCGCTGTTGGGGTCCAGGCCCAGGTACTGCAAGGCCAGGGGCAGAATCTCCGACGGCGAATCGAGCAGCGCAACGCCACACTGCTTGAGCTTGGCGATGTTCTCTTCCTTGAAGATCAGGTCCCAGCTGTCGACAGGGGCGTTGTCGCCCAGCGCTGCCTTGACCTTGTCCGGGTTGAAGCCGATCAGGACAGTGCCGTACATGTAGGGCACGGCAAACTTGTTGCCAGGGTCGTTGGCCTCGATCAGTTTCATCAGGGCCGGGTCCAGGTGTTGCCAGTTCGGCAGCTTGGCGCGATCCAGCGGCTGGAACACACCGGCCTCGATCTGCTTGGCCAGGAACACGTTGGACGGCACCACCACGTCATAGCCGGAGTTACCGGTCAGCAACTTGGCTTCCAGCGCCTCGTTGGTGTCGAAGATGTCGTAGATCAGTTTTACGCCACTGTCCTTCTGAAAGTCGGTCAAGGTCTGCGGCGTGATGTAATCGAACCAGTTGTATACGCGCAGGGTCCGCTGTTCGGCCTGGGCGTGGAGGGCGCCGGTGAACAGCGTGGTGGCGATGAGCGGGGCGAGCAGACGCTTGAGTCGAACCATTAACGAGCTCCTGGCTGAGCGCGCTGGAAGCCTTCCAGCACATTGACCGCGTTGATACCGATTTCCTCCACAGCGTAGCCGCCTTCCATCACGAACAGGGTCGGCTTGCCCAGGGCGGCGATGCGCTTGCCCATTTCCAGGTAGTCCGGGCTGTCCAGCTTGAACTGGGAGATCGGGTCGTCCTTGAAGGTGTCCACGCCGAGGGAAACCACCAGCACATCGGCGTCGTAGCTGGCGATGCGCTGGCAGGCGTCTTCCAGCGCAGCGCTCCAGGCACCCCAGTCACTGCCTGCGGGCAGGGGATAGTTGATGTTGCACCCTTCGCCTGCGCCTTCACCGGTTTCGTCGGCGTAGCCGAGGAAGAACGGGAATTCGTCCTGCGGATCGCCGTGGATCGAGGCGAAGAACACGTCATTGCGCTGGTAGAAGATGTCCTGGGTGCCGTTGCCGTGGTGGTAGTCGACATCCAGGATGGCCACTTTGGCGCGCCCTTGGTCGAGGAAGGCTTGGGCAGCAATTGCGGCGTTGTTCAGGTAGCAATAGCCGCCCATGACTTCGGCAGCGGCGTGATGCCCTGGTGGGCGGCACAGGGCGAAGGCTGAGTGGGCGCCTTGCTGGATGGCCGCCTGGGCGGTGAGGGCAACCTGGGCAGCGCTGTAGGCAGCCTGCCAGGTGCCGGCGGTAATGGGGGCGCCGGCGTCGAAACTGTAGTAGCCCAACTCACCGTGCAGGCCGGTGGGTTTGACCTGGCGCAGGGTGCGCGCTGGCCAGGTGAAGGGCAGCAGGTCGCCTTCGTGGCCCAGTGCGGCCCAGCGGGCCCAGGCACCCTCGAAGAAGTCGAGGTACTCGGTGCTGTGGATACGTTGCAGTGGAGCGCGGCCAAAGTCGGTCGGGCCTTGGACCTCGCCGAGATTGCGCTTTTTCACCTGATCGAGCACATGGTCGGCGCGCGATGGCATTTCAAAGCAGGGCATCAGCTTGCCGTCGATCAGCTCGCAGCGGCCGTGGTGAAGGCGGTGATCATCGGAATAGATCGTCAGCATTGTTGTTCTCCGGTTTTACTGGCGTGGGCCCATTGTCACGGGCAGGCCTTGAGTGGAGAACGACGCAAACGGCCAAAAGGGGATAGATGTGGCCAAGCTCGGTGGCCCTATCGCCGGCAAGCCGGCTCCCACATGGACCGTGCAGACCTTGAGAACACTGCAGAACCTGTGGGAGCCGGCTTGCCGGCGATGGGGCCATGCGGCTCAGCCGCGATAGTGGCTGGGCGCCACGCCGCTCCAGCGCTGGAACGCATGCCGGAAGCTCGCCGTTTCGCTGAAGCCCAGGGTTTCGGCAATGCGGTAGATCGGCATCTGCTCATCAGCGAGCAACTGCTTGGCCCGTTCGAAGCGCAGTTCATCCAGCAACTGCTGATAACTGCTGCCCATTGCCTGCAGGTGCCGGCGCAGGGTGCGCGACGAACAGTTCATCTGCCGCGCAAGCCCGTCCAGGCCAGGTGCTGCGTCCAGCTGTTGCAGCAGCAATTGGCGGATGCGCCCGAGCCAGGCCTGGCGACCGGTGAACTCCAGGTTCAGGCGGCGGCAGCGTTCACTCATCGCTTTATGGGTAATAGGGTCGGCCAGCGGCAGCGGTGTGTCGAGCCAGCGGCGTTCGAAGGCAAAGGCATTGTCCTCGGCGTCGAAGCCCAGAGGGCACTGGAATGCACCGGCATAGAGCGTGTGGTAGCCAGGTCGGCTGTGCTCGAAGCGGGCGCCGAGCAAGGGCAGTGTGCGGCCCAGCAGGTCGTCGCAGATGACTTTCAGCGACACCAGGCAGAATTCGGCATTGAAGGCTGCAAGGGCCGGGCTGTCGCGGTATTCGCTGGCACTGAACCAGACACGTTGCCCATCGTCCACCAGACGCAGCTGGAAGACTGTTCCCAGCAGTGCCGGATACTGCAGCGCCAAACGCAGGGCGTCACCCAAAGTGGCACTGGAGAGCAAGGCGTAACCGAGCATGCCGTAGCACGACACATGCATGCGCCGGCCCAGCTCCAGGCCAATGTCCTCGCGCCGGGCCACGGCATTGGCGCACACCTGCAGCTCCTGCTGGGTGGTGATGCGCGCATCGGCATGCCCCAGGTCTGCTGGGCCTATGCCACTGCCGGCCAGCAGCGACGCAGCCTCGCAACCGTCTTCCTGGAAGAGGTTGAGGATCAGCGAAACCGCGTTGAGGGTGGTCAGGTGACTGTGCAGCATGCTCGGTATCCCGTCGGGCTGGGATGCATTATGGAGCAAGTTGTGTGCCGGTAGAGGATCTGGGGTCGCGCAAATTGAAGACAAAAAAAGGGCCCTAAGCGTGCGCTAGGGCCCTGGAAAGGTTGAGAGGTGTCTAGTCCCTCGACCTGGTGAGACGTTTCAAGCGGTCGGTTACGCCTTCAGCGGAACCAGACGTGGAGCGATCATGTTTTCCGGACGCAGGATGTCGTTGAGCATCTCTTCGTCCAGCAGCTTCTCTTCGCGCACCAGTTCCAGTACGCCGCGGCCGGTTTCCAGGGCAACGCGGGCGATACGGGTGGCGTTTTCGTAGCCGATGTACGGGTTCAGGGCGGTGACCAGGCCGATCGAGTGCTCGACCAGTTCACGGCAGCGCTGTTCGTTGGCGGTGATGCCGACGATGCAGTGCTCGCGCAGCATGTCCATGGCGCGTTGCAGCAGGCGGATCGAGTCGAAGATCTTGTAGGCGATCAGCGGTTCCATCACGTTCAGCTGCAGCTGGCCACCTTCGGCGGCGACAGTCAGGGCCAGGTCGTTGCCCATGATGGCGAAGGCGACTTGGTTGACCGCTTCCGGGATAACCGGGTTGACCTTGCCTGGCATGATCGAGCTGCCTGGCTGACGCGCTGGCAGGTTGATCTCGTTGATGCCGGTGCGTGGGCCGCTGGACAGCAGGCGCAGGTCGTTGCAGATCTTTGACAGCTTGACTGCGGTACGCTTGAGCATGCCGGAGAACAGCACGAAGGCGCCCATGTCGGAGGTGGCTTCGATCAGGTCGGCAGCCGGTACCAGCGGTTGGCCGCTGATGATCGCCAGGCGCTGAACGGCCAGGGCCTGGTAGCCAGGGTCGGCGTTGATGCCGGTACCGATGGCGGTGCCGCCCAGGTTGATTTCGGTCAGCAGTTCCGGAGCCAGCGAGCGCAGGCGCTGCAGGTCTTCGGTCATGGTGGTGGCGAAGGCGCGGAATTCCTGGCCCAGGGTCATCGGCACGGCGTCCTGCAGCTGGGTACGGCCCATCTTCAGTACGTGGTCGAACTCTTTACCTTTGGCGGCGAAGGCCTGAATCAGGCTGTCGAGGCTGGCCAGCAGGGCGTCGTGGCCCAGCAGCAGGCCCAGGCGGATCGCGGTCGGGTAGGCGTCGTTGGTCGACTGCGCCATGTTCACATCGTTGTTCGGGTGCAGGTACTGGTACTCACCCTTCTGGTGGCCCATGGCCTCCAGCGCGATGTTGGCGATGACTTCGTTGGCGTTCATGTTGGTAGAAGTACCAGCACCGCCTTGAATCATGTCCACGACGAACTGCTCGTGGTAGTCGCCTTTGATCAGTCGTGCGCAGGCAGCGCTGATGGCTGCGTGCTTGGCATCGCTCAGGTGCCCCAGCTCTCGGTTGGCGTCAGCAGCAGCCTGCTTGACCATCGCCAGGCCGACTACCAGTTTCGGATAGTGCGACAGCGGTACACCGGAGAGGTGGAAGTTGTTGGCAGCGCGCAGAGTCTGGATGCCGTAGTAGGCATCGGCAGGGACTTCAAGGGTACCAAGCAGATCTTTTTCGACGCGGAACGATGCAGCGGAGGACATGATGGATATCATCTCGATTTTGACCCGGCACATGCCGGAATGGCGCCAATCCTAGGCCTGAAGGTGATTTTGCGGCCAATGCTGTTGCACGCTAACCTATGCAGAAACGGCATACGGTTTGATGTGACGCCGATTGACAATCGAGCGTGTTCCATTTTGGTGCACGCCTTGCGGAGTAGTCGATGAACCTCGAAAGCAAGTGGCTGGAAGACTTCAGTGCCCTGGCCGCCACACGCAGTTTTTCCCAGGCGGCAGAGCGACGTTTCGTCACGCAGCCGGCCTTCAGCCGACGTATTCGCAGCCTGGAAGCCGCCCTTGGGCTGACCTTGGTGAATCGTTCCCGCACGCCCATCGAGCTGACTGAGGCAGGGCAGCTATTTCTTGTCACTGCACGTACGGTTGTCGACCAGTTGAGCGAAGTTCTACGCCATTTGCATCATCTTGAAGGTGGGCAGGGTGAGGTGGTTCAAGTGGCTGCGGCGCACTCGCTGGCGTCGGGGTTTTTCCCGCGTTGGGTGGCCCAGCTGCGCAACGACGGATTGAACATCGCCACACGCCTGGTTGCCACCAACGTAGGTGATGCCGTCCATGCATTGCGTGAAGGTGGCTGTGACCTGATGCTGGCTTTCTATGACCCGGATGCTGCCCTGCAGATGGATGCCGAAATCTTCCCATCGCTGCACATGGGCACCACGGAAATGTTGCCGGTGTGTGCGGTAGGGGCCGATGGCAAGCCCCTGTTCGATCTGGATGGCGACAGCAGCGTGCCTCTGCTTGCTTATAGTGCAGGTGCTTTTCTGGGGCGTTCGGTGAGTCTTTTGCTACGCCAGCGCAACCTGCGTTACACCACCGTCTATGAAACAGCCATGGCCGACAGTCTAAAGAGCATGGCGCTGGAGGGGATGGGCGTGGCCTGGGTGCCCAGGCTTTCCATGCGGGGTGAGCTGGAGCGAGGTGAGTTGGCTATTTGCGGCGCCAGTCAATGGCATGTGCCGTTGGAAATCCGCTTGTACCGTTGTGCATTGGTTCGTAAGGCCAACGTCCGCCTGCTATGGCGCAAGCTGGAGTCGGCCGGAGCACAGGGTGAGGGATCAATTTGAGTTGTACTTCAGGTAATCGGCGATTTTTGCGCGGTTTTCATCGCTGTACCGATAACAGTTCGAGCGCAGGTCAAAACGGGTTGGAGTCATGTAGGTTTCGCAAATCCAACCGTTGTATCGGATTCTCGAGTCTTCATGGGTGGCAGACAGCATATGACCGATTTCATGGCCTGGGGTGGCGAACGAATTCATCGACGAAATGGCTGTGTTGCGGCTTTGCCTGGCAAGCCCCGCGCGAAAAGTAACAGCGCTCTGGTCGTCATATCTATGGCGGGTGAGCAGTAGGTTTTTGTTCATGAATGAGAAGAGGTTGTTCGCTGTGTAGGCATCGACCTGCTCTTTAAATGCATCGAGAATGTCGTCTGACGTCATGTTCCGATAATTGATATCGGTAATGCCTGGCACAGAGCGTTGGAACACCAGTTCGATCGGGTGGTTGGTAAAGCTGCGCATCTCATCCAGCCAGGGCTGAAAGTAGTCTTTCTTCAGTTGCTGGTCGCTGATGTCGGCCAGTTCGTCATGCGCAAAGATGGTTACCACAAGGGATCTGGCCGCCCATGCACTTGAAAACTGGAGTGTGCATAAGGCGCTTAGTATCAAGGCTGCAAAGCGGTTTTTTGGCATGTTGGTTTCCTCCGAGGGCATTGGTGTTCGAAGGTGCAGACTGTCGGTGGGGCGCGCTTCCTGAAAGCCGGAAAAACTTGTCCTGCGAGACAGCTTGCCCTTTGATCCGACATGTGCTTATGGGGGTGGGCGCGCTGGCTTGCAATACGCTATAATCCCGCGCCTTCGGCCGACTCGGTCGATTCAGAATCCGTATGACAAGCCACGCCGGTCCACCTGCGTGGCTTGTTGCTTTTAGCGCGCCTGAAGGCGCTTGCAGGAGAGGCTCGACGATGAGTGCACTGGTTGGCGTGATCATGGGCTCCAAGTCCGATTGGTCCACCCTTAGCCACACCGCCGATATGCTGGAAAAACTCGGCATTCCCTATGAAGTGAAGGTGGTTTCCGCCCACCGGACCCCGGATCTGCTGTTCCAGTACGCTGAAGAAGCTGAAGGGCGTGGCATCGAGGTGATTATCGCCGGTGCCGGTGGCGCTGCCCACCTGCCGGGCATGTGCGCCGCCAAGACCCACCTGCCGGTACTGGGTGTGCCGGTGCAGTCGTCGATGCTGTCAGGCGTGGACTCGCTGCTGTCGATCGTGCAGATGCCGGCTGGCGTTCCGGTCGCTACCCTGGCCATTGGCCGTGCCGGTGCCGTCAACGCCGCCCTGCTGTCGGCGAGCATCCTGGGCGCCAAGTACCCTCAGTACCATGCAGCGCTCAAGCAGTTCCGCACTGAGCAGACCGACACTGTCCTGGACAATCCAGACCCACGCCAGGCTTGAGGCTGACTTCATGAAGATCGGTGTAATCGGTGGCGGCCAGTTGGGCCGCATGCTGGCCCTGGCGGGCACTCCGCTGGGCATGAACTTCGCCTTCCTCGACCCGGCGCCAGACGCCTGCGCCGCGCCGCTTGGCGAGCACCTGCGTGCTGACTATGGCGACCAGGACCACCTGCGCCAGTTGGCCGACGAAGTCGACCTGGTGACCTTCGAATTCGAAAGCGTCCCGGCCGAGACCGTGGCCTTCCTCTCGCAGTTCGTGCCGGTGTACCCAAGCGCCGAGGCGCTGCGTATCGCCCGTGACCGCCTGTTTGAAAAGAGCATGTTCCGCGACCTGGGCATCCCGACCCCGGCCTTCGCCGACATCCTTTCGCAACAGGACCTGGACGCCGCAGTAGCCAGCATCGGCCTGCCGGCTGTACTCAAGACCCGTACCCTGGGTTACGACGGCAAGGGCCAGAAGGTTCTGCGTACGCCTGAGGACGTGGTCGGCACCTTCGCTGAACTGGGCAGCGTGCCGTGCCTGCTTGAAGGCTTCGTGCCGTTCACTGGCGAAGTTTCGCTGGTGGCCGTGCGTGCCCGCGACGGTGAAACCCGTTTCTACCCGCTGGTGCACAACACCCACGAAAGCGGCATCCTGCGTCTGTCGGTGGCCAGTGAAGCGCATCCACTGCAGGCGCTGGCCGAAGACTACGTTGGCCGGGTGCTGCAGAAGCTCGACTATGTTGGCGTCATGGCCTTCGAGTTCTTCGAGGTCGACGGTGGCCTGAAGGCCAACGAAATCGCCCCGCGCGTACACAACTCCGGGCACTGGACCATCGAAGGCGCCGAGTGCAGCCAGTTCGAGAACCACCTGCGCGCCGTTGCCGGCTTGCCGCTGGGTTCGACCGCCAAGGTGGGCGAGAGCGCCATGCTCAACTTCATCGGCGAAGTGCCGTCGGTGGAGAAGGTCGTGGCTATCGAAGACTGCCACCTGCACCACTATGGCAAAGCCTTCAAGGTTGGGCGCAAGGTCGGCCACGCCACCCTGCGTTGCAAGGACATGGCCACCCTCGAGCGCAAGATCGCCGAGGTAGAGGCGTTGATCGGCAACTGACCGAACTTCTGCCATCGGCGGGCCCTCTGAAATGGCAACAAGCCAAAGTGCTGTCTAGGCTTTGGCTTGTTCCATCTTCACTGCAGAGGGATTGCCATGGGCATCATTGGAACCATCTTCATCGGCCTCATCGTGGGTCTGCTGGCGCGCTTCATCAAGCCAGGGGACGACAGCATGGGCTGGATCATGACCATCCTGCTGGGTATCGCCGGCTCGTTGCTCGCCACCTACGGTGGGCAGGCCCTAGGTATCTATCAGGCCGGACAAGCCGCCGGTTTCTTGGGTGCGCTGGTCGGTGCGGTGGTCCTTCTGGTGATTTACGGATTCATCAAGAAACGCTGAATACCCGGTAGAATGCCCGGCAATTCATCCGAGTTGCCGAGCATTTTCATGCGTGCCTTTTTCCTCATTCCCTTGCTCCTGGCCAGCACCCTGGCCCATGCCGAACTGCCCGAAACCGACTGGTTGGAGCTGATGCCCAAGTCGGACCAGAAAGCGCTGGAGCAGATGCCCGAGATCGACCATAACTCGCCGGAGGCCATGGGTACCTTTACCGACAAGGGCGGCCTCAAGCAGAGCAAGGGCCTGCCGGCAGTGATGTACTCGACCAAGACCGTGGCGGCCATGAACGGCAAGGAAATCCGCCTGGGCGGTTACCCGGTGCCGCTGGAAAGCGATGCCAAGGGCAACAGCACGCTGTTCTTCCTGGTGCCTTACCCAGGCGCCTGCATTCATGTGCCGCCACCACCGCCGAACCAGCTGGTGCTGGTGCGCTACCCGAAAGGCTTGAAAATCGACGATATCTACACGCCGTTGTGGGTCAGCGGGACGTTGAAGGTGGAAAAGGTCAGCAATGACCTTGCCGATGCGGCGTATGCGCTGGATGCGGGGAAGGTGAGGGTGGTGGAGGATGCTGACCTGTAATGCCTGTACCGGCCCTATCGCCGGCAAGCCGGCTCCCACAGGTGCTGCGCTGATCTCAAGCTCGTCGCGGTCCATGTGGGAGCCGGCTTGCCGGCGATAGGGTCATGATAAGCGCCAGAAGTGCTGGATCAGAGGGCCTCGTCACTGATCGACACGCCCAGACTATGGCTTTTCCCAGGTGCCAACGTCACCACGTCATCCCACACATTCGCCGTCTCGATGCACAGCATCCGCTGCCAGCCATCATCGGCCATGTCCGGCAATTCGCGGGCGCGCTCGGTCCAAGGGTTCCAGATCACCGCCGAGCGCGAGCCGCTGCTGGTCAGGGTAATACACCGGCTCCAGTGCGGGTCGACAATGCTCAGCTGCGTGGGGGTGCTCAGGTAGATTCGGTCAGTCTCACCGGAAAAACCGAGCGCACCTTGCTGTTTGCGCTGTTCCCAGTCAGCCAAGGTCTCGATGTAGTCCAGCCCTTCGACACCTTCGACACGTGCCTGGCGCACGTCACTGACGGCAAAGTAGCTATGCAGGGCTTGGCTGATGGTGACCGGGGTATTGCCCATGTTGCGGCTGGTCAGGTTCAGTTGCAGATCCTCGCCCAGCTCGATCGCCAGCTTCAGCTCTACGTCATGGGGCCAGTCGGGCAGATCACCCTGTGCCTCGGGCAGTTCGAATTCGATACGCAGGCCTTCGCCCACTTCTTCGATACCCAGCAACTGCCAGTCGCGCGCGCGTGCCAGACCATGGGCCGGTGCTTGCTCGCCGTGGTACATGGCCTGAACGGCCTGGGGGTTGCGCTGCAGATTGCCGAACCACGGCCAGCATACCGGTACACCGGCACGCACCGACTTGCCCTGGCGGAAGATGGCCTGGTCGCTCAGCCACAGCAGCGGCGGCTCGCCGACACGCTGGTAGCTGAGGATCTGCGCACCCTGTTGGGCGATCAGTAATTCGGCGCGGTCGCTGGTGATACGCCAGCAGTTGAGTTCGCCGTGTTGCTCGGATTCGACCTTGAAGGTAGCCATTGCGCTCGTCTCATTGAATGCCTGTGGGTCTTGGACCCTTTGACCTGCAATGAGTTTACCGCTCGCAAGGCTCAGCGACGAGGCACAGAGCGGGTGCGGCCGCTGCCATCGATGGCCACGAAGACAAATACCGCCTCGGTCACCTTGCGCCATTCGCTGGACAGCGGGTCGTCGCTCCAGACTTCGACCATCATCTGGATCGAGCTGCGGCCGATTTCCAAGGTCTGGGTGTAGAACGACAGTTGCGCGCCCACGGCTACTGGAACCAGGAACGCCATGCGGTCGATGGCCACCGTGGCAACCCGGCCGCCAGCGACGCGGCTGGCCATGGCGGTACCGGCCAAGTCCATCTGGGCAACCAGCCAGCCGCCAAAGATGTCGCCGAAACCGTTGGTTTCACGGGGGAGTGCGGTGATTTGCAAGGCCAGGTCACCTTGCGGGATAGGATCTTCTTGTTCGAGCTCAATCATGCGGTGGGGCCTCTGACCCGTGACGCTTCGTTGGTTTGGCGCAAGGCCGTGAAAACGATTCAGCTCGAAACATACTACGCTGATTTCGCTTTGCTGGGCGGCCATAGGGAAACTCTGCGAAACCGCCTGAGCATAATGACCGGCGTTTTCGCACAACATCCCACAGTTGGACCAACCTTTTTCCTACGAATGGGCAGTATATAGAGCCGAACAGCCAGCGACGACCGTGCATTGATGAATATCTGTATGGATTTTGTATCGCTATCGACGCGGCTCGGCAATTTGCTATCTTCGCCTGTCCCTTATCCAGAAGCCGCATGCCAAGCGGCCTGCATGACCTACAAGAGAAGAATGAGCGATGACCTCCGTGCCGAGCAGTATCGAGCAGCCCTCACGGCCGCTGACCCGCAGTGACTACAAGACCCTCTCACTGTCCGCCCTTGGCGGAGCGCTGGAGTTCTACGACTTCATTATTTTCGTGTTCTTCGCCACGGTGGTCGGCAAGTTGTTCTTCCCGGCCGACATGCCCGAGTGGCTACGCCTGATGCAAACGTTCGGCATCTTCGCCGCCGGCTATCTGGCACGGCCGCTGGGCGGGATCGTCATGGCCCACTTCGGCGACCTGCTGGGCCGCAAGAAGATGTTCACTCTGAGCATTTTCATGATGGCGCTGCCGACGCTGGTCATGGGCCTGCTGCCAACCTATGCACAAATTGGCATGTGGGCACCGATTCTGTTGCTGTTGATGCGCGTGATCCAGGGCGCGGCCATCGGTGGTGAGGTTCCGGGAGCCTGGGTGTTCGTCTCCGAGCACGTTCCGGCGCGCAATACCGGTTATGCCTGCGGCACCCTGACCGCAGGGCTGACTGCCGGCATCTTGCTGGGTTCGCTGGTGGCGACACTGATCAACAGCGTGTACAGCGCCGAGGAAGTGGCCGATTACGCCTGGCGTATCCCGTTCCTGCTTGGCGGCGTGTTTGGCCTGTTCTCGGTCTATCTGCGCCGCTGGCTGCACGAAACCCCAGTGTTCGCCGAGATGCAGGAGCGCAAGGCATTGGCCGAAGAGCTGCCATTGCGGGCAGTGCTGCGCGATCACCGTGGCCCGATCATTCTGTCGATGCTGCTGACCTGGATGCTGTCGGCGGGCATCGTCGTGGTGATCCTGATGACCCCGGCGCTGCTGCAGAGCATCTACCACATCAGCCCGACTGACTCGCTCAAGGCCAACAGCCTGGCGATCGTGCTGCTCAGCCTGGGCTGCATCGGTGCTGGTAGCCTGGCTGACCGTTTCGGTGCTGGCCGGGTGTTCGTGATTGGTAGCCTGTTGCTGCTGGCCACGTCCTGGACCTTCTACCACAGCCTGCCAACCCGGCCTGATCTGCTGTTCCCGCTGTATGCCATCACCGGCCTGTGCGTGGGCGTCATCGGCGCCGTGCCTTATGTGATGGTCAAAGCCTTCCCACCGGTGGTGCGTTTCAGTGGTCTGTCTTTCTCCTACAACGTGGCCTACGCGATCTTCGGTGGTTTGACGCCGATGGTGGTGACCGCGCTGCTGAAGGTCAGCCCGATGGCACCTGCCTACTATGTGGCTGGTTTGTGTGCCGTTGGTCTGATCGTGGGCCTCTATCTGTTCGCCAACAAGCGCTGATGGATTGGCGCCAAGGCTCTCTTCGCAGGTAAGCCCGCTCCCACAGGAGCATGCGCAACCCCTGTGGGAGCGGCGGTGCGGCGATCCGATTTACCCGCGAAGGGGGCAGACCTTGCTTCCGCCCTCTGCAACATCCTGCAAAGGCCATCCCGGCAACCGGTGATGGCCTTTCATCCAATTGTCATATTGAAGTCATATCGTGTTCATGCGGCCTGCAGATACTTGGGCCCGATCCATCCAACACCCCCAATATTCCTGCTAGGAGCAAGGCATGAAACTGAAGCGTTTGATGGCGGCCCTCACCTTTGCCGCCGCTGGCGTTGCAACCGCCAATGCGGTAGCCGCTGTCGACCCTGCAATCCCGACCTACACCAAGACCACCGGTGTTTCGGGCAACCTCTCCAGCGTCGGCTCCGATACCCTCGCGAACCTGATGACTCTGTGGGCCGAGGCCTACAAGAAGGAATATCCGAACGTAAACATCCAGATCCAGGCTGCCGGCTCCTCCACCGCGCCACCCGCGCTGACCGAAGGCACCGCCAACCTCGGCCCGATGAGCCGCAAGATGAAGGACGTCGAGCTGCAGGCCTTCGAGCAGAAGTATGGCTACAAGCCGACCGCCATCCCGGTCGCCGTTGACGCCCTGGCTGTGTTCGTACACAAGGACAACCCGATCAAAGGCCTGACCATGGCCCAGGTCGATGCGATCTTCTCCTCCACCCGCCTGTGCGGTGGCAAATCCGACGTCAAAACCTGGGGCGACCTGGGCGTGACCGGCGACCTGGCCAACAAGCCGGTTCAGCTGTTCGGCCGTAACTCGGTATCCGGCACCTACGGCTACTTCAAGGAAGAAGCCCTGTGCAAAGGCGACTTCAAGCCTAACGTCAACGAACAGCCTGGCTCGGCTTCGGTCGTGCAGTCGATCAGCTCCTCGCTGAACGGCATTGGCTACTCGGGCATCGGCTACAAGACCGCTAGCGTCAAGACCGTAGCCCTGGCCAAGAAAGAAGGTGGCGAGTTCGTCGAAGACAACGAAGCCAACGCCCTGAACGGCACCTACCCGCTGTCGCGCTTCCTGTACGTCTACGTCAACAAAGCCCCGAACAAGCCTCTGGCCCCGCTGGAAGCCGAGTTCGTCAAGCTGGTCCTGTCGCAAGCTGGCCAGCAGGTCGTGGTGAAGGATGGCTACATCCCGCTGCCGGCCAAAGTGGTCGACAAGACCCTGGCTGACCTGGGCCTGTCCCACGCAGGTAACGTCGCAAAGAAGTAAGTAACTGAGGAAGGGGCCGGCGCGGATGCCGGCCTTTTCCACGAATTCCCAGTCCGAAGCCAGGTTTCCTGAGCGGCGGGCTTTTGTGCGTCAACGCACTGTCATGTTTTTGTCATACGGGACCGCTAGGGTGTGCGCATGAATGATCTGGCCAACTCCACAATGACCCAAAATTCCCCTCCCGTGCGGATTGACTTCAATACGCCGGAGCTGCAACGCAAGCGCCGCATGCGCGCCCTCAAGGATCGCCTGACCCGCTGGTATGTACTGGTGGGCGGGCTTGCCGTATTGGCAGCCATTACCCTGATCTTCTTCTACCTGGCCTATGTGGTGCTGCCGCTGTTCCAGGGCGCTGAACTGACCAGCAAGAAGGCGCTGGAGCCGACCTGGCTGCAACAGGATGCCGGCAAGCCACTGATGATTGCGCTTGAAGAGCAGAACCTGGTGGGGATGCGGATTTCCGACAAGGGCCAGGCGCTGTTCTTCGACACCAAGACCGGTGCCGAAGTGAAGCGCGTCGACCTGCCGTTGCCAGCTGGTACCCAGGTCAGCTCGATCAGCACCGACCAGCCAGGTAGCCCTCTGGTGGTACTGGGCCTGTCCAACGGCCAGGCGCTGGTGTTCCACCACACCTACAAGATCACCTACCCGGACAACAAGAAGACCATCACCCCTGGCATCGACTTCCCGTACGGCCAGACGCCGTTCGTGCTCGATGACGAGGGTCGTCCGCTTGAACACGTGAGTGTCAACCTCAATGGTGAAACCCTGGTGCTGGCCGGCTCCACCGGTTCGCACCTACAGGTAGTCGAGCTGACCAGCACCGAGAACATGATGACCGGCGAGGTCACCACCGAGCAGAACCGCATCGAACTGCCGCAGATGACCGAAGTGGTGAAGAACATCTTCATCGACCCACGTCAGCAGTGGCTGTACGTGATCAATGGTCGCGCCACCGCCGATGTCTTCAGCCTGCGTGAAAAGAGCCTTAATGGCCGTTACAAGCTGTCCGAAAGCGCTGACACCGAGATCACCGCCACCGCGCAACTGGTGGGCGGTATCTCGCTGATCATCGGTGACTCCAAGGGTGGCCTGGCCCAGTGGTTCATGGCCCGTGATCCGGATGGCGAGTCGCGCTTCAAGCTGATTCGCAGCTTCCAGATGGACAAGGCGCCTATCGTGCAGATCGATGCCGAGGAGCGCCGCAAGGGCTTCGTCGCCCTGGACGCAGCTGGCAAGCTGGGCGTGTTCCACAGCACCGCACACCGCACGCTGCTGGTCGAGCCTGCGGCTGAAGGTGCGGGTATCCTGGCCCTGTCGCCGCGTGCCAACCGCATCATCATCGAGGAAGGCGGCAAGCTGCTGCCGCTGAGTCTGAAGAACCCGCACCCGGAGATTTCCTTCAGCGCGCTGTGGGGCAAGGTCTGGTACGAGAACTATGACGAGCCGAAGTACGTTTGGCAGTCCACCGCCTCGAACACTGACTTCGAACCCAAGCTGAGCCTGTCGCCACTGACCTTCGGTACCCTGAAGGCCGCGTTCTACGCGATGATCCTGGCTGCACCGCTGGCTATCGCCGCGGCCATCTACACCGCCTACTTCATGGCCCCGGGCATGCGCCGCAAGGTCAAGCCGGTGATCGAACTGATGGAAGCGATGCCGACGGTGATTCTGGGCTTCTTCGCCGGCCTGTTCCTGGCGCCGTACCTGGAAGGCCACCTGCCTGGTGTGTTCAGCCTGTTCGTGATCATGCCGGTCGGCATTCTGCTCGCGGGCTTTGGCTGGAGCCGCCTGCCTGAGTCGATTCGCCTGCGCATTCCAGATGGCTGGGAAGCGGCAATCCTGATCCCGGTGATTCTGGTGATCGGTTGGTTCGCCCTGTACATGAGCCCGTTCATGGAGACCTGGTTCTTCGGTGGCGACATGCGCCTGTGGATCACCAACGATCTGGGCATCACCTACGACCAGCGCAACGCTCTGGTAGTCGGTATCGCCATGGGCTTCGCGGTCATCCCGAACATCTACTCCATTGCCGAAGACGCCGTGTTCAGCGTGCCGCGCAGCCTGACCCTGGGCTCCCTGGCCCTGGGCGCGACGCCGTGGCAGACCCTGACCCGCGTGGTCATCCTCACCGCCAGCCCGGGTATCTTCTCGGCGCTGATGATCGGCATGGGCCGTGCGGTGGGCGAGACCATGATCGTGCTCATGGCTACCGGCAACACCCCGGTGATGGAGCTGAACCTGTTCGAAGGCATGCGCACCCTGGCCGCCAACGTGGCGGTGGAGATGCCTGAATCGGAAGTCGGCGGCAGCCACTATCGTGTGCTGTTCCTCGCTGCCCTCGTGCTGCTGATGTTCACCTTCATCATGAACACCTTGGCCGAGCTGATTCGCCAGCGTCTGCGCAAGAAATACTCGTCGCTTTGATAGAAAGGTAGAGATCCGTGAAAAAGGATTCCCTCAAAGGCTGGTTCAAGAGCGGCGCCCCAGGCGTCTGGATCAGCGGTGGCGCGGTCGCCATGGCGGTGATCATGACCGTCGGCCTGCTGGCTGTGATCGCCGTGCGTGGCCTGGGCCACTTCTGGCCGGCGGACCTGATCCAGGCCACCTACAAGGTGCCGGGCCAGGCCGACCATGTCGTCATCGGTGAAGTGGTACAGAAAGAAGAAGTGCCGCGTGCACGCCTCAAGGGTGCCGGCTTGCCGGTACCGGACGAGGGCCCGGAGTTCATGACCCGCGAGCTGATCAAGGTCGGTAACCGCGACCTCAATGGCAGTGACTTCACCTGGGTGGTCGGCGACTGGCTGGTGGATGAGCAGAAGCCAGCTGACTTGATCGCCCTGGAGCGCCGTGAGTGGGGCAACTTCTATGGCTACCTGGTCAGCGTCAAGCAAGAGGGCAAGGTAGTCGCCGAAGGCCCTGCGGCCTGGAACGAGCTGCAGGCCCGCCTCAAGCGTGCCAACCAGTTCAACAGCGAACTGCAGAGCCTCGAGAAGAAAGACATCGGTGCCATCAACCACGGCCTCGAGCGTCTGCGCCTGCATGCCCGCAAGCTGGAGCTGGACGGCAAGCTGGACGCAGCAGCCCAGGCGGACATGGACGCCGAGCGTGCCGAGCTGAACAGCCGCTACAAGGCGATCGAAGACCGCCTGACCGGCCTGCACCAGGCCTTCGCCCGCGACAGTATCGTGGCGCGTGACGGCAACGGTCGCGAAGTCGAGATCAACCTGAGCAAAGTGGTACATGCCATCCAGCCGAACGCCATGTCCGGCATGACCAAGATGGGCACCTACTTTGCCAAGGTCTGGGAGTTCCTCAGCGACGACCCGCGTGAAGCCAACACCGAGGGCGGTATCTTCCCGGCCATCTTCGGTACCGTGATGATGACCCTGATCATGGCTGTGATCGTCACCCCGTTCGGTGTGCTGGCTGCGGTCTACCTGCGCGAGTATGCCAAGCAGGGCCCGGTGACCCGGCTGATCCGTATCGCGGTGAACAACCTGGCGGGTGTTCCGGCCATCGTTTACGGCGTGTTCGGCCTGGGCTTCTTCGTCTACGTGCTGGGTGGCTCGATCGACCGCCTGTTCTTCCCCGAATCACTGCCAGCACCGACGCTGGGTACACCGGGCCTGCTCTGGGCTTCGCTGACCCTGGCACTGCTGGCCGTGCCAGTGGTGATCGTGGCCACCGAAGAAGGCTTGGCGCGTATCCCGCGTACCGTGCGTGAAGGCTCCCTGGCCCTGGGCGCGACCAAGGCCGAGACCCTGTGGAAGATCGTGCTGCCGATGGCCAGCCCGGCCATGATGACCGGCATGATCCTCGCGGTGGCCCGCGCCGCCGGTGAAGTGGCACCGCTGATGCTGGTAGGTGTGGTGAAGCTGGCGCCATCGCTGCCGGTGGATGGCAACTACCCGTACCTGCACCTGGACCAGAAGATCATGCACCTGGGCTTCCACATCTACGACGTAGGCTTCCAGAGCCCCAACGTCGAGGCCGCGCGGCCGCTGGTTTACGCCACCGCGCTGTTGCTGGTGATGGTGATCGCCACCCTCAACCTCTCGGCGGTGTGGATTCGTAACCACCTGCGCGAGAAGTACAAGGCCCTCGACAGCTGAACCTGATTGCAAGCGCGCCGCCCGCCAACCGGGCGGCCCTTTGAAACGAATTGATAGCGTATGGAGTCAACCATGCAGCAAGAATCCCATACCCACGGCATCGACATGTCTGCCCTGGGCCGCGACAAGCAGAGCCTGCGCCTGGCCGAAGAGACCGTCGCCATTGAAGTACCGGGCCTGTCCCTGTTCTATGGCGACAAGCAGGCGTTGTTCGACGTCAGCATGAACATCCCCAAACAGCGCGTGACCGCCTTCATCGGCCCGTCCGGCTGCGGCAAGTCGACCCTGTTGCGTACCTTCAACCGCATGAACGACCTGGTCGATGGTTGCCGTGTGGAAGGCGCCATCAACCTGTACGGCAACAACATCTACCGCAAGGGCGAAGACGTGGCCGAGCTGCGTCGCCGCGTGGGTATGGTGTTCCAGAAGCCCAACCCGTTCCCCAAGACCATCTATGAAAACGTGGTCTACGGCCTGCGTATTCAGGGCATCAACAAAAAGCGCGTGCTCGACGAGGCTGTCGAGTGGGCACTCAAAGGTGCGGCGCTTTGGGATGAGGTGAAGGACCGTCTGCACGACTCGGCCCTGGGCCTGTCCGGCGGTCAGCAGCAGCGTCTGGTGATTGCCCGCACCATCGCGGTAGAGCCTGAAGTACTGCTGCTCGACGAGCCATGCTCGGCACTGGACCCGATCTCGACCCTGAAGGTCGAAGAGCTGATCTACGAACTGAAATCCAAGTACACCATCGTCATCGTGACCCACAACATGCAACAGGCGGCGCGTGTTTCGGACTACACCGCGTTCATGTACATGGGCAAACTGGTCGAATTCGGTGATACCGACACCCTGTTCACCAACCCGGCGAAGAAGCAGACCGAAGACTACATCACCGGTCGCTACGGCTAGTAACCGAAGCCAGGGAACGACACGAACTACTTGAAGCTTGCAGCTTCTTCGCGGAGCGAGACGATGATCAACAAAGAAAGCCTTACGCATCACATTTCCCAGCAGTTCAACGCCGAGCTCGAAGAGGTGCGCAGCCACCTGCTGGCCATGGGCGGCCTGGTCGAGAAGCAGGTCAACGACGCCGTCACCGCGCTGATCGAGGCCGACTCGGGCCTGGCCCAGCAAGTGCGCGAAGTGGACGAGCAGATCAACCAGATGGAGCGCAACATCGACGAGGAATGCGTGCGCATCCTCGCTCGCCGTCAGCCTGCCGCGTCCGACCTGCGCCTGATCATCAGCATCTCCAAGTCGGTGATCGACCTGGAGCGCATCGGTGACGAGTCGACCAAGATCGCCCGCCGTGCCATCCAGCTGTGCGAGGAAGGCGAGTCGCCGCGCGGTTATGTCGAAGTGCGCCACATCGGCGACCAGGTGCGCAACATGGTGCGTGACGCCCTGGACGCCTTCGCCCGCTTCGATGCCGACCTGGCGCTGTCGGTGGCCCAGTACGACAAGACCATCGACCGCGAGTACAAGACCGCGCTGCGCGAGCTGGTGACCTACATGATGGAAGACCCGCGTTCGATCTCGCGGGTACTGAGCGTGATCTGGGCCCTGCGTTCGCTGGAGCGTATCGGCGACCACGCACGCAACATCTCGGAACTGGTGATCTACCTGGTGCGCGGCACCGACGTACGTCACCTGGGCCTCAAGCGTATGAAAGAGGAAGTCCAGGGAACCGCCGATATCGCTAATGTTCCGGCTGAACCGGACGATAAATAAGATTGCTCCCGAGCATCAACGCCCGGCCTGTGCCGGGCGTTTTCGTTTGCGGTCGAGCAGCCAGCAGGCACCCGCGAATGATGTGAAGAAGTCCCGGCGTGACCCAGGTATTGGCAAATGGCCACCCATCAGCGGTAGGCTAGTCGGGGTTCAAGAGGAGTATCGATGAGTAAAGTCAATGTGCTGGTCGTGGATGACGCGCCGTTCATTCGTGACCTGGTCAGGAAGTGCCTGCGCAACGCCTTCCCGGGCATGGTCATCGACGATGCGGTGAACGGCCGCAAAGCCATGGCCACGTTGAGCAAAGAGCCGTTCGACCTGGTGCTGTGCGACTGGGAGATGCCGGAAATGTCCGGCCTGGAACTGCTGACCTGGTGCCGTCAGCAGCCTGAGATGAAGAACCTGCAGTTCATCATGGTGACCAGCCGTGGTGACAAGGAGAACGTGATCCAGGCCATTCAGGCAGGCGTTTCCGACTTCGTCGGCAAGCCGTTCACCAACGAGCAATTGTTGACCAAGGTGAAGAAGGCGCTGACCAAGATCGGCAAGCTCGACAGCCTGATGGCCGGTGCTCAGGCGCGGGTCAACTCGGCATTTGCCAACGACTCGCTGAGCGCCCTTACCGGCGGCAAACCCGAAGTGGCCAAGGTTACGGCTCCTGCGGCGGCCCCGGCCAAACCATTGATCAACGCGCCAACCCCCACGACCGCTGCCGCTGCTGCCGCGCAAACTGGCCGGGGTCAGGGTCAGCTGCGCTTGTCCAGCGGTACCCAGCCGTGCGTGATCAAGGCCCTGAGCCTCAAGGAAGCCTTGCTGGTGGTTCGCCGTGGTGCGGTGTTGCCGCAAGTGCTCGAAGGCGCAGTGCTGGACCTGGAGCAGGGCGATAGCGCCGAGGTGGCGCGACTGAACGGCTACCTGCATGCGATTGCTGCGCTGGAGCCGAAACCCGAGAGCGATTGGCTGCAATTGACGTTCAAGTTCGTCGATCAGGATGCACAGAAGCTGGACTACCTGTCGCGGCTGATCGCGCGCGGCACGCAGCAGAAGCATTTCACCCCGGGCGCCTGACGCAATCGCCGGCAAGCCGGCTCCCACAGGTTCAGCACAAACCCTGTGGGAGCCGGCTTGCCGGCGATTAGGCCACCACCCGACCAACTGCAGCACCCCAAGCAAATCCCGCTGCTAGGCTTCGATAGATCAAACCTGTCAAAAAGCCATCATCATGCCAGCCTCCCGCCTGCTGCTGTTCTGTGCCTTGCTCACGGCCTCGGCGTCGAGCCTGGGCATGACCATCTACAAGACTGTCGACAATTTCGGCGTGGTCTCCTACTCCGACCGCTACAGCCCGGGTGCGAAAACCTTCGAACTGCGTGAGCCCATGCTCGAGCGCATAGAGGGCAAGGTGCGTTTGCAGACCGAGCCTTTCCCAGGCGGCGTGCGTTTCCTTGTGCGTAACGAGCTGTACGTGCCGATGCAGGTCGAGTTGCGTATCGACAAGCTGGCCAACGCCTTCGGTGGCAATGCTCCGCGTACCGTGCGCACTATCGTCGGGCCGCGTTCGACCAAGTTGCTTGGCTCGGTGCTGGGGACGCCCGGCGGGCCGCTGAAATACACCAGCCAGTTCCAGTACGCCATGGGAGACCCCACTCAGCGCTCGCTGGCTTACCGCTATCCCTTTCCCTGGAAGGGCGGGCCATTCCGCCTGACCCAGGGCCCCAATGGCCGTTTCAGCCATTTCGGCCCGAAAGGGCGCTATGCCATGGACATCGCGATGCCCGAAGGCACGCCGATCATCGCGGCCCGTGGCGGGGTGGTGGTCAGGGTCGAGAACAGCCAGAGCGGGCGGGGCACCAACCCGTCGGGCAACTTTGTGCGCATTCTTCACCCGGACGGCACCATGGGCGTCTACCTGCACCTGATGCGCGGTTCAGTGGTAGTGGCTGAGGGGCAGCAAGTGGTGGTGGGGCAGGCGTTGGCCAAGTCGGGCAACACAGGGAACAGCACGGGGCCACACCTGCATTTCGTGGTGCAGCGCAACGTGGGGTTGGCGCTGGAGTCGATACCGTTTCAGTTCGACCGGCCGATTGGCGGGCTGCCGGACTTCACCGCCGGCAACCCTTGAGGGCTTTTCAGGCGATTGGGCCGCAAAGCGGCCCACAGAAGGTCAATCCAGCTTCAGCACCTTGGCCAGCACGATCTTCGGCCCTTTCATCTTCTTGATGATGATGCGCAGGCCTTCGACCTCCAGCACTTCCTCTTCTTCCGGCACACGCTTGAGCGTCTCGTAGACCAGGCCAGCCAAGGTTTCCGCCTCGATGTGATCGAGGTCGATACCCAGCAGGCGCTCGACCTTGAACAGCGGTGTATCACCCCGCACCAGCAGCTTACCTGGCTGGTAGGCGAGGATGCCGCGTTCAGTCTTGCGGTGCTCGTCCTGGATGTCGCCGACCAGCACTTCCAGCACGTCTTCCATGGTCAAGTAGCCGATGACCTTGCCATCGGCTTCCTCGACCAGCACGAAGTGCGCACCGCCCTTGCGGAACTGCTCCAGCAGTTGCGAAAGCGGCATGTGGCGGGAAACCCGCTCCAGCGGGCGGGAGAGGTCTTCCAGGTCGATGGTCTCGGGCAGGTGCTCCAGCTCGGCCAGCTCCAGCAGCAAGTCCTTGATGTGCAGCAGGCCGGTGAATTCTTCACGCTCGGCGTCATACACCGGGTAGCGGCTGAACTTGTGACGGCGCACCAGCGCCAGGATTTCCTTGAGCGGTGCATGGGCGTCGATGCTGACCATGTCCTCGCGGGAGTTGGCCCAGTCGACCACCTCCAGTTCACCCATTTCGACGGCCGAGGCGAGTACACGCATGCCCTGGTCGCTTGGGTCCTGGCCACGGCTGGAGTGCAGGATGAGCTTGAGCTCCTCACGGCTGTAGTGGTGCTCGTGATGCGGCCCGGGTTCGCCCTGGCCGGCAATGCGCAGGATGGTGTTGGCGCTGGCGTTGAGCAGGTAGATGGCCGGGTACATGAGCCAGTAGAACAGGTACAGCGGCACGGCGGTCCACAGCGACAGCAGTTCCGGTTTGCGGATGGCCCAGGACTTGGGCGCCAGCTCGCCGACCACGATGTGCAGGTAAGAGATCACGAAGAAGGCGACGAAGAACGAAATGGCCTTGATCAGCTCAGGCGTGTCCACACCCATGTATGCCAGCAGCGGTTCGAGCAAGTGGGCGAAGGCCGGCTCACCGACCCAACCCAGGCCCAGGGAGGCGAGGGTGATACCCAGCTGGCAAGCCGACAGGTAGGCGTCCAGCTGATTGTGAACCTTGCGCAGAATGCTGCCGCGCCAGCCGTGCAATTCGGCGATGGACTCGACGCGGGTAGAGCGCAGCTTGACCATGGCGAACTCGGCGGCAACGAAGAAGCCGTTGAGCAGCACCAGAAGCAGGGCAAAGATGATCATGCCGAAATCGGCGAATAACGAGGTGAGGCTGATACCAGGGGAAGGGTCCATGATGGAGTTTTTACGGGGTCCGTCTTTGGGAAATTAGAAAAAAAGTGCCAGCTTTTGCTGGCACAGGGGATCCAATGTAGCGGCTGGGGGCGTAAAAGCAAAGGGTCGTGGTGCATTGGGGGCGCTTCGCGCCCCTTTCGCGACACAAGGCCGCTCCCACTGGCAACCTGTGGGAGCGGCCTTGTGTCGCGAAAGGGCTTCGAAGCAGCCCCAGAGGCCTTCAGCTTGTGCCGTTAACCAATTGTGCCGGCGCAAAGTGACAGGTAAAGGTGCTGCCATGCCCCGGCACGCTGCTGATCTCCAGCTTGCCGCGATGGCGCATTAACACATGCTTGACGATCGCCAGCCCAAGCCCGGTACCGCCGGTGTTGGAGGCGCGACTGGAGTCGACTCGGTAGAAGCGCTCGGTCAAGCGCGGCAGGTGCTTGGCATCGATGCCCACCCCCGAGTCCTGAACGCTCAGGTGAGCCCCTTGCGCATCGGCCCACCAGCGGATGCGGATGCTGCCTTCGTCCTGTGTGTACTTGACGGCATTGAACACCAGGTTCGAGAACGCGCTGCGCAATTCCGCTTCGCTACCCTTGAGGCGCACGCCCGGCGCGGCTTCCAGGCTGATGCGCTGGTTGCGCGGGCCGGAAAGCGCTTGCGCATCGCCCTTGATCGACTGCAGCAGGGCATCGACCGCCACCGGCTGGTTGTCCGACGGGTAATCCGTGGCTTCCAGCTTGGCCAGCAGCAACAGGTCGTTGAGCAGGGTCTGCATGCGCGAGCCCTGTTGGCTCATCTGCTGCAGCGCCCGGCCCCAGCGCGGGTTCACGTCCTCGACGTTGTCGAGCAGGGTTTCCAGGTAGCCGGTGATCACTGTCAGTGGCGTGCGCAGCTCGTGGGAGACGTTGGCCACGAAGTCTTTGCGCATCTGTTCGAGCTGGTGAATGCGGGTGACATCGCGCACCAGCATCAAGTGTTCGTTATTGCCGTAACGGGTGATATGCAACTGGACCCGCAGACGGTCATTGATTGGCGAGGGGATTTCCAGCGGTTCGGCGTAGTTTTCCGCTTCGAAGTATTCCTTGAAGCGCGGGTGACGGACCAGGTTGGTCACTGGCTGTCCGCCATCCTGAGGTGTCTTGAAACCCAGCAGGGTTTCGGCGGCGCGGTTCCACCATTCCAGGTTGCCGTCGCTGTCGAGCATGATCACCGCGTCTCGCAATGCGGCGGTGGACTCCTGGACTCGATCGATCACTGCCTGCAAGCGGCCCCGTACGCGTTGGTCGCGGCGCTGCAGGTGGTAGATGCTGTCGAATACCTCGCCCCACAAGCCGTAGCCATCGGGCGGCGCCTCGTCAGGCTGGTGGTTGCGCAGCCAGTCATGCAGGCGCAGCAGTTGCTTGAGGGTCCAACCCAGGTAAAGCGCCAGGCCGATGGCCAGGCTCCAGCCGTAATATCCGCTGACCAGCCCACCGATCAGGCAGACGGTGATAAGCAGCAGCAGGTGGCGAATCAGGGTCGCGTGCCAGTTCTGGTTCAATTGACGGTCCTTGTACAGCGGCGTGCGGCTGGCTTGCGGGTGTTGTCAGCTCTTGGTCGAGAAGCGGTAACCCGTGCCCCGGACGGTTTGTACCAGATTTTCATAGGCTTCACCCAAGGCTTTGCGCAGGCGACGGATATGCACGTCGACGGTGCGCTCCTCGACGTAGACGTTGCCGCCCCAGACCTGGTCGAGTAGCTGGCCGCGCGTGTAGGCGCGTTCCTGGTGGGTCATGAAGAACTGCAGCAGGCGGTATTCGGTGGGGCCCATTTCCGCCGGCTTGCCGTCGATGGTCACGCGGTGGCTGATCGGGTCGAGCAGCAGTCCGCCCACTTCGATGGGGGCTTCGCTGTCGCTTGGGCCGGTGCGGCGCAGCACAGCCTTCAGGCGCGCTACTAGTTCGCGAGGCGAGAACGGCTTGGTGATGTAGTCGTCGGCGCCGACTTCCAGGCCTTGGATCTTGTTGTCCTCTTCGCCCTTGGCGGTGAGCATGATGATCGGGATGTCGCCGGTCAGCTCATCGCGCTTGAGGCGACGTGCCAGCTCGATGCCCGAGGTGCCGGGGAGCATCCAGTCCAGCAGGATCAGGTCCGGTTTACGGTCGACGATGATCGCGTGGGCCTGCTGCGAATTCTCCGCTTCCAGGCAGTCATAGCCGGCCATTTCCAATGCAACGGCGATCATCTCGCGGATGGGCGCCTCGTCGTCGACGATCAGAATGTTTCTGCCAACCATGCTCTAAACCTCTCCCAGGAACGATGTCTTGGCCCGCATTAGATAACGGAATTATTGCAGCTGTGTGACAGGGCGTTGGCCGTTCTGGCGACATTCCATGACTGGACTAGGCTTCACAGGGCCGCCGCAGCGGCGATCTGAATCTACTCCACCCCCGAATAATGGTGATTCCAATGACACGACAAACGCTGAGCTGGATGGCCCTTTTCGCTGCACTGGCGCTCCCGGGGGTAGCGTCCGCCCACCATGCGATGGAAAAGGACGGCATGTGGGTCGACCATGCTGGCATGACGCTCTACACCTTCGACAAGGACGCGGGTGGCAAGTCGATGTGCAATGGTGAGTGCGCGAAGAACTGGCCGCCGCTGATGGTCTCGAAGGATGACGAGGCGCCGAAGGACAAGTGGACCCACGTCACTCGCGACGATGGTTCGATGCAATGGGCCTATGACGGCAAGCCGCTGTATACCTTCATCAAGGACAAGAAAGCCGGGGATATGACCGGTGATGGTGTGAAGGACGTCTGGCATATCGCCAAGCCTTGAGATTTTGGGCTGCTTTGCAGCCCAACGCCGGCAAGCCAGCTCCCACAGGGATCGCGTCGATCTTCAGATCACGGCCTTACTTGTGGGAGCCGGCTTGCCGGCGATGAATTCAGCGCAGGGCGTAATCCAGCACCACGCCAATGAACACCAGCATCCCCGCCCAGTGATTGTGCAGAAACGCCTTGAAGCACGACTCCCGGTCCAGCTTGCGCGTGGACCAGAACTCCCAGGCAAAGCACAGCGCCGCACCCAGCAGCCCCAGGTGGAACCAGCCACCCAGGTCGAAGCGGCTTCCCGCCAGCAACAGGCAGCCCAGCGACAGCATCTGCAAGCTCAGGATGATCACCCGATCAGCCTCGCCGAACAGAATCGCGGTGGATTTCACCCCGATCTTCAAGTCGTCGTCGCGATCGACCATGGCGTAGTAGGTGTCGTAGCCCACCGTCCACAGCAGGTTGGCGATGTACAGCAGCCAGGCGCTGGCCGGCAGCTCACCGCCGGCTGCCGTAAAGGCCATGGGAATACCCCAGGAATACGCCGCCCCCAACACCACTTGCGGGTAGTAGGTATAGCGCTTCATGAACGGGTAGCAGAAGGCCAGGGCCACAGCGCCGAACGACAGCCAGACGGTCTTGCTGTTGGTGCACAGCACGAGCAGGAAACTCACCCCGACCAGAATCGCGAACAGCGCCACGGCCTCGCGAGGCTTGACCCTGCCACTGGCCAGAGGGCGGTCGGCGGTGCGTTTGACGTGGCCGTCCACCTTGCGGTCGGCGAAGTCGTTGATGCAACAGCCGGCGGCGCGCATCAGCACCACGCCCAGGCCGAAGATCAGCACGTTGGCCAGTGTCGGCGAGCCATTGCCGGCGATCCACACCGCCGACAAGGTTGGCCACAGCAGCAGGTAGATACCGATGGGCCGGTCCATGCGGCTGAGCTGGATGAAGTCCCAGGCACGCGGGTGTACGCGGTTCAGCGACTTGAGCAGTTGCAGGTACATCAGCGGGTTTCCTCCTTGGCCGCTTGCCACAACGCCGGCAGAAACACTTCCGCCACCAGTAGGTCCAGGCCGTCACGCTCAAAGCGTGAGCGGCGTCCCCACAAGTTGGCCTGGGCGACGTCGGCGGGCAGCCAGGGCTGGGGGTAGGTGCACGCCTCAAGTGGATGGCGAACGAATGCCTGATCGCAGAACAGTAGCTCGCCCAGCGAACGGCTGCCCAACGATTCGAGGTCCAGGCCACCGCGTTCCAGCGCGCTGCGGCTGGCCACGCTGCGGGCGAACACCCACGGCTCGCCATGGCCCCGCAAGTACACCTCGCGCACCCAGCCTTCGGCCCCTGCGGGGATGCCCAGGGCCAGGCACTCGTCGTCACGCAGTGATTGCCAGCCTTCGAACAGCGGGGTGACGGTGAAGTGATTCTGCGAAAGACGGGTCAGGCGGCGGGTCAGCGAGCCCTCGTCGAACAGCCAGTCAAGAATGGGCTGGCCGAGGCCGGTTGCCAGTTGTGAATACGCCAGCCACGCGACAGCGGCTGCTTGCGGGGTTTCGTACGACACGTCGGTATGCTTGTTACAACCAGAGAGGCCGCGAGCTTAGCATGATTGCCCCGACTGCTTGCATACTGCTGGCAGGGCCATTACAAAGCCCACCCTGATCGAGGAATAAGCCTGATGAAAAAGTGGCAGTGTATTGTGTGTGGTTTGATCTATGACGAAGCCGAAGGCTGGCCAGACGATGGCATCGCCCCAGGCACCCGTTGGGAAGATGTGCCGGAAGACTGGCTATGCCCTGACTGTGGTGTCGGCAAGAGTGACTTCGAAATGATCGCCATCGGTTGATCGAACCCTGTTCAAGCGCGAGGAAAGCACGACATGTCATCCCCTGTGGTCATCATCGGTACCGGTCTGGCGGGCTATAACCTGGCCCGCGAGTTTCGCAAGCTCGATACCCAGACGCCGCTACTGCTGATTACCGCCGACGACGGGCGCTCCTACTCAAAGCCGATGCTCTCCACCGGCTTTGCCAAGCACAAGGATGCCGATGGCCTGTGCATGGCCGAGCCAGGCGCCATGGCCGAGCAGCTCAATGCCGAAATCCGCACCCATACCCGCATCAGCGGTATCGACCCAGGTCACAAGCGCCTGTGGATCGGCGAAGAGGCTGTCGAGTATCGGGACTTGGTACTGGCCTGGGGCGCGCAGACGGTGCAGGTGCCTATCGAGGGTGATGCTGGCGACTCGGTTTTCCCCATCAATGACCTGGAAGACTACGCGCGCTTTCGTGCCGCCGCGGCAAACAAGCAGCGTGTGCTGATTCTGGGCGCCGGGCTGATTGGCTGCGAGTTCGCCAACGACCTGACCTTGGGCGGCTATCAGGTCGATGTGGTGGCTCCCTGCGAGCAAGTGATGCCAACCCTGTTGCACCCGGCGGCTGCGGCTGCCGTGCAGGGTGGGCTGCAAGACCTTGGCGTGCGCTTCCACCTGGGACCAGTGCTGACGCGCCTGCAGCGTGCCGGTGATGGCCTTGACGCGCATTTGTCCGACGGCACCGTCATTGCCTGCGATCTGGTGGTGTCTGCCATTGGTCTGCGTCCACGTACCGACCTGGCCGCCGCTGCGGGTCTGCAAACCAACCGAGGTGTGGTGGTGGATCGTCAGTTGCGTACGTCCCACGGCAATATCTTCGCACTGGGCGATTGTGCCGAGGTCGAGGGCATCAACTTGCTCTATGTGATGCCGTTGATGACCTGTGCCCGGGCCTTGGCCCAGACCTTGGCCGGCAACCCCACGGCAGTGAGTTACGGGCCGATGCCGGTCACGGTGAAGACACCGGCCTGCCCCTTGGTCGTCTCGCCGCCACCGCAGGGCTGCGAGGGTATCTGGCAGGTGCAGGGGGAGGGGCGTGACCTCAAGGTGCTCTGCCACGATGCTGACGGCCAGCTGTTGGGCTATGCCCTGACAGGCGCCGGTGTCATGGAGAAACTGGCCCTGAATCGGCAGTTGCCGGCCCTTATGGCGTAAATAGCAGGCGTTCTGTCGGATTTATCCTGTTGTTGCCATCACAATGGCCGCCCAGATACTGGCGCGGCCCCTGTGAGCGTGCCATTCTCACTCCCGTCTGCCGCAGATTAGAGCCTGCGGCGCCTTGAGCGCTGCCTCATCGGGCAGCACGGCATAACAACAAGAATTCCGTCAAAGAGGCTTCACTATGCGTAAACCAGAACTCGCCGCCGTCATCGCCGAAAAGGCCGATCTGACCAAGGAAAAGGCCAATCAGGTGCTGAACGCGATTCTCGACAGCATCACCGGTGCCCTGGACAAGGACACTGTCACGTTGGTCGGTTTCGGCACCTTCGAAAAACGTCATCGTGGTGCCCGTACCGGCAAAAACCCGCAAACCGGCCAGCCGGTGAAGATCAAGGCCAGCAACACCGTCGCCTTCAAGCCAGGCAAGAACCTGCGTGACAGCGTCAACGCGCCCGCCAAGCCGGCCAAGAAAGGCAAGTGAACAACACCTGACAAAACCCCAGTGTCAGTGAGACGGGCGCCCCAGGGCGCCCGTTGTGTTTTGTAATGGCTGCTTACGGCAGAGCTGTATAAAAAGTTCAGGAAACGGATAAACTCCGCGACTCAGTCATTTTTTATTCGAGGCGCGTTGATGAAGTTTCGCTTTCTTCTCTGGGCCATGGGGCTGTTGATGGCCAGGGCCAGCCGCAGCAATCCGGCGTTTCAGCAGCAGCTCAAGGACAAAGACCTGGTCTTCCAGATGCAGACGTTGGACGGCAAGGTTTCACGTCACTTCATCGTCAGCGGCGAGCGCGTCAGCAGCAAGGGCGGGCTGCACCCGCAACCAGCCTTCGCCATTGCCTTCAAGGATGCGGCATACGGTTTTGCCACGATGCAGGCAGGCAACAAGCAACTGGCCTTCATGCAGGGCATTCAGGACAAGAACATCCAGATCAAGGGCAACCCGGCGCTGGTGATGTGGTTCCAGGGGTTGATGAAGCACCTGAAGCCGAAGAAGAAGGGCTGATATCGCTGGGGGAGCGAAGGCTACACGCGCGACGCTCACCGTGTGGTCGCCGGCAAGCCGGCTCCTACAGGGCCGCAAAGCGGCCCCAAGCGGTTCAATGTGGTGCGTGGAATTGTGATGCCAGCTCTCGCAACAAGGTCTCGGCTTCAAGCACCTTGTTGACCACTTCCTCGGCCTTGTCCCGAGTGATGCCCAGGCGCTCCAGCAACTCATCCGGGATTTCTGCCTGCGGCCCCGAACCGATTCCGCGCGAGCGCAGCAGCCGGGTCGCCAGGCACACCAGGTTGGGGAATGCCGAGTATTCGCCGTCGTAGGACGGGTCATGCTGGAAACGCATCGCAGCCGACAGTTCTTCCGGCATATCCCACAGCTTCATCAGCCAGGTGCCGATCTGTTCGCGGCTGATACCCAGCAGGTGCTGCTCCACGTAGGTGTGGCACAGGTGCGGGTTGACCTCCAGATGACGGCAGATCAGCGAGAAGTGCGGCGGGAACACGTGTGCCAGCAGCAGATAACCGAAGTTGTGCAGCAGCCCTGCGAGGTAGGTCAGGCCGGCTTCCGGGCGCTCGGCCCGTGGCATAGCCCGCGTCAGGCCTTCGATGATCGCGGCAGTGTAGATCGACTGTTGCCAATACGGCGTGGCCTGCTGCGGGTGGTCTTTCGGCAAGCTCAAGGTCTTGCCCAGAGCCAGGCCCAAGGCCAGGTTGATCACCAGGTCGAAGCCCAGCACGCGCACGATGGCGTCTTCCACCGAGCGGATCTTGCCGGGTGACGCGTAGTAGGGGGACGCCGCCCAGCTGACCACCTGGGCGGCCAGTGCCGGGTCGGTTTCCACTACGCCGGTGATGTCATCGATGCTGGCATTGGGGTCGACCCGCAGCTTGATGATTTTCTGTGCGGTGTCGGCCAATGGCGGGATCTCGATGGTTTGTTCGAGCCGCTGTTGGATGCGCCGCGCAGTGAAGGCCTGAACGGCCTGGGTGATCTCCTTCGAGTCGTCGTCGGGGCGGTCCAGATTGGGCCGGATGTCTCTCACCGGCTGACCGAAACTGCCCCCGCTGGCTTTCTTCACCATGCGCCTGAAATCTTCCCGCGCGACCTCGAGCAATAGACCGGTTTCCCCGGACTCGATGTGCAGAGCGTCGTTATTGAGCAGTTTTTCTTCGTAAAGGCAGGGTGAGCTGGTCAGCGCCGGGATGCCCGGCAGCGCCTTCAGATTATGCTTGTCGAGCATCTGCTTGAGGCGTGCCACGGGCACCGCCCTGAGCTTGCGCCCGGTAAGCTCCTCAAGGAGTTTGAGGTCCAGCAACTTGCTCTGCGGGAACAGCACCATCAGGGCGCCAAGCTCATCGTCGAGCAGAATCGCCTGTACCCGCGAAGCTGCCGGCAGGGCCGGATGCTCAGGCACCTCGCGATAGCCGACGCCAAGCTTTTCCAGCAGCAGCTTGATCACCGAGGGTGCGCGTGGGGTTGCGGTGTCCAGGGCAACTTCAGTCATGGTCCGTATCCACTATTTCTTTTAAACGCAAAGTATAACCAGCCTGGCCCGCAAGCTGGATCCAATTTGGGACAAGCGTCACACTTGGCCATACTGCTGGCCGTGGCGCAGCCAGCGATCTAGCAGTGGGCTGACATGGTCGGGCCAGCGAGCGAGCAGGGCTTGGGCCGCATCCCGCACGGCCGGCAGAAGGTCGGCATCGCGCATCAGGTCGGCGACCTTGAACTGTAGCAGGCCGGTCTGGCGGGTTCCGAGCATCTCCCCGGGGCCACGCAGCTCCAGGTCTTTCTCCGCGATGATGAAGCCGTCGTTGGTTTCCCGCATGATACCCAGCCGCTCGCGACCGATCTGCGACAGTGGCGGGTGGTAGAGCAGCACACAATGGCTCACTGCACTGCCCCGGCCGACACGGCCGCGCAGCTGGTGCAGCTGGGCCAGGCCCAGGCGCTCGGGGTTCTCGATGATCATGAGGCTTGCGTTGGGTACGTCCACGCCGACTTCGATGACGGTGGTGGCCACCAGCAGTTGCAGGTTGCCTTGCTTGAACTCAGCCATGACCGCGGCCTTCTCGGCTGGCTTCATGCGGCCGTGTATCAAGCCCACGCGCAGTTCGCCAAGGGCGCTGCCAAGCTCCTCGAAGGTGCTTTCGGCCGCTTGGCAGGTCAGCTCCTCGGATTCCTCGATCAGCGTGCACACCCAGTACGCCTGACGCCCTTCGGCACAGGCGGCGCGGACCCGCTCGACCACTTCGAAGCGGCGGCTGTCGGCGACCAGTACGGTGTTGACCGGCGTACGACCAGGCGGCAGCTCGTCGAGGATCGAAGTATCGAGATCGGCGTAGGCGCTCATGGCCAGGGTGCGTGGAATGGGCGTGGCAGTCATGATCAGCTGGTGCGGGCACAGTTCGCCGGCTACGCCTTTCTTGCGCAGGGCCAGGCGTTGCTGCACGCCGAAGCGGTGTTGTTCATCGATGATCGCCAGGGCCAGATGCTTGAACTTCACCTCTTCCTGGAACAACGCGTGGGTACCGACGACCATGGGGGCGCCGTTGGCGATCTGCTCCAGGGCGCTGACACGGGCCTTGCCCTTGAGCTTACCGGCCAGCCATGCCACTTCGATACCCAGTGGCTCAAGCCAGCGCTGGAAGGTGATGTAGTGTTGCTCGGCCAGGATCTCGGTAGGTGCCATCAGGGCCACCTGGTAGCCGGCTTCCAGCGCCTGCAGGGCGGCGAGGGCGGCGACCACGGTCTTGCCAGCGCCAACATCGCCTTGCACCAGGCGCATCATCGGCTCGGCCTGGCTCAAGTCGTAGGCGATCTCGTTGGCAACCCGTTGTTGGGCTCCGGTCGGCTTGAAGCCGAGGTTGGCCAGGTACTGCGTCTGCAGGCGGCCGGCCTTGGGCAACACGGGGGCGCGCAAGCTGCGCAGGCTTTCCCGCAGGCGCTGTTGCGAAAGCTGATGGGTGAGCAGTTCCTCGAACGCCAGCCGGTGCTGGGCCCAGTGCTGGCCCTCGGCGAGTTCGTCGAGGTCGGCGTCGGCGGGTGGGTTGTGCAGATAACGGATGGCATCGTCCAGCGGCGCCAGGTGGTAATCCCGGGCCAGCTGGTCTGGGAGCCAGTCCGGCAGGCTGCGCGGGCCGAGCATGCCCAGGCTCTGCTGGCAGAGCAGGCGCAGGCGTTGCTGGGTGAGCCCTTCGGTGGACGGGTAGATCGGCGTCAGGGTCTGCTCGACCGGAGGCGGCGGCTCGTCGCCATTCAGCGCACGATACTCTGGGTGATAGATTTCCAGCCCGGACGCGCCGGGACGAGCTTCACCGTAGCAGCGCAGGTGCGTACCCCGCTTGAGGCCTTCTTTCTGTGCATTGCTGAAGTGGTAGAAGCGCAGGCTCAGCACGCCGCTGCCGTCACCCAGGCGTACCACCAGGCTGCGGCGTTTGCCCATGGTGACATCGGCGCCGCTGACCACGCCTTCGATCACCGCATCCTGGCCAGGGCGCAGTGCTCCGATGGGCACCACGCGAGTGCGGTCCTGGTAACGCAGGGGCAGGTGGAACAGCAGGTCCTGCAAGTTCTCAAGGCCAACCTTGGCGAGTTTTTCCGCCATGGCCTCGCCCACACCCTTGAGCGCCGTGACCGACACCTTCGACAGCTCAGTCATGATTCAGGCCGGTTGTTCCACGGGCGGCTTGGCCACCGAGCAAAGGCGGATGGAGTCAGCGAGGATCTCGATCGCCTTAGGCCGCGGGAAGCTGGCGCGCCAGGCGATGGCCACGGTGCGGAACGGTGCGGGTGCAGTGAGTGGACGTACCTCGATGACACCTGGCGCATAGTGGTGGCTGTGCACCGCCGACAGCGGCAGGATCGACACCCCGAGGCCCGATGCAACCATGTGGCGGATGGTTTCCAGGGAGCTGGACTCAACCGTGGTGTGCTTGGAACCTTCACCGCCTTTGTTCAGGGTCGGGCAGGCTTCCAGAACCTGGTCGCGGAAGCAGTGGCCCTCGCCGAGCAGCAGCAGGCTCTTGTCGTTGAGCATGGCGGTGTCGATGGTTTTCTTGGCCGTCCACGGGTGGTCGGCGGGCATCAGCGCACAGAATGGCTCGTCGTAGAGCGGCAGGGTCAGCACGTCGGCCTCGTTGAACGGCAGGGCAATGATCACTGCATCCAACTCGCCGTTGCGCAGCTTTTCGCGCAGGACGTGGGTGAAGTTCTCTTCGATGTACAGCGGCATCTGTGGGGCGACCCGGTGCAACTGAGGGATCAGGTGCGGGAACAGGTAAGGGCCGACGGTGTAGATGGCGCCGACCTTCAGCGGTGCGGTCAGCTGGTTCTTGCCGGCCTGGGCCAGTTCGCGGATGCCCTGGGCCTGCTCCAGCACCTTCTGCGCCTGGGCCACGATGCTCTCGCCGACCGGGGTCAGGCGCACCGCGCTTTTGCTGCGCTCGAAAATCAGTACACCCAGCTCGTCCTCAAGCTTCTTCACACCGACCGACAGGGTCGGCTGGCTGACGTGGCAGCGCTCGGCGGCGTGGCCGAAGTGCTGCTCTTGGGCGAGTGTGACGATGTAGCGTAATTCTGTGAGGGTCATAACGTGCGTCCATGAAGTTGCGGGCCCAGCATAGCGGCTGCAAACGATAGACGCACGTTATCAGACTTGCTGATTTGTGACAGAAACAACCGTATCAGCGGCGATCCAGCGAGTAGACGAACGGTGCCACCACTTCGATCGTGCCGTTGTTCAGCAGCTCGGGCGGTGGTTTCGGTACCGTGCCGGCCCGACGAATCATCTCCAGGGTTGCCCGGTCCAGGGCCGCACTGCCCGAACCGCCAGCCATCGAATACGACACCACCTTGCCTTCGGCATCGACCACGAACCGCAGGCGGTTGATGCCTTGCAGGCCGCGACGTCGCGCGTCTTCCGGGTAGCGCTTGTACTTCGCCAGGTGGCGCAGCAGGTCGCTTTGCCAGGTCGGCAAGGCTTTGCTGTTGGACGCGATGCTTGGTGCCGGTGCCGCCGACTTCTGTGGTGGCGTGTTGCTTGGCGGCGTATCCGCGACTTCTTCCTTGGCCGGTGGCTCATCCTTCGGCGGCTCAGGCTTTTTCTCAGGCTTGGGCGGCTGTGGCTTGGGCTTTGGCTTCGGCGGTTTCGGGATAGCGATCTTGGGCTTCGGAGCCTCCACAAGCTTCGGCAGCGGCGGTTCTTCTACCGGTGCCGGTGGCTGTGGAGCTGCTTTCGGAGGTGGTGGTGGCGCGGGCTCGGGCAGCGGCGCCAACTCGACCATCATCGCTGCCGGAGGCAGTTCGATGGCCTGGGGCACCGACCAGTTGAGCGTGAGCAGCACGGCGACCACGTGCACGCCCAGCACGATCGCCAGGCTGCCACCGTAGCGCGCCACGTTTGAGCGCGGTTTCGTCATTTCTTGGCTGCCGTCTCGAGACCTACCAGGCCGACTTTCAGGTAGCCGGCCGCGCGCATGTTGTTCATCACTTCCATCAGGTCACCGTAATCCACGCCTTTATCGGCCTGGAAGAAGATGGTGGTTTCCTTGTCGCCCTTGGTCTTGGCATCGAGCATCGGGCCAAGCTGGTCTGGGGCAGGTACCTGATCGTCGCCGACATACAGCTTCTGGTCGGCTTTGACGCTGACGAACACCGGTTTCTCGGGCCTCGGTGCCGGTTTGGCGGTCGAGGCGGGCAGGTCGACCTTGATGTCGACCGTGGCCAACGGGGCTGCGACCATGAAGATGATCAGCAGCACCAGCATCACGTCGATGAACGGCGTGACGTTGATTTCGTGGTTCTCGGCGAGGTCATCGCCACCTTCGTTAAGATGCAGGCCCATGGTTTACCCCACTTTCACCATGTGCGGGGCAGCGCGCTCGCTACCTTGGTGGTCGAGGTCACGGCTGACCAGCAGCAGCACCTGCGCCGAGGCGTCGGAGACCTGAGCCTTGTAACCAGCGATGGAGCGGGCGAAGACGTTGTAGATCACCACGGCCGGAATTGCCGCAACCAGGCCCAGGGCGGTGGCCAGCAGGGCTTCGGCGATACCGGGAGCAACGACGGCCAGGTTGGTGGTCTGGGTTTTGGCGATGCCGATGAAGCTGTTCATGATGCCCCACACGGTACCGAACAGGCCGACGAACGGTGCGGTCGAGCCGATGGTGGCGAGCACGCCGGTGCCGCTGCTCATGTTGCGACCGCTGGCAGCCACCAGGCGCTCCAGGCGGAAGCTGACGCGCTCTTTGATGCCTTCCTTCTCACGGGCATTGGCCGACAGGCGCATTTCTTCCAGTGCATCGTGGACCAGGGTGTGGGCCAGGGTGCCTTCCTTGTTCGAGGCGTCGCTGGCTTCTTTAAGGGTGGCGGACTTCTTCAGCACCGCGATTTCGCCACGCAGGCGACGCTTGGCGCCCATCAGCTCGAAGCCTTTGGCGATCCAGATGGTCCAGGTAATGATGGAGGCAATGGCCAGGCCGATCATCACGGCTTTCACCACGACGTCAGCATTCTTGTACATGCCCCATGGGGACAGGTCATGGGCCATGCCCAGGGACGTGTCCTCGACTACCGCTTCGACGGTCTCGCCCGCTGGCGCAACGGCGTCCGCCGGGGTGGCTGCAGCGGCGTCGACGGCAGGAACCTGGGCATCGCCAGCAGGTGCTGCGGCGGCTGGTGCGGTGGCGGCTGCCGGGGTGGCGGCATTGGCGGTTGGCTCATCAGCCATGGCTGCCGGGGCCAGTACCAGGCTGAACATCAGCGCGGCAATGGCGCGCCAGGCGCGCGACATGGTTGGCGAAGCGGAAGGTTGAGTACGTGTCATGCTGGCCGGACCTGATGAAGAAAAAAAGTAAGCGTTCTTCAAGGCCTCGAAGCAGGCCGAGAACAGATAGGGGTGCCATTATTGCAAGTAATTCTTGTTAACAAAAGTAATCTTGTTGCTTTTTTCACCTTTGGTCTAGCCGCTTGTCCTGTAATCCGGCTAGCCTGACCCTTTGGGATTGGGAGTTTTGTGATGTCAGACCTATCCGCAATGATCGTAGGATGCGGTGATGTAGGTGGCCGTCTGGCCCAGCAATTGCTGGCCCGTGGCTGGCAGGTCAGTGGCCTGCGACGTTCAATTGGCGAGCTGCCTGCCGGGGTGATTCCGGTCGCCGCAGACCTCTCCAGCCCGGAGATCCCCCAGGCGTGGCCGATGCAAGCACCGGACTACCTGGTGTATTGCGTGGCAGCCAGCCAGCACGATGAAGCCGGTTACCAGGCCGCGTACGTCCAGGGTTTGCAGCACGTATTGTCGTGGTTGAGCGAGCGAGGGCAGCGCCCGCGTCGCTTGCTGTTCGTCTCCAGCAGCAGTGTCTATGCGCAGAAGGATGGCGATTGGATTGACGAGACCGCAGCCACTGAACCCGAGGGTTACTCCGGGCGGGTCATGCTGGAAGCTGAACAGTTGGCGCTGGGCAGCGGTATCCCCGCTAGCCTGGTGCGATTGACCGGCATCTACGGGCCGGGCCGTGAATGGCTGCTCAGCCAGGTGCGCCAGGGCTATCGTGTGGCCGAGGAGCCACCGCTGTATGGCAACCGCATACACGCTGAAGATGCGGCAAGCCTGTTGGCCTTCCTGCTACAGGCCGATGCCGATGGCGTGGCGCTGGATGATTGCTACATCGGTGTCGACGACGACCCGGCACCACTGGCCGATGTGGTGGCTTGGTTGCGTGGGTATATGGGCGTGACCGAATGGTCGGATGAGCAGCGCGTACGCCGTACCGGCAGCAAGCGCTGCAGCAATGCCCGGGCGCGGGCTTTGGGTTGGGCGCCGGTGTATCCGAGCTACAAGGAAGGGTACGCGGCCATTTTGGCGGGTAGGGGCTGAGGTTGCATCTGGGCCATCAGGTGCCTGTCTTTAGGTTTGTGGTGGCTTTGAGATCGAGCGCCGCCCGCGCGGCGCATCGCGAGCAAGGCTCGCTCCTACGTTTGTTTCGGGCCAGTCATGCCTGTGGGATTTGCGCGCGAACGCCTTGGCGCATGGCTTGATATCGAGTCGTACACACAAGGCGGTCGCGCGCGCCTGTCACAGGCGTTATTGGCCGTAAACAAACGTAGGAGCGAGCCTTGCTCGCGATGCGCCGCGCGGGCGGCGCGCGATTGACGCGCCGCCACACATCTCAAGCCAACCACTCAGCCCCGCTCGAGCACCCACCGACGGGCGCCAGGTGCCAGGGCAGGCATCTCATCCGGCTGCGCGCGGTTGACCGCCTGGAAGATCTCCAGCTTGTCGCCATCGCGCTTGAAAATGAACGGCGCCCCGCGCTGGTTGCGCTCCAGCCACAGGCTGTCATTGCTGCCGCCCATGCTGGCGCAGTCGCCGGCCAGGCACAGTGCATAGCGGTCTGGGCCTGGCAGGCCGGTTACGCTGCCGTTATCGGCGAAACGTACCACGCTACCCTTACCCTGGCCGTCGACGATCTTCCACTCGCCTCCCAGGTATGCCTGGTACAGCGCTTTCTCGAAGCTGCTGCCCAACGGCGTATTGGCGGTGGCTGGTTGCTTGGCACGCACGAAGGTCTGTTCGGCGCCACTCTGGCTGGTGGCCTTCAGCTCATCGCCATCCAGTGCGAGCTGTTCAGTTTGGTCGCCTTGAAAACTGGCCTGCCATTGCTTGTCGTTGGCGCTCAGTTGGCCGTCCGCCGCCTCGAAACCATTGCTGTAGCTGGCCTGCTGGTTGGCGACGTCGAGTTTCCACTCGAATACCGGGCCATGTTCGTTCAGGGCCTGGCGCAGGTTACCGCCCTTGACCGCGGCCTTGATGGCGTCCTGGTTGATCCAGGTGCCGTTGAAATCTTCGGGTTTGTGGCTGGCGCAGCCGCTCATGAGCAGGGCGGCCAGTGCGAGGGGCAGTGCTTGACGCATGGCGGGATAACCTTGGGGAGGAAGGTGACGGGCAGGGCGCCCGTCACCAGAGGCATCATTCGATGACCAGGATGGCGTCCATTTCAACCTGGGCGCCTTTCGGCAGTGCGGCAACGCCAATGGCGGCGCGGGCCGGGTAAGGCTGTTCGAAGTAACGGCCCATCACTTCATTGACCTTGGCGAAGTGGCTCAGGTCGGTGAGGAAGATGTTGAGCTTGACGATGTCCTTGAACGAACCACCGGCTGCTTCGGCGACGGCCTTGAGGTTTTCAAAAACCTGTACGGTCTGGGCTTCGAAACCTTCGACCAGTTCCATGGTTTTCGGGTCCAGTGGGATCTGGCCCGACATGTACACGGTGTTGCCGGCCTTGATTGCCTGGGAGTAGGTGCCGATAGCGGCAGGGGCCTTGTCGCTGTTGATGACAGTCTTGCTCATGATGACTCCTTGCTGTTGACGGACTACGTACGCATGCGGGTGATGCGGACCACGCCGGTCAGCGTACGCAGCTTCTTGATCACACGCGCCAGGTGCACGCGGTCGTGCACGCTGACCACCAGCTGGACCACGCTGATACGACCGTCGCGTTCGTCCATGCTGATCTTCTCGATGTTGCCATCGGCGGCGTTGACGCTGCTGGCAAGCAGGGCGATCAGGCCGCGCTGGTGCTCAAGCTCGACGCGCAGCTCGACATTGAATTCGCCAGTGATGTCCTTGGCCCAGGAGAGTTGTACGCACTTCTCCGGATTGTGCCGGATTTCGCTGATGTTCCGGCAGTTTTCCAAGTGCACGACCATGCCTTTGCCAGCGGAAAGGTGGCCGACGATCGGGTCGCCCGGAATCGGTGTGCAGCACTTGGCATAACTGAGTACCAGGCCTTCGGTACCGCGAATCGCCAGCGGGCCTTCCGGTGCTGGTAACGGTTCGCCCTCGGCCGACAGCAGGCGGCGAGCGACCACATAGGCCATGCGGTTGCCCAGGCCGATGTCTTCGAGCAGGTCTTCGATCAGCTCCAGGCGGTATTCGGTAAGAATCGCCTGAATCCGATCCTGCGGAATCTGCTCCAGGCTGCTGTCGAACCCGGTCAGGACCTTGTTCAGCAGGCGTTCGCCCAGGCTGATCGACTCGGAGCGGCGTTGCTGCTTGAGCGCGTGGCGGATGTGCGTGCGCGCCTTGCCGGTGACGACAAAGTTGAGCCAGGCCGGATTGGGGCGAGCACCGGGTGCGCTGACGATCTCCACGGTCGAGCCGCTTTGCAGAGGTTCGGACAGCGGCGCCAGGCGACGGTTGATGCGGCAGGCGATGCAACTGTTGCCGACGTCAGTGTGCACGGCATAGGCAAAGTCGACAGCAGTGGAGCCTTTGGGCAGCTCCATGATTCGCCCTTTGGGCGTGAAGACGTAGACCTCGTCGGGGAACAGGTCGATCTTCACGCTCTCGATGAATTCCAGCGAGTTGCCGGCGCGTTGCTGCAGTTCGAGGATACCCTTGACCCACTGACGGGCGCGGGCGTGGCTGCCTTTGGGCTGCTCTTCCTCGTTGGATTTGTACAGCCAGTGCGCGGCGATGCCATTGTTGGCCATCTCTTCCATCTCGCGGGTGCGGATCTGGATTTCGATGGGCACGCCGTGCATGCCGAACAAGGTCGTATGCAGCGACTGGTAGCCGTTGGCCTTGGGGATCGCGATGTAATCCTTGAACCGGCCGGGCAGCGGCTTGTACAGGTTGTGCACGGCACCGAGCACGCGGTAGCAGGTGTCGACCTTGTCGACGATGATGCGGAAGGCGTACACGTCCATGATCTCGTTGAAGGCGCGACGTTTGCCGCGCATCTTCTTGTAGATGCCATAGAGGTGTTTCTGCCGACCGCTGACTTCGCCCTCGATGCCGTCAGCAGCCAGGCAGTTGGCCAGCGACTGTTCGATCTTGGCGACGATTTCCTTACGGTTGCCGCGCGCGCTCTTGACCGCTCGATGGATGAGCGACGAGCGCATCGGGTGCATGGCCTTGAAACCGAGGTCTTCGAACTCCACGCGAACGGTGTGCATCCCCAGGCGATTGGCGATGGGGGCGTAGATTTCGAGGGTTTCCTTGGCGATGCGCCGGCGTTTTTCGCCCGACAGCACTTCCAGGGTGCGCATGTTGTGCAGGCGGTCGGCCAGCTTGACCAGGATCACGCGAATATCGCGGGCCATGGCCATGGCCATTTTCTGGAAGTTCTCGGCCTGCGCCTCGGCCTTGGTTTCGAAGTTCATCTGGGTCAGCTTGCTGACCCCATCGACCAGCTCGGCGACGGTTTCGCCGAATTGCTGGCAGAGGGCTTCCTTGGCGATGCCGGTGTCTTCGATCACGTCGTGCAGCATGGCGGCCATCAGGCTCTGATGGTCCATGTGCATGTCGGCAAGGATGCTGGCCACGGCCAGCGGATGGGTCACGTAGGGCTCGCCGCTGCGGCGGCGCTGCCCGTCGTGTGCCTGTTCGGCATAGAAATAGGCGCGACGAACCAGGTTGACCTGTTCCGGGCCCAGATAGGTCGACAGCCGTTCGGCTAAGGCTTCTATACCCGGCATGGATTCACCTCTTGCCGAGGAAGAGGGCCTTGTGCCGCGCGACGTCGACCAGGCATAGATCAGACAGCCTCGTTGGACTCGTCCTCGAACGCGGCGAAGACCGGATCCTCGGTGACGATCTCTTCAGCGGCGATGAACTCAGGGGTAACGATACCTTCGGCGATTTCGCGCAGGGCGACCACGGTCGGCTTGTCGTTTTCCCACGCTACGCGCGGCTCTTTGCCGCCGGTAGCCAGCTGACGTGCGCGCTTGGTCGAGAGCATGACCAGCTCAAAACGGTTATCCACGTGTTCCAGGCAGTCTTCAACAGTTACGCGGGCCATGGTCTTCCTCAGTAGCAAATGCGGTAGGCGTGCAGCCCAATATGGGCAGGCGGACTCGATAGTTTAAAAAATCACCAGCCAATAGGGAAGCGCTGTTTTGCGGCTTACCCCAATGGATCTGACCATCAGCGCACTCTGTGGGAGCGGGCTTGCCCGCGAAAGGGCCGCAACAGACGCCTTATCGCTTGAACCCGACGATAACCTCAGAGCATCGCGTCACGCAACCGCGGGGTCAGCTCCTCGAACAAGGTCTGCACTGAACGCAATGCCCGGCAATCCGGACGGGTCAGTAGCCACAACTGAGTGTCGCAGCCTGGCAGTGGACCACTCAGCGCCTCCACGCCAGGCAGCGCGTGCACCATGTAGTCCGGCAGCGCCGCCACGCCCAGGCCGGTGCTCACCAGCTGGGCGATGGTCGACATGCCGCTGCATTGATAGCGTGGGCTGAGCCCCGGGTACTGCTGGTTGCGCCAAACTGCCGTGGGGTGATCCTGCATCGAGTCGTCAGGGGCGATCCACGGCACGCTGCTGGCCGACTCGGCCAGGCGTTCGCGCCACTGTGGTTGGCCACAGATCACGTACGAGGTAGAGCCCAGGCAGCGTCCGACCAGGTGTTCCGGTGGCGTGTTGGTCAGGCGCAGGGCGATATCGGCATCGCGTCGGCTGAGGTTGGCGAAGGTATTGGACGTACCCATCTCCAGTGACAGCGCCGGGTAGTTCGGCATGAAGTCTGCCAGCGCCGGTAGCAGCAAGGTGTGCATCACTGCTTCAGTGCAGGTCAGCCGAACCGTGCCACTGACCACCTGTTCGCCGCTGGTCATGGCGATGCGCGCGGCTTCGAGCGCCTGTTCGGCACGCTCGGCCTGCTCGGCCAGGGCCTGGGCCGTGTCGGTCGGCAGGTAGCCCTTGCGGCTTTTCACGAACAGCGCGGTGCCGAGTGCCGACTCAAGGCGACGGATGGAGCGAAAGACGGTCGAGACATCGACCTTGAGCAATTCGGCAGCCTTGGCCAGCGAACGGCCACGTTCCAGGGCCAGGACCAGCGATAGGTCGGCATGGGTAATCTGATATTGCATTGGTGCACGCTCTGCTTGCCGAATTGCCAATGTCTGTTGCGTTGGGGCCATTTTATAGTGAAACGGCCCCCGGGAATCAATGCGCCCGGTCGGGTAACCAGTCCCCACGATGGGAAAGTGAAAAGAACAACAGCTGCAACCATCGTCGCCCGTGAGGCGCCAGCCGTACCCCCCCACATCGCCGCAGCAAATCCAAAGGATGTACATCATGACGTCGGTCACCCCGTGCGCCAGTTCTTCCAGCGAGATGAATCAGTTCCTTCAGGCTCATCCCGACACGCAGTACGTCGATCTGCTGATCTCCGACATGAATGGCGTGGTACGCGGTAAGCGCATCGAGCGAGCCAGCCTGCACAAGGTGTACGAGAAGGGGATCAACCTGCCGGCCTCGCTGTTCGCCCTGGACATCAATGGTTCGACCGTCGAGAGCACCGGCCTTGGCCTGGACATCGGCGATGCCGACCGCATCTGCTTCCCGATTCCGGGAACGCTGTCCGACGAGCCTTGGCAGAAACGTCCGACCGCTCAGCTGCTGATGACCATGCACGAGCTGGATGGCCAGCCGTTCTTCGCCGACCCGCGCGAAGTGCTGCGTCAGGTGGTGAGCAAGTTCGACGACCTGGGCCTGGATATCTGCGCCGCGTTCGAGCTGGAGTTCTACCTGATCGACCAGGACAACCTCAACGGTCGTCCACAACCGCCGCGCTCGCCCATCTCGGGCAAGCGCCCGCAGTCTACCCAGGTGTACCTGATCGACGACCTCGATGAGTACGCCGACTGCCTGCAGGACATGCTCGAAGCCGCCAAGGAGCAAGGCCTGCCAGCCGACGCAATCGTCAAGGAAAGTGCCCCGGCGCAGTTCGAGGTCAACCTGCACCACGTCGCCGATCCGCTCAAGGCGTGCGACTACGCGATTTTGCTCAAGCGCCTGATCAAGAACGTCGCCTACGACCATGAGATGGACACCACCTTCATGGCCAAGCCCTACCCGGGTCAGGCGGGCAACGGGTTGCACGTGCATATCTCGTTGCTGGACAAGAAAACCGGCAAGAACATCTTTGCCAGCGATGACCCGCAGGAAAGTGAAACCCTGCGCCACGCCATCGGTGGCGTGCTGGAAACCATGCCAGCCTCCATGGCGTTCCTGTGCCCGAACATCAACTCCTACCGTCGCTTCGGCGCGCAGTTCTACGTACCCAATGCGCCGAGCTGGGGCCTGGACAACCGCACCGTGGCCGTGCGCGTGCCGACTGACAGCAGCGACAACGTGCGCCTGGAGCACCGCGTGGCGGGTGCTGACGCCAACCCGTACCTGATGCTCGCAGCCATCCTGGCTGGCGTGCATCACGGCCTGACCAACAAGGTCGAGCCGGATGCGCCGATCGAAGGCAACTCCTACGAACAGCTGGAGCAAAGCCTGCCGAACAACCTGCGCGATGCCTTGCGCGCGCTGGACGACAGCGAAGTCCTCAATCAATACATCAGCCCGGACTACATCGATATCTTCGTGGCCTGCAAGGAAAGCGAGCTGGCCGAGTTCGAAGTATCGATTTCCGACCTCGAGTACAACTGGTACCTGCACACGGTGTAAGCCCATGAGCGCAAATGCGGTCCCCTTGATTGGAGTCAGCGCCTGTCGCCAGCAGGTGGGGAAGAACTCGTCGCACACAGTGGGCGACAAGTATGTCGAGGCGGCGGCCTTTGCCGGGCTGCCGCTGCTGTTGCCGGCCCGCGATGCCGGCAGCGATACGCAGGCGCTGCTGGCGCAGCTCGACGGCATTGTTTTTACCGGTTCGCCTTCAAATATCGAGCCGCGTCATTACAATGGCGCCCCCAGCGCGGAAGGGACTCGGCACGACCCCGCTCGTGACCGCCTGACCTTGCCGCTGCTGCAGGCTGCCATTGCCGCCGGTGTACCGGTGTTCTGCATCTGCCGTGGTTTCCAGGAGTTGAATGTGGCCTTGGGCGGTACCTTGCACCAGCGCGTGCAGGAGCTTCCCGGCTTCCTGGACCACCGTGAACCTGAGGACGCACCCCTGGAGGTGCAATACGGGCCTCGTCACTCCGTCGGCATCGAGCCGGGCGGAGTGTTCGAGCGCCTGGGCCTGGCTGCGCAGTTCGAGGTCAACTCGTTGCATAGCCAGGGCATCGACCGTCTGGCCCCGGGCCTGCGTGTCGAGGCACGGGCCCCGGATGGCCTGATCGAGGCAGTGTCGATGATCGATGCACCAGGCTTTGTGCTTGGTGTGCAGTGGCACCCCGAGTGGCGTTTCGCCGAAAACCCGGTCTCCCTGCGCCTTTTCCAGGCGTTTCGCGAGGCCTGCATTGCCCACGCTGCACGGTAGGGTCATTACCCGAAGGTCTTGGATGACCTACACCGATTCGCAAGCTTTCAATGAGTGAAAGCGCCTTGCTTGCAAGGCCTGTGACAACAATTCCAATAGTTACGGCGTTTTCTCATGAGCAATTACACAGAAGCCGGCCGCCCACCCGATGTGGCGGCCGACTCGGGCAACACTTCGCGCAGCAAGGGCCTGGCCAAAGGACGTTTGGGCCTGCTGGCCAGCGTGGTTTTGGGCATTTCCACCATCGCTCCGGTCTACACCCTGACCGGTGCCCTTGGCCCGACCGTACGCGAAGTCGGCGCTCACTTGCCGGCGGTATTCATCGTCGGCTTCCTGCCCATGTTGCTGGTGGCCCTCGGGTACCGCGAACTCAACTCGGCGGAGCCTGACAGTGGCACCTCATTCACGTGGTCGGCCCGCGCCTTCGGCCCGATGATTGGATGGATCGGTGGCTGGGGGCTGGTGGTTGCCACCACCATCGTGTTGTCCAACCTGGCGGGTGTGGCCGTCGACTTCTTCTACCTGTTCCTGGCGCAGATCACTGGCCAGCATGAATTGGCGGCGTTGGCGGACAACCTTCTAATCAACATCACCACCTGTTGCGTGTTCATCGCCCTGGCCGTGTGGATCTGCTGTCGTGGCATGACCACCACCATGACCGTGCAGTATGGCCTGGTGGCCCTGCAGTTACTGGTGTTGCTTGGCTTCGCCTTCGCGGCGTTCGGCGAGACCACTGCGCCGCCACCGTTGGAGTTCGATTTCGCCTGGTTCAACCCGTTCGGCGTCGAGTCGTTCTCGGCGTTCGCTGCCGGGCTGTCGTTGTCGATCTTCATTTTCTGGGGGTGGGATGTATGCCTGACCGTCAGTGAAGAATCGATCGGTAGCGACGAAGTGCCGGGCAAGGCGGCGACCTGGACCGTGCTGCTGATTCTCGGCCTGTACCTGTTCACTGCAATCGCAACATTGCAATTCGCCGGAGTCAGTGAGGAGGGCCTGGGCCTGAACAACCCGCGCATTCAGGAAAACGTCTTTGCCCACCTGGCGGGGCCGGTAATGGGGCCATTGGCGATCCTGATGTCCATCGCCGTGCTGGCCAGCACTGCTGCTTCGTTGCAGTCGACCTTCGTTTCGCCAGCGCGCACCTTACTTGCCATGGGTTACTACGGCGCTGTTCCGCAGAAGTTCGCCAGTGTCTGCCCGCGCTCGCAGACTCCACGTTACGCCACCATCTGTGCAGGCGTTGCCGCAGGTTTGTTCTATGTGACGATGCGTACCCTTAGCGAAAACGTACTGGCCGACACCATCACCGCGTTGGGGATGATGATCTGCTTCTACTACTCGCTGACGGCCTTTGCTTGCGTCTGGTACTTCCGTGACAGCCTGTTCGACAGCCTGCGCCACTTCTTCATGCGCGGCCTGTGTCCGCTGGTGGGCGGGGTGATTCTGTCGGTGATCTTCGTGCGCACGGCGATCGACAGCGCCTCGCCTGACTTCGGCAGCGGCTCGCATGTGGGTGGGCTGGGCTTGGTGTTCGTGATCGCCGCGATCATCTCGGCGCTGGGGATCGTGCTGATGATGCTGTCGCGGATGCGCGCGCCGGCTTACTTCCTGGGGGCTACTCTGCGTCAGCAGGCGACTTTGCCGTTGCAGGAATAATGCTGGGGGCGCTTTGCGCCCCATTCGCCGGCAAGTCAGCTCCCACAGCCCCCCACAGGTCTTGAGTGCTATGCAGAGCCTGTGGGAGCCGGCTTGCCGGCGAATGGGCCGCAAAGCGGCCCCTCTGGTCTATCAGGCCAGCAGTTCTTTCAGCAGTTCGCTGTGGCGCTGCTGCTGCTTCTTCAGCAGCAACCGATTCGCGACAAACACCGCCTTCAACTCCTCCAGCGCAACGCTGAAATCATCGTTGATGATCACGTAGTCGTACTCGTCGTAGTGCACCATCTCGCTGACCGCTTCTTTCATGCGCCCTGCGATGATCTCTTCGCTGTCCTGCCCGCGGCCATCCAGGCGTTCACGCAGCGCTTGCTGGCTTGGCGGCAGGATGAAGACCGACAGCGCTTCCGGCATCAGCTTGCGCACTTGCTGGGCGCCTTGCCAGTCGATTTCCAGGATCAGGTCGAAGCCCTGGTCGAGGGTTTGCTGCAACGCGCTGCGCGAGGTGCCGTAGAAGTTGCCGAAGACCTCGGCGTGTTCGAGGAAGTCGCCTTGCTCGATCAGTGCCTTGAATTCCTCATGCACGACGAAGTGATAGTTCACCCCGTGTTCTTCGCCTGGGCGCATGGCGCGAGTCGTGTGCGAGACCGAGACACGAATCTGTCGGTCGTCCTTGGTCAGGGCCGTGACCAGGCTGGTCTTGCCGGCGCCGGAGGGGGCCGAGACGATGTAGAGGGTGCCGCTGCTGTGATTCATGGTAGGGGAGGCCTTACTCGATGTTCTGTACTTGTTCACGCATCTGTTCGATCAGTACCTTCAGGTTGACCGCCGCTTGCGTGCTGCGCGGGTCGAAGGCCTTGGAGCCCAGGGTATTGGCTTCGCGGTTGAGCTCTTGCATCAGGAAGTCCAGACGGCGACCCGCGGCCCCGCCGGACTTCAGTACCCGACGCACTTCTGTGACGTGAGTGCTGAGGCGATCCAGCTCCTCGGCCACGTCACTTTTCTGTGCCAGCAGGACCATCTCCTGCTCCAGGCGCTGCGGGTCGAGCTCGGCCTGCAGGTCGCCAAAGCGGTCGAGGATCTTCTGCCGCTGGGCCGCCAGCATCTGTGGCACCAGGGCACGCAGGGTGGTGACCTCGGTGGCCATGCTGTCCAGTCTCTCGTTGATCAGACGGGCCAGTTCCTGGCCTTCACGCAAGCGGCCGGCCTTGAGTTCGGCCAGGGCCTCATCGAACAGCGCCACCGCCTCGGCATTGAGGGCTTGCGGGTCGCTGGCATCGGCGACCAGCACGCCTGGCCAGGACAGCACTTCCAATGGGTTGAGCGGAGCGGGCTGCTTGATCAGGCCGGCGACTTCCTCGGCGGCGGCGACCAATTGCGCGGCGCGCTCGCGGTCAACCTTGAGCGGCTTGCCAGCGTTGTCTTCATTAAGACGTAGGGTGCATTCCACCTTGCCTCGGGAAACTCCCTGGCGCAGGCCTTCGCGGACGGCGCCTTCAAGGTCGCGCAGCGCCTCGGGCAGACGCAGGTGGGGCTCCAGGTAACGGTGGTTGACCGAACGCAGCTCCCAGATCAGGGTGCCTTGGCTGCCGGCGCGCTCGACTCGAGCAAAAGCGGTCATGCTGTGCACCATGGGGAGTACCTCGCGTAGATGGAGTGAACGGAAAGCCTTTCGGCTGCAAGGCGCAGGATTGTAGCGCAGTGGGGCCTTGGCGCCCAATCCACCCATGTTACAGATCGGCCGTCGGCTGATGGGAAAAGTCGACAGACTGCCCGGGGCGCGACAATAGGCATGTCCTCGCAAGGCGACGGGCCCTATAATGCAGGGCAGATTCAAAGTCCCGGTACAGGTATCCCAGATGAAACGTCCAAGTGGTCGCGCCGCCGATCAGCTCCGCTCGATCCGCCTCACCCGCAACTACACCAAGCACGCCGAGGGGTCGGTACTGGTCGAGTTCGGCGACACCAAGGTCGTCTGCACGGTCAGCGTCGAAAATGGTGTTCCCCGCTTCCTCAAAGGCCAGGGTCAAGGCTGGCTGACCGCCGAGTACGGCATGCTGCCGCGCTCCACCGGTGAGCGTAACCAGCGCGAGGCCAGTCGTGGCAAGCAGGGTGGCCGAACCCTGGAAATCCAGCGCTTGATCGGCCGCTCGCTGCGCGCCGCGCTGGACATGAGCAAGCTGGGTGACATCACCCTGTACATCGACTGCGACGTGATCCAGGCCGACGGTGGCACGCGTACCGCCTCGATCACCGGCGCCATGGTTGCCCTGTGTGACGCACTGGCAGTGATCAAGAAGCGTGGCGGCCTGAAGGCTGGCAACCCGCTCAAGCACATGATCGCGGCCGTGTCGGTGGGTATGTATCAGGGTGAGGCCGTGCTCGACCTGGATTACCTGGAAGACTCCGCTGCCGAGACCGACCTGAACGTGGTCATGACCAGTGCTGGCGGCTTCATTGAAGTGCAGGGCACCGCCGAAGGCGCGCCGTTCCAGCCGGAAGACTTCAACGCCATGCTGGCGCTGGCGCAGAAGGGCATGAACGAAATCTTCGAGCTGCAGCAGGCTGCACTGGCTGACTGATTTGAGGTAAGACACTGGGGCCGCTTCGCGGCCCATCGCCGGCAAGCCGGCTCCCACAGGAATAGCGCAAGCCTCAAGAGCGACGCGGTACCTGTAGGAGCCGGCTTGCCGGCGATGGGCCGTGAAGCGGCCCCAGTTCGTTTTAGATGGTCAGCGTCCAGTCATAGTCAACGATCAGCGGCGCATGCTGCGAGAAGCGCGGCTGACGTGGCAGACGGGCATTGCGCACGAAGCGGCGCAGGCCTGGGGTGAGGATCTGGTAGTCGAACCGGTAACCCAGGTTGAGCATTTCGGCCTGCTCGTTGTCCGGCCACCAGCTGTACTGGTCACCTTCACGGCTGACTTCACGCAGCGCGTCCACATAGCCCATGTCGCCGGTGATGGCGTCCATCCAGGCGCGTTCCGGCGCCAGGAAACCAGGCGACTGCTGGCTGTCACGCCAGTTCTTGATGTCGAGCTTCTGCTGCGCCACGTAGAACGAGCCGCAATAGATGTACTCGCGACGCTTGCGCCGCTGCTTGTCCAGGTACTTGGCGAAGTCGTCCATCAACTTGAACTTCTGGTTCAAGTCTTCGTCGCCGTTCATTCCCGATGGCAGCAGCAGCGTAGCGATGCTTACCTTGTCGAAATCGGCCTGCAGGTAACGCCCGTAGCGGTCGGCTGTCTCGAAGCCCAGGCCGGTGATGACTGCCTTGGGCTGCATCCGCGAATACAGTGCCACGCCACCTTGGGCGGGCACCTCCGCGTCGCAGGCATAAAGGAAATAGCCATCGAGCTGGAAAGCTGGGTCATCGAGTTCAAAGGCCGAGGCGCGGGTATCCTGAAGGCAGATGACGTCGGCATTCTGGGCTTGCAGCCAGCTGAGCAATCCACGCTCGGCCGCAGCCTGAATGCCATTAACGTTCACACTGATGATCCGCATAAATGGCCCCAAAAATCTCGTGCGTGTATGATACCCGAGCTCAACTCATTTAGCTAAATCCGTGGTGCCCGGGACATTTATGCAGCCGTATCAGCGCGACTTCATCCGTTTTGCCATCGATCGCGGGGTTCTGCGTTTCGGTGAATTCACCCTGAAATCGGGGCGTACCAGCCCGTACTTCTTCAATGCCGGCCTGTTCAACACAGGTTCCGCCCTGGCGCAGCTGGGTCGTTGCTATGCCGCGGCCATCGTCGACAGCAAGATTCCGTTCGACGTGCTGTTTGGCCCGGCCTACAAGGGTATCCCCCTGGCGGCGACCACTGCTGTGGCGCTGGCCGATCAGCATCAGCTCGATGTGCCTTGGTGCTTCAACCGCAAGGAAGCCAAGGACCACGGCGAAGGCGGCAGCCTGGTTGGCGCACCGCTGGCCGGTGACGTGCTGATCATCGACGACGTGATCACCGCCGGCACCGCCATTCGCGAAGTCATGCAGATCATCAACGCCCAGCAGGCCAAGGCCGCAGGCGTGCTGATCGCGCTGAACCGTGAAGAGCGCGGCAATGGCGAGCTGTCGGCGATCCAGGAAGTGGAACGCGACTTCGGCATTCCGGTGGTCAGCATCGTTTCGCTGACCCAGGTGCTGGAGTTCCTGGCCGATGACCCGCAGCTCAAGCAGCATCTGCCAGCCGTAGAGGCGTATCGGGCGCAGTACGGGATCTGATCCTGGCTTGGTAATGAAAAAGGCGACCTTCGATGAAGGTCGCCTTTTTTTGTGCCGCCTGTTCCGGCCCTTTCGCGGGTAAACCCGCTCCCACAGGCGCGGTGCATTCCTTGTGGGAGCGGGTTTACCCGCGAAGAGGCCGGTGCAGGTTGTCAGTGACGCTTGCGGTTGGTGATCAGGGTGCCCACGCCGCTGTCGGTGAAGATCTCCAGCAGTACCGCGTTCGGCACGCGACCGTCGATGATGTGCGAGCTGTTCACGCCGCCCTGGACCGCTTCCAGTGCGCATTTGATCTTCGGCAGCATGCCGCCGTAGATGGTGCCGTCGGCGATCAGCTCGTTGACCTGCTCGGTGGTCAGGCCGGTCAGGACCTGGCCTTGCTTGTCCATCAGGCCGGCGATGTTGGTCAGCAGCATCAGCTTCTCGGCTTTCAGCGCCTCGGCCACCTTGCCAGCCACCAGGTCGGCGTTGATGTTGTACGACTCACCGTTGGCGCCCACGCCGATTGGCGCGATCACCGGAATGAAGTCGCCTTTGACCAGCATGTTCAGCAGCTCGGTGTTCACGCCCACGACTTCGCCGACGTGGCCGATGTCGATGATTTCCGGCGTGGTCATTTCCGGGGTCTGACGGGTGACGGTGAGTTTCTTGGCGCGGATCAGCTCCGCGTCCTTGCCGGTCAGGCCGATGGCGCTGCCGCCATGGCGGTTGATCAGGTTGACGATGTCCTTGTTGACCTGGCCACCCAGCACCATCTCCACCACGTCCATGGTGGCGGCATCGGTGACACGCATGCCGTCGATGAAGTGGCTTTCGATCGACAGGCGCTTGAGCAGGTCGCCGATTTGCGGGCCACCACCGTGAACCACCACCGGGTTGATGCCAACGGCCTTCATCAGCACGATGTCACGGGCGAAGCCGGTCTTGAGCTCCTCGCTCTCCATCGCGTTGCCGCCGTACTTGATCACCAGGGTCTTGCCGACGAAGCGGCGGATGTAAGGCAGTGCTTCGGACAAAACCTCGGCTACATGGGAAGCGGCATCGCGATCGAGGGTCATGCAGGGCTCCTGTAAGGAACAGATAGTCGGTCAGAACGGCAGTTGCAGCTCAGGGGCAACCCGCAGCAACTGGGCACGGAAAACATCCTTGATACGTTGCAACTCGGCGTCGGTCTCGGCCTCGAAGCGCAGGACCAGCACCGGCGTGGTGTTGGAGGCGCGGACCAGGCCCCAGCCGTGGGTGTAGTCGACCCGCACACCGTCGATGGTGGTCAGGTTGGCATCGCCCCAGTCGGCGTCGCGTTGCAGTGCATCAATGATGCTGAATTTACCCTCGTCGGTCACATCAATATTGATTTCCGGCGTGGAAATATCGTTCGGGAATGCGGCGAACAGGGTTTCGGCATCCTGGCCGGCCTTGCTGAGGATCTCCAGCAGGCGTGCGGCGCTGTAAATACCGTCGTCGAAACCATACCAGCGTTCCTTGATGAAGATATGGCCGCTCATCTCGCCCGCAAGCAAGGAGCCGGTCTGCTTCATCTTCTTCTTGATCAACGAGTGACCGGTCTTCCACATTAGTGCGCGGCCACCGTGCTGTTCAATCAGCGGGGTCAGGCGGCGAGTGCATTTGACGTCGAAGATGATCTCGGCGCCAGGGTTACGCGCCAGAACGTCCTGAGCGAACAGCATCAACAGGCGGTCGGGGTAGACGATGCTGCCGGTGTTGGTCACCACGCCGACGCGGTCGCCGTCACCGTCGAAGGCCAGGCCGATGTCGGCACCGGTTTCCTTGACCTTGGCGATCAGGTCTTCGAGGTTTTCCGGCTTGCCCGGGTCCGGGTGGTGGTTGGGGAAATTGCCATCCACCTCGCAGAACAGCGGGATGACCTCGCAGCCCAGGGCTTCGATCAGTTGCGGTGCGATGACGCCCGCAGCGCCGTTGCCACAGTCCACCACTACCTTGAGCTTCTTGGCCAGCTTCACGTCAGCGACGATCTGCTGGAAGTAGCGGTCGAGGATCTCGACCTTCTGCACGCTGCCTTCGGCACGCGGCACGTCGTTGCTCTTCAGGCGGGTCAGCAGGGCCTGGATCTGTTCGTTGGCCAGGGTGTCGCCGGCGATGACGATCTTGAAACCGTTGTAGTCCGACGGGTTGTGGCTACCGGTGAGCATCACGCCCGACTTGCCGGCCAGCACGTTGGCGGCGAAGTACAGCGCCGGGGTCGGCACCAAGCCGACGTCGCTGACCTGGCAACCGGCGTCGACCAGGCCTTTGATCAGTTGCTCGACCAGCATGGGGCCGGACAAGCGGCCGTCGCGGCCGACGGAAATCTGCGGTTCGCCCTGGGCGATGGTCTGCGCGCCGATGGCGCGGCCGATCCAGTAGGCGGTTTCGCCGTGCAGGGTCTTGCCGACCACGCCACGGATGTCATAGGCGCGGAAGATGCTGTCGGGCAGTGCGGGTACCAGGTGGGCCATGTCATTCATCTCTGGAAACTCCCTTAGTCAAAGGCTTTTTGGCAGGCACAAACTGAACGCTTGGACGGTGGAATCGCCAGAGAGTTCGCCATCCTTGGCCTGAACGCTTGTCAGTCGGCTCAGTGGCTACCGGAATGGCCGAAGCCGCCTGCGCCGCGCTGAGTCTCGTCGAAGGCCTCGACGATATCGAAGTGGGCCTGTACCACCGGTACCAGCACCAGCTGCGCAATGCGCTCGCCGACGGCGATGGTGAATGGGGTATTGCCACGGTTCCAGCACGACACCATCAGCTCGCCCTGGTAGTCCGAGTCGATCAGCCCCACCAGGTTGCCGAGCACGATGCCGTGCTTATGGCCCAGGCCCGAGCGCGGCAGAATCATGGCGGCCAGGCCGGGGTCGCCGATGTAGATCGACAGGCCGGTTGGAATCAGCAGGGTCTGGCCGGGCTCAAGGACAGTGTCTTCCTTGAGCAGGGCGCGCAGGTCAAGGCCGGCGGAGCCAGGGGTGGCGTATTGCGGCAGCGGGAATTCGCTGCCCAGACGTGGGTCGAGAATCTTGGCTTGAAGAGCGTGCATGTAACTTATTGAACCTGGTTGAGCCGTTCGGCGATGAAGGCGACCAGCTGGCGGGCAATCTTGCCTTTGCTGGTTTGCGCGAAGAGGGTCTGGTGTTGCTGGCGGTCGATCACGGTCAGGGCGTTCTCCTCGCTGTTGAAGCCGATGCTGGGGTTGGCCACATCATTGGCGACGATCAGGTCGAGGTTCTTGTCCTTGAGCTTGCGCGTGGCGTAATCGAGCAAGTGTTCGGTCTCGGCGGCGAAGCCGACGCTGAACGGGCGGTCGTCACGGCCAGCGATGGTGGCGAGGATATCCGGATTGCGCACCATCTGCAGCAGCATGCCGTCGCCAGTCGTAGGATCTTTCTTGAGTTTTTGCGTGGCGACGACCTCCGGGCGGTAGTCCGCGACCGCCGCAGAAGCGATGAACAGGTCGCACGGCATGGCCGCCTCACAGGCTGCGAGCATGTCCCGCGCGCTCACCACGTCGATACGGGTGACCCGGTCAGGTGTCGGCAGGTGCACGGGACCGGTGACGAGGGTCACCCGAGCCCCGGCTTCTGCGGCCGCTTCGGCCAGGGCAAAGCCCATCTTCCCGGAGCTATGATTGGTGATGTAGCGCACCGGGTCGATGTTTTCCTGGGTCGGGCCGGCGGTGATCAGCACGTGTTTGCCGGTCAGTGCCTCGCGTTTGAAGCTTTCGGCGGCGCACCAGGCTAGGTCGGTAGGTTCCAGCATGCGGCCAAGGCCGACGTCGCCACATGCCTGGCTGCCTGAGGCTGGGCCAAACACTTGGATGCCACGGCTCTTGAGCAGGTCGAGGTTGGCCTGGGTGGCCGGGTCGCGCCACATGGCCTGGTTCATGGCGGGGGCCACGGCCACGGTGGCGTCGGTGGCCAGCACCAGGGTGGTCAGCAGGTCGTCGGCCATGCCTTGGGCCACGCGCGCCATGAGGTCGGCGGTGGCGGGGGCGATGAGCACCAGGTCGGCCCATTTGGCCAGTTCGATATGGCCCATGGCCGCTTCGGCGGCAGGGTCGAGCAGATCCATGTGCACCGGGTGTCCGGAGAGCGCCTGCAGGGTCAACGGGGTGATGAACTCGGCACCACCACGGGTCATGACGACGCGCACCTGCGC